>NZ_BCQQ01000152.1 GCF_001552155.1 Actinomadura formosensis NBRC 14204 | reverse complement strand
ACTTCAACGACTACGGAGAGGATGGAGCGGACCTCGACGGCGGCGACGGTCTATGGCCGTTCTCTGCCTCGATATTCGCGGAAGTCGCCGACCAGCCGCCCAAGACGAAGACAATTCCCGGCACCTTCTGCGAAGCCGGACACGTCTGACTGGAAGCCCTCTGGAATTCCTTCCGTAAGATGACAGAGAAAGGGTCCCCGTCCGAGCGTCTGATCGGACGGGACCCTACATTCTGTGGGTCTCCACCCCGCGATCAGAAGAAGTGTTTCGGTCATACTCGCGCTGTCGGCCACGCCGGGTGCGGTGACCGGCACATGGACGTGTTCGAGGTGCACGACCGGCTGATCAGGGACTATTCCGCCTTCGCCGCGCCCCTGGTCGAGGTCCGTGACGAGCGCATCGCCGAGCACCTGCGGGAGGAGGAGAAGGGCAAGGTCCGCTGGCCCGACCCCTGGCTGCCGCTCAACCCGAATTTCGAGCCTGGCGGCACCGTTGCGAACTCGTCGAGGACGAGGGGGAGCGCACCCCTCATCCTGCACAGGCATCGGCGCGAGGCGATCGAGGCGGCGCGCGAGAAGGACAGCTACGTTCTCACCACCGGCACCGGCTCGGGTAAGAGCCTCTCCTACATCGTCCCCATCGTCGATTCGGTGCTGCGCGACCCGGAGCCCGGCCGGATCAAGGCGATCGTCGTCTACCCGATGAACGCGCTGGCGAACAGCCAGCTCCACGAGCTGGAGAAGTATCTGACGTGGGGGATGGCCGCCGGTGACTGTCCCGTCACGTTCGCCTGCTGCACCGGCCAGGAGCTCCCGGAGGAGCGCGACCGCGTCATCAGCGCCAAGCCGGACATCCTGCTCACCAACGGGGCGCCCTTTATCTGGGATGAGGAGCGGCGGTTTGCGATGCGAGTTGAGTTGGACGCTGCGTACTTCCACCTCTGCGGCGTCGGTCGTGATGATGTCGGCTACATCATGGACAGCTTTGGTGCCTTCCAGCGCAACGATCCTGAACGGTTCGCGCGGACCAAGGCGCTGATCTTGGATGTGTATGACGCGATGGCGCGGGCCATGGAGACAGGGGAGCCGTACAAGACGATCCTCGATCCGCCTCCAGGAGAAGGGCCGCGCCACCCGGACAGGTGAACGTGGGAGCTTCAAAACGCCAGCAGCCTTGAGACGGGGCAGGCTCGTCTCAAGGCCGATGATGTCCGTAGGGGGTCAGTGGTCGTCCGCACGGATCTTGTGAAGGAAGATCCGCCACTCGTCCCTGGTGAACTCCAGGGTTGGGCCGTTGCTGTTGAGCTTGGTGTCGCGGACACAGATGGTGCCATTGGTGGCTCGGCCCACTTCGATGCAGTGGCCGTTGGGTTCGCTGTGGCGTGACTTGCGCCAGTTGGTGAAGTGTTCGTTCATCGCTCGATTCCGTCAGAGCTGATCGGGCCGGACGGCCTTGAGGAAGGCGCGCCACTCGGTGGGGGTGAACTCGAGGATAGGGCTGTGGTTGAGCTTGGTGTCACGGACGCCAATGCTCCCGTCGTTGGCTTGGGCAACTTCGACACAGTGGCCGTCCGGAGCGCTGTGAGTGGATTTGCGCCATCCGGAATAGTGCTTGTTCATGTTCCCGATCATGCCTGGTCGGTCACCCGGTTGGCTACCTGTTCAAGGAAGGCAATGCTGTCTTCTGGGGGCAGGGCGGCCTCTCGCAGTCGGTCGTACATAACGTTGTACCTCGCGAGTTCGCCGCGCTGGGTGAGGATGAGGTCAGTGGTAACGGTATCGACTACTGCTATCGGCGGATCACCGGGCTCAGCGAAGGCGTAGAGGTAGAACGACGACTGGGGAGGAAGACCGCCGGGAATGCGGGCGTTGTGTAGGAGTACCCGGACGCTGATCAGTTTTCTCTTCGTGACCGTCGTGATCATGTGGCGGAGCTGGGCGGCCATCACTTTTGGAGGTACTGCCAGCCTGTGGATCACGCATTCGTCGAGGATGGTCTCGTAGGTCGGGCCGTCTGGTCTGAGCAGTTGGCGCTGCCGGGCCGCGCGAGCCTCGGCCATCCGCTCCGGCTGGTAGTCGAGCGTCCGCTGGCTCTCATCGAGCTTAACGAGGGCGTCGATGAACGGGCGACACTGTAGGGAGCCAGGCATCGCGGTTTGGTCGTAGCTGCGGACAGTAGCGGCGTTGTACTCCAGATCGGCCGCGAGCTTCTGGCGCGGCCCCATGGACATGCCGTACTGGTCCCACCAGCCCTTCTGTCCGGCCTCGCGGGCGAGCTGGCAGATCCGGTCGTACTGGCTGCCGGTGACTTCGAGGGCGTCAAGGATGTTCATGATCTCGATGAGGTCCGGGCGGATCTGGGCGTTCTCCAGCCGGGAGATCTTCGCGCGGTTGTAGAACATGAGGCGGGCCAGGCCATCGGTCGTGAGGCCGCGGCTCTCCCGGAGTTTGCGGATCTCGGCCGCCAGCCGGCGGCGGCGGACGTAGGGGATCGGCATGGCCGTCCTCCCGATATCGCGTCGAACACAGTCCGTGCTGTTCGTTAACTCTTCACGGTCAACCGCTGTGGAGTAATCGTATGGTCACATTCGGGCAAATGCTCGACACGCACACCGCTAACAGCGCCATAAGCCATATCGCCACGCTCAAATCCGCACGTGCGGCCTTTGTGTGTCTGATTCGGTCGCAAAAATCCTAATCACAAAGCCCACATGTCCGCATGTGCCGGATTTGTGCCCCCGCCTTTGTGAGTGTCAATTCGCTCAGCACTGAGCACCGCGCCCGGCGTCCCGAGAGTCCAGGATGGCCCGGCAAAGATGACCCGCCGCCGTCACCCAGCACTCAAGGCTGAGGCCCGCCAACCGCCGCCAACCACGCCCGCAGCCCCGGCCGCCGCGCCCTTACCTCCGGCTTCCGACACCGGACGATGGGCGGCCAAGGAGTGCTGTCCGGCGAGTACCGCGACTTCGTCGCGAATGGCCGTCCGCCGGGACGGTGGAAGCCGGGTCGGCGGACGTCAGTCGGCTCGCCGGTCCAGGGGGATCACGCTGGCGACGCCGGCTCGCGAGTGGGTGATCAGGGGACGGCGGCCGCGTACCGGGATGGTGATCCAGGCCGGTGCCGCGGTCTCCTTCACATGACATTCGACAGGCAGGTAGTTTTCGGGCCCCAGAGAGCCGTGGGTGACGATGACGCTGTCATAAACCTGCTGGGAGGCGATGAACGCCAGGTCGACGTTGGGCTCGTCCAAGGCTTCGCGCAACTGCGGGGCGTTCAGCAGACGGAACATGTGGTTGATCGCCGTGCCGACGACGCCGTGATCGTCCTGGTGGACGGGGCCAAGGTGCAGCGCGGCTCGCAAGCGGATCCGTCCGGCGGTGCTCGACAACCTGTTGTAACGCTGAAGCCGGGCTCGGATGAGATCCAGCAGCGGGTCGATGAGCAGGCCCGGCGACTCCTGCGGGCCGCCGATGAGCAGCACCCCGTCGCCGCGGTCCTCCCGGATCGCCTCACCCCACGACAGGCCCGCCCCCTCCCACGACTCCAGCAGCACCTCGTACAGCCTTTCCCTGACCGCGAGCTGCACCTCGTCGTCACGCTCGGGCGCGCCGAAACCGGCGATGTCCACGCCGAAGATCGGGCGAAACGCGGGCGGCGGTGTGATGCCCCGGGGATTCATCAACGTGTCGTGGCCTGAAACGTGCATGGTCGTGCCCCCTCCGATGCTTCGCCGGTGGTCTGCCGTGGTGAGCGACATGTGTCGAGTTTGATGTCTGTGGACGTCCCGAGGCCGGTGCTTGAATCGGTGACGCAGACGGTAAATAAGTCCGGTCCCGGTGCCCGGGGCCCTGCACGCGGCGGGCGGTTCATGGAGGCGAAACTCGGACGACCGGCCAAGGCGGCGGATCCCGCCCGCGCCGGCGCGGACGCACTGGTGGGCTGGCTCGCCCGGACCCACCGCTACAACGCGTCCGACGCCGAATCGGCGACCGCCGCCACGTTCGCCGCGCGGATGACCGCCGCAGGAGCGCCCCGGAGCATCGGCCCGGCCATGATCTCGCGCCTGGAACGCGGGACCGCGTCCTGGCAGGCCCAGCATCTGGCGTCCTACGAGCGGGCGCTGGGCCTGCCCGGAGGGCGGCTCGCGGGCCCCGCGCAGAAAGTGCTGCGGGCGCACGGCGATCGGGGCGACGACCGGTCGTGGCTCCGGTCCGCGGCCGCGGCCGAGCAGCGGGCCGCCGACATCATCGACGGCGTCCTCGCCGCCGACACGGTCACGGCCGCCGACTGGGACCTGCTGTCGGCGCATCTGCTCGCGACGGGACGCAGACTCGGCAGGCGCACCTGGGGCGCCCTGGTGGAGCGGCTGATGCTGGAGATCTGCGCCGCCCAGGGGATCGATCAGGAGTTGAGGGCCGAGGCCCTGCTGCGGATCGGGCGGGCGGAGATCGCGGTCGGCCTCGCCGGGGAGGTCGCCATCGGCGCCATGACCCAGCGGGGCAACCCGGCATCCTTCCAGCCCCTGAAGATCTACCAGCGCGCCCCTTCGCGGGCACCCGCCGCCTGGGTGGTGCGGGCGCTGCTGGATCCGCCGGACCGCTGGCTGCTGCGTGAGCTGTTCACCACCGTGGCGGCACTGGTCGACGCGGGATCCTGGCGGCCTTCCGCGCAGCAGTTGAACACGCTGCGGAGGGAGTGCCAGGAGACGATCAACGACGCGCAGGTCGAGCTGGAAGTCCGCCGGGCCGCCGTGCAGCTCTCCCGCCGCCTGCACCCGGCCCCGCACCTGGGACTGCACGGGGAAGTGGGACCCGACCTCGTCTATCTCGCCAAGCCCGCCCGCATGGACCCGCAAACAAGCCGGTACCAGGCCGCATGCCTGCGCCTGGCCGCCGAGATCCAGGGCATCGGCCTGGTCTGGCAGGCCAAATGGGAGCAGGGCGAGGACTCGCTGCTCGGGCACATCCTCGTCCAGAGCCTGCTCGGCCACGACGACACCACCCGGTCGGTGTACACGACGCTGCTGGTCAACTCCGGGTATCGCGACGCCTTACGGCACACTCTCGCCCGTTGGCTGCACCAGGGCGCAGACCACCAGGACCCTGGCCTGTTGCGGGCCGTCATCCGTCTGTTCGGCAAGGTCGCCGAGGGACGCGAAGACGGGTGGACGCTCCTGAACATGATCGGTGCGGACCGGATCGAAACCGACACGCGCGTCCAAGCGTGCTGGGCACTCGCCAATGCCGCCCCCCGGATGCCCCCGGACGTGCCCGACACCATGCTGGAGTTCTGCCGCGGCCGCTCCTTCGGCGCCCAGGCCACCACGGCCCTGAGATCGGCCGTGGCGGCATGCGGCCGACGAGACCGGCGCGACGTCCTCCGCCTGCTGGCGGAGGACCGGGACCAGGCGCTCGCCGTCCGCGACGAATGCCGATGGTGGAACGCCCTGCCCGGCTACGTCCGTCAGTCGGTGAGCCTCGCCGGCTAGCATCGTCGGCGCGGGATCGACGTTCGGGAGCACCCCGGCCACTATGAGCCGGTCGCGGGTGGCATCGGCTTTGGTGATCAGCCCCGGATGAAGACGCGGTGGATCTTGACGGGCTCGGCGGGCTCGCCGTCCAGGGGGCCGTTCTCGCCGGGGATGATCCCGACCTTCACGATCCGGTCGAGGACAGGAAGGCCCCGGGTGACCTGGCCGAGCACGGTGTAGGCGGGCGGGATGTCCGCGCGGGAGTGGACGAGGAAGAACTGGCTGCCGTTGGTGTCGGGACCCCAGTTGCCCATGGCGACCGTCCCGCGCGGGTAGGTCTCCTCGCCGGTGAGCTCGTCGTCGAACTTGTAGCCGGGGCCGCCCTTTTCCGCCGCGTAGATGTCGCCGCACTGCAGGACGCCGAGCCGCGTCGAGTTGGTCAGCCGCCAGCACCGCGTGTGGTCGTAGAACTTCTGCCGGGACAGGCTCACGAAGCTGTGCACCGCGCACGGCGCGTTCGCCCTGTCCATCCGGATGCTGATGGGACCGAAGTTCGTGACCATGACGACGTCCACCTTGCCGTGGGCGCGGGCCTTGGGACGGGGAGTACGCACCGGCTTCGCGGCCGGGTTGTCGGGGGTGGGAGTGAACACGCACCGGGCCTGGTGCCCGCCGTCGGCGGGGGACACTGGCGATGCCTGGGCGGCGCCCGCCGGCGCGAGCGCGGCGGCAAGGGCGATGGCGAGGGCGGGGAGGGACCAGTACGGTTTCATATTGCACTACCGTAGCGGCGGGACGGCCGCCGCACTATACGCGCCGTCCAGTGACCGACCGGCCGTCCGCGCGGCGATTCCCGCCGTAATCTGGGACTTCACAGAAGTTGCCAGGGTGACCGTAGGGAATTGGGCAACGTCCAGATCGCCGTGCGTGATCGCTGCTGCGGGATGCCGGGGCTCTGGTCCTCCGAGCCCGGCCGGCGACCCGGCCCCCGGCCATGGAAAATTCCGCATAGCCGTTCAATGGGCGGCGGCAACAGGACGTGGTGTCAGCGGGTGAGCGGTTTGGCGAAGACGATGCCCCATCGCTCCACCGCCTCCAGCAACGCCGTGCCCGCGCCGCCGCGACTGGTGTCGCCGGTCCGGCCGACGCGCACATCGCCCGCGTCACCGGCTACCGCCGCGGTGATGGGTGCGGTGATTCGTCGTGCGCAGGCCCCGGTGGCCCGATCCGGACACGTGTCCCCGCCGCCCGGACACGGAACCCCGTTGCCGTGGGCGGACATAAGAGGATGTGAACATCTTCGTCGACACCCCCGAGCCCGGGAGCGCCCACGACTGGCCGCGCGCCGACGCAGAGCTGTGGTCGGCTGCGGCCGGTGGTGACGCTGATGCGTTCGGCGCGTTATTCGAGCGGCATGCGGACGCGGTCTACAACCACTGTTTCCGCCGCACCGCCGACTGGGCCGTGGCCGAGGACCTCACCTCGCTGGTGTTCCTACAGGCGTGGCGCCGCCGCCGCGCGGTCCGCATGACCGGCGAGTCGATCCTGCCGTGGCTGCTGGCGGTGGCCAACAACCTGCTGCGCAACGCCGACCGCATGAGCCGCCGGCAACGGCGGCTCCTGGCTCGGCTGCGGCCCGCCGCCGAGCCCGATACCGAGCCCGACATGGGGGAGGAACTGGCGGCCCGGCTCGACGACGAGCGCACCATGCGGCGGATCCGGGAGGGACTCGACCGCCTGCCGGCAGCCGATCAGGAAGTGCTGTCGCTGGTGGCATGGTCGGGGCTGTCCTACGCCGACGCCGCCGTCGTGTTGGAGGTACCGGTCGGCACGGTGAAGTCCAGGCTCGCGCGGGCCAGGTCGCGGCTGCGTCAGATGCTCCCCGACGACACCCTCGAAGACGGTCAGGAGAGGAAACTGCGATGAACGACCCGATGGACGAGACCCGTATCCCACGGCCCAGGCCCATGCCGCCGCACCGGCGTGCGGCCCGTACCGAGTTGCTGACCCGGGCGGTCGCCCGCCGCCGCTGGTCATGGCGGCGACGGTTGGCGATCGCGATGCCTCTCGCCGGTGCCGTCGCACTCGGCACCACCGGCGCGTTCGCGTTCGTCGCCCACCAGGAGCCCGCGGCGCAGCGGCACACCATTCGCTGCTACAGCACCGGCGAGTGGGACAACAAGAGTTTCTACAGCGAGGTGGCTCAGGCCGTTCCCGCGGGAGCCGGTGCCGGTCCCGCCGATGTCAACGATGTGCTTGACGCCTGTGCGACCTTGTTCCGGCAAGGTTTCCTGCGTGAGGGAGACCCTCGCTTGCATCACGAAACGGACGGTGAGCCCACCCGGCCGACGCCGAGGCTGGCGGCGTGCGTACTGCCCTCCGGGCAGGTCGCGGTGTTCCCGGGCACTACGTGCCGGCAACTGAAACTGTCCGACCTGGCCGAATAAGGTCGCCTCAGAACCTGCTTCCAAGCCTCTGCCGTCGTTGAGGGGGAGCGATGGGAACAGCCCGCCGTGCCGAGGCCGCCCACCACCGGCAAGCCGGCCGATCCGCCGTCTGTCGGCACGATGTGGGACCGCGGTGCGGAGCCGTAGAATTTGCTGCGGCTCCGCACTACGGTCATATGGTTCCGCGGGGTTCAGAACAGGAATTCAGATCCATTTGATGGACGAAGCCCTGTCGTTCATGGCATCGCCGATGTATCCGGTGGTGCCCCAGTAGCCGGTGCTGGCGCCTTGGAAGTTCGTGTGCTCCCAATGCCTGCTCAGGCAGTTGGCATAGGTCCTGAACGATGAGATTCGGTCGTTCCACCATCCGGTGATGCTGCCGGCCTGCCAGTCCACGTCACTCGAGTTGTCGCAGCCGCCGGACGTCTCCCATGTCAGAGAGGCGCCTTGAAAATTGATGTGTTCGTACGAGATTTCGATGACGGTCGCGGCTTTCTGTCCGGCCGACTGGCCTTTTGTCTGAGCGATGGCGTTGATGCGGTCGTTGAAGGTTGCACTGGCCACGGCGGTACGGGCGTTTCGGGGAGCGTCTGTGATCTTCCCGTTGGTCGCGTCGTTGATGGCCTCGGTGAACGTGTCGTAGCAGCTTACGCTGCCGGATGCGGCCAAATGAACTACACAGTTCCGGCCGGGCTTCGGAACTGTTCCATTGGTCGGTGACGGGGACGCACTGGCCGCCATGGGCGAGAGAACCGTGCTGGTGGTGGCCGCGATGGTCGCAGCGGCGACCAGAAGGACAGAGCGCATCGGTTGATCAACCTCCAGGGTATCGAATCGGCTGATTGCTCGGATCTTGATCTGTGCTGACCAAACGCCGGAGCGGGTTCGGTTCGGGACATGAAGACAGGGCGCGTGTCTCGCCTCCCCTCCTGCCTCGCTTCTGACGGGCGCCCACGTAAGGGTTTTCCACGATGGTCGTACAGGCGGGTCTGTCAGTAGCTTTCGACCTGTCTGTCAATGTCGTTGTTGACTGCCTTACCGTCTTACACGCATCATCCGAAGCCGTCCGTTGCATCGGTGGCTCAAGATCTTGGATGTGCCCTGTGGATCCGAACTCCGACGATGGTTTCTCCCAGTACGTCAAGCAGGTCAGGCCCGAACTGCGGCGGAGGGCGTTCTTGCTCTGCGGCGACTGGTTCGAGGCCGACGACCTGACTCAGAAGACCCTGGTCAAGGTGTTTTCTCAATGGCCGCAACTGGACAACCGCCGGCAACTGACCGGTTTCACTCGCACGGTCATGGTTCGCACCTACATCAGCGATCATCGAGCCGCCCGATGGTCACGGGAGGTTCTCACCGAGCACAATCCCGAGCCCGAGCCGGTTGACCGGGATCACTTCGACCATCGGCTGCTGCTGTCAGCTCTTGACAGGCTCGGTCACCGGCAGCGCGCGACCATCGTGCTGCGCTACTGGGAGCAACTGACCGTACGTGAAATTGCGGATGCCCTAGGCTGCGCACCAGCGACGGTGCGCAGCCAAACCTCCCGGGCACTGGCCACACTCCGCTCCCTTTTGCGATGCGATTCCCCATCCCATGACGCTGGAGATCAGGACCCGATCCAGAAACGACACGCCCATGAGCGAAACCCCGCACACCCCATCCAGCGGACATCGAAACGAGGGCGCCACCGCCGGAATATTGCAAGAACTTTTCAAGGAGTTCCGGGCGAGCTCGGATCTACCGCTGACGAAAAGCGATGACGAACTCATCGCTGAAATCCGCACCGCCTGCGGCGCTCCGGCGACCGGCCCGGCTGATGACCGGTACCGCTGCGGCGGCGCACGGCACGTGCGCGGTCAGGTCCCCGGCGACGATGCCGGCGTCCCGGCACCCGCGATCCGATCACGCGAACCCGGTCTCCTATGCGGCCGGTGACACGCATGCACCCGGGCTCAACCCCGCCGAGGACGTCTGGGCGCTGCTCAAGCGCGGCCATGGCCGGCTTCGCCGCCACCGGGCCTTGCCGGCTGGTCCGCATCGTCGAACGCGGGCTGAAGAAGATCCAGTACCGGCCCCAGCCGAAAGGGATGCCTGATCAAGACCGGTCTGGCCATCGAACCCCGGTGACCGACGAACGCTGACCTCGATCTTTCACGGTGCTCGGGAGGGGGCCGCTTCGGTCAGGTGGGGTCGCCTTTTTCGGTTTTGAAGGTGCGGAAGCCTCGGCGGTGGTAGTTGGACAGTGCGCGGGGGTGGTCCAGCGACGATGTGTGCAGCCAGACCCTGGTCACGGCGGGGGCCAGTTCCCAGGCTCGCCGGACTCCGAGCGTCAGCGCGTATCCGCCCAGGCCGTGGCCGATGAACCGGGGCAGGAGCCCGAAGGTCTCGATCTCCACTTCGCCGGGGTGGAGCCGGTAGGAGATCGTGCCCGCGGGCTCGCGCTCGAAGGACAGCATCCAGACCGTCCGGGCCGGGAACCCGGTGGCCCATTCCTCCTGCGTCCGGCTGGCGCTCGTCCAGCCGTAGGGGGTGCCGACCCCGGCGTGCAGTTCGACGATCAGCGGTGAGTCCGGCTCCAGGGGGGCCAGGGCCAGGCCGGGCACCGGGGCCGCCGGGGCGAGCTGGTCGCGAGCCGTCATCTCGACATACGTCACGATCTCCGTCATCCGCGCAGCCTATTCGGACAGGTCCGCGGGACGGAGACGGGCGGGGGCGGTCGTCGTTCCAGCGATACGCCTGCCGCCCGGGGGCGGGGCGAGGAGAATCGGCGGGATTCTTGTTATCTGTGGTGATTCGTGAGGTCTCCAGAGGGATCGGCGGAGACTCTGGAGGACGAGGATGAGTGTGGGCACGGATGTGGACCTGCTGGTCCGGGCGGCACAGGACGGAGATGCCGACGCCCGGGAGCGGCTGGTCGCCGAGCATCTCCCGCTGCTGTACAACGTGGTCGGCTGGGCGCTCAGCGGCCACGCCGACGTGGACGACGTCGTCCAGGAGTCGGTGCTGCGCGCGCTCGGCGGGCTGGGCGGGCTGCGGGAGCCGGCGCGGTTCCGGTCCTGGCTCATCTCCATCGCCATGAACCAGGTGCGCCGCCGCTGGTCGGCGCAGCGCGGCAGGACGCCGATGGATCCGCAGGCCATGGCCCAGGTGGCGGGCGCCGAAGGCGACTTCGCCGAGCTGGCCGTCCTGCGGCTGGAGCTGTCGGAGCAGCGCCGGGAGATCGCCGAGGCGACCCGCTGGCTGGACCCGGGCGAGCGCGACCTGCTCGCGCTGTGGTGGCTGGAGGCGTCCGGGCACCTCACCCGCACGGAACTGGCGGACGGGCTGGGGCTGTCGGTCCCGCACGCGGCCGTCCGGGTGCAGCGGATGAAGAAGCAGCTCGTGACGTGCCGCGCGGTCGTCCGGGTGGTGAGCGGCCGGCGCTGCGACGGGCTCGGCCCGGTGCTCGCCGGCTGGGACGGGCGGCCGTCCCCGCTGTGGCGCAAGCGGATCGCCAAGCACATCCGGGGGTGCCGGCACTGCGCCGCCCGGCAGCGGGATCTCGTCCCGCCCGAGGCGCTGCTGGCGGGCCTGGTGATGGTGCCGCTGCCCGCCGACTCCCCGCTGCACGCCGTGCTGACCGGCGCGAAGGCCACGGCGAGCGCGAGCGCGAGTGCGGGGACGGGATTCGGGCCGGCCGGCGCCGCCCGCTGGGTGGCGGGAGCGGCGGTGGCGGGTGTCGCCGCCTCGGTCGTCTACTGGAGCCTGCCGGACCCGCCCGACCCGGCGCCTCCCGCGCCTCCCGTCACGGCACCCCTCCTGCGGACGCCGCCGCGCACGCCCGCACGCGAGACCGACAAGGGCTGGGTCGCGCCGCGCCCCACCGCCGAGCAGCAGGTCGTGGAGCTGATCAACGCGGAGAGGGCCGGAGCGGGATGCCGCCCGCTGCGCGTCTCCCCGGCCCTGCACCGGGCGGCGCAGCGGCACTCCGCGGACATGGCGGCCCGCGGCGTCCTCGACCACGGCGGCGCCGGCGGCGACGACCCGGGGGAGCGGATCACCGCCGCCGGCTTCGGCTGGAGCGTCTGGGCGGAGAACATCGCCCAGGGCCCCTCGACCCCGCCCGCCGTCGTGGCCGGCTGGATGAACAGCCCGGGCCACCGGGCCAACATCCTCGACTGCCGGCTCACGATGGTCGGGATCGGGGTCGTGCGGGGCGCCGGAGGACCGTGGTGGACCCAGGTCTTCGCGACGCCCCGCTGATCAGCGGGTGCTGCCGAACACCTGGGTCCAGTACGGGCCGCCCGACGTCACCACGCCGACGCCGATCTCGGCGAAGCGGCAGTTCAGGATGTTGGCCCGGTGGCCGGGGCTGTTCATCCAGGCCTGCATCACGCTCTCGGGGGTCGGCTGCCCCATGGCGATGTTCTCGCCGTAGGTGAACCAGTTGTACCCGGTGGCGGTGATCCGGTCGCCGGGGCCCTGCCCGTCGGGGTTGGTGTGGTCGAAGAAGTTCCGCCGGGCCATGTCCTCCGAATGGCCCTGCGCGGCCCGCTCCAGCAGCGGGTTGGGCGTCAGCGCGCCGCATCCGCTCCTGGCGCGCTCCTCGTTCACCAGCGTGACGATCTGCGCGGCGTAACTTCCGGCCCGGCCGTTCGCCGGTGCCTTCGGCCGGGACGGCACGGGGGCGGTCGGACGGTGCCGTGGCGTGCGCGGAACCGGCGTGCGCGAAGCCCGGGGGTGCGGCTTCGAGGTCTTCCGATTCTCCTTGCGGGCCTGTTTGTGGCGGGCCGTCCCCGTGGGCGACGGCTGTGTCACGGCGGGGACCGCCAGCTTGGTGGCGGCGGGCGACACCGATGAGGTGCCCGCCGCCGGGACGGCGTCGGAGCCGTCCCCGAACGCGCCGCTCACCGTCCCGGCGATCCCGCCGGCCAGCACCAGCCCCGCCGCGCCCGCGGCCGTCCACGCCACTGCGCGCCTGGACGCCTTCCGCGGCCGCCGGTGACCCGGCCCTTCGCTCTTGGGGGGAGTGGGGGTGCTCATGCGATGCCCCATCCTTTCTCGTCGGGGTGTGTGGACACCGTGCAGACCCCGGCCAGGACGGGCGATAACACAAAAAATCCAGATACTTCGGAGTCGGGCGTGCCGGGCGGGTTCGCCGAGGTGACGGAGTCACCGCGG
Source organism: Actinomadura formosensis NBRC 14204 (assembly GCF_001552155.1). Lineage (GTDB taxonomy): Bacteria > Actinomycetota > Actinomycetes > Streptosporangiales > Streptosporangiaceae > Spirillospora > Spirillospora formosensis. The sequence goes on along the minus strand of NZ_BCQQ01000152.1, from coordinate 1,831 downwards.
CCGGTGCCCCGGGGGTTCCGGCGGCCGCTTGGGCCGCGCGGGCCTCAGTGCAGCCCGCTGAGCCATACCGGGTCGGTCTTCGGCACCACGCGGACCGCGATCGCGGCGGTGCCGGGCCCGCGGGTCGGGAACTCGCCCGGTCCGGCGCCGCGGGACAGGTAGGCGAGGCCCTGCCGCAGGAAGGCGCGCGGGCCCGGGTCGAGATGGGCCGCCCACGCGGGTTCGGTCTCGTGGCGCAGCCAGGCGTAGCAGGCCATCGCGTAACCGAATTCGCGCTCCGTCAGATAACCGAGCCGCGAACAGCCGTCGTTGCGGGCCGCGTTCAGGGTGCGCTCGTCCAGATGGCCGAGGGGCTGGACGGAAAAGCCGCGGCCGGTTTCGCCGAATCGCAGCGCCGCGTTCGTGGCGAAGACGCCGAATCCGAAGAACACGGTGAGGAGATCGGTCAGCCGCTCGTGGTCCTTGCGTTCGGTGGTGATCCGCCTCTCGCCCAGCAGCCGGACGTGGCACAGTTCGTGTGCGATGACGGCGATCAGGTAGGCGGCGTCGGACGCCTCCGTCATGTCCAGCCCGATCACCGCGCGGCCGTCCCGGACGTGGTGGTGCCCGACCGCGCGCCGCTGGTCCCGTGTCGCCGCGGTGCCCTCGTCCGCCCGGCCGAAGAGCTCCACGACGAGGCCGGACGGGTCGATCCCCATCACCTCGCACACCTTGGCGACCAGGCCGTCGATCTGCTCCGGCGTCCCCGTGTACGCGGCGGACCACAGCTCCGGACCCGGCACGGCGATCCCCCGCAACACCGGCTCCAGGCCGAACTGGCGGACGAACCAGGTGATCGACGCCTCGATCCACGCCTGGTGCGCCACACCGACCGGGCAGTCGGTGCGCACCGCCGGCGACCAGGGCCGCGGCCCTTCCGGCTCTCTGTTCATCGTGCTCCCTGACGGTCGTCCACACCGGGCCGCCACCTGCGCCGGCGGCCCTGCGGAATGGTTCGCGGTCGCGACCACGCGGCATTTTTTATCACGCCTTACGTGGGCATCGCCAACATTGGCGAAATGTCGTGCTTCTTGCCATCATGGAATGGCTCGGATGGGGAATGTGAGCGTTTGAATAATGTGCGTGCGGCGATTGTGCCCATGGGGAACGCGTGGGCGAATACCGCACGTGCGGGATTTGGGCATGTGAGAGACGCCTGTGCCGATCCGCGGGGCGGGGCACGCATTGTGCGGATTCTTCGTGACCGGGGGGCGACTTTCTGTGACGATCGCTGTGCGGACCAGGGGTGACCCGAACGAACCGCCATACGTCCACCACGTCCGATGCGACCCGAGGTGTTACCGATGACCCCGACGCTGCTCCCGGCAGCACAGCCCGCGCCGCTGCGCTGGCGGCGCTCCTTCCCCGGCGGGCCCGAGCAGGCCCGCGACGTCCGCCGGTTCGTCGGCTGCCTGCTGGCCGGCTGCCCCTTCCTCGACGACGTCCTGCTCGCCGCCGACGAGCTGGTCGTCAACGCCCTCCGGCACACCAAGTCCGGGCAGGACGGCGGCATCTTCGTCGTCGAGGTCGCCCAGGACGGCGGCATGGTCGCCGTCTCCGTCGCCGACCAGGGCGGCCCCGGCGAGCCCGCCGCCCTGGACGCCGGCGACCTCGCCGAGTCCGGCCGCGGGCTGCGCACGATCTCGCTCACCGCCGCGAGCTGGGGCTGGCACGGCAACGGCGAGGGCCGCACGGTCACCGCCGTCTTCGCGGGGCACTGGGCCGCGTGACCGCCGCACCCCGCACGGCGCCGCCGCCCGCACCGGCCGCCGGCCCCGGCCGGTCCCGGCGC
>NZ_BCQQ01000151.1 GCF_001552155.1 Actinomadura formosensis NBRC 14204 | reverse complement strand
AGGCCGACCCCGTCGGCGGCACCGTCCCGCCCGCCCTGGCCGCCCGCGCCGGGGGCGTCGCCCCGGACGCCGCCCCGGCCCGCTCGGCCGCGTTCCCCTCGTCCCGCCCCCGCCGCTCCCCCGGTAACGTCAGCCCCAGGATCACGGCGCAAACGATCATGACTCCAGCGATCTTGTGAAGGAGAGGCACGACACCCCCGCCGCTAGACCCGGACAGGACCAGGGGGACAGCCTACGACCCCCGGACGATCATGGACACCCATTGGCGTACCCGCGTGATCCCCGCCCACCACCCGCCCTCGCCCCCGCTTCCGCCAAATGTGGCTCAAGGAAGACCGCGGCGCCTGGCGCCGGGGGGAGCGGTCAGTGCGCGGCGTCCTGCCAGGTCCGGCCGGTGCCCATGGAGACGTTCAGGGGGACGCGCAGCTTGTAGGCGCCGGCCATCTGGGTGCTCACCAGGGTCTTCAGCGCGTCGAGTTCGCCGGGCGCCACTTCGAAGACGAGCTCGTCGTGGACCTGGAGGAGCATGCGGGAGGCGAGGCCGGCCTCGCGGAGGGCGCGGTCGACGTTGAGGCCGGCGACCTTGATGATGTCGGCGGCGGAGCCCTGGATGGGGGCGTTGAGGGCCATGCGCTCGGCCATTTCGCGGCGCTGGCGGTTGTCGGAGGTGAGGTCGGGCAGGTAGCGGCGGCGGCCGAGGATCGTCTGGGTGTAGCCGTCCTGGCGGGCCTTGGCGACGACGTCGCGGAGGTAGTCGCGGACGCCGCCGAACTGTTCGAAGTACTCCTCCATGAGGCCGCGCGCCTCGTCCGGGGAGATGCGCAGCTGCTGGGAGAGGCCGTAGGCGGACAGGCCGTAGGCGAGGCCGTAGTTCATGGCCTTGATGCGGGCGCGGAGTTCGGAGTCGATCTGCTCGGGCGGGAGCCCGAAGACGCGGGAGGCGGTGATGGTGTGGAAGTCGGCGCCGGAGCCGAACGCCTCCACGAGGGCCTCGTCCTCGGAGAGGTGCGCCATGATGCGCAGCTCGATCTGCGAGTAGTCGGCGGTGAGGAGGGACTCGTAGCCGTCGCCGACGACGAACGCCTCGCGGATCTGGCGGCCCTCCGCGGTGCGGATCGGGATGTTCTGCAGGTTCGGGTCGGTGGACGACAGCCGGCCGGTCGCGGCGATCATCTGGTTGAACGTGGTGTGGATGCGCCCGGCGTCGTCGGCCATCGGGATGAGGGAGTCGACGATGCTCTTGAGCTTGGCGACCTCGCGCCAGCGCAGGATGTGCTCCAGGACGGGGTGGCCGTCCTTTTCCAGCAGGGTCGTGAGGGCTTCGGAGTCGGTGGTGTAGCCCGTCTTGGTCCGCTTGGTCTTGGGCAGGTTCAGCTCGTCGAACAGGACCTGCTGCACCTGCTTGGGCGACCCCAGGTTGAAGTCGTGGCCGACGGCGTTGTGCGCCTGTTGCTCCTGGTCCTTGACCTGGCCGCCGAGGGACGCCGACAGGTGCGCGAGGTGGTCGGCGTCGACGGCGATGCCCGCGCGTTCCATGTCGGCCAGGACGCGGACGAGCGGCAGCTCCACCTCGTGCAGCAGGCGGGTGGCGCCGCGCTTCTCCAGGTCCCTGTCGAGGACGTCGGCCAGTTCGGTGACGGCGCGCGCGCGGACCGCGAGGGCCTCGGCCGCCTCCTCCTCGCCGGAGCCGTCCAGGGTGAGCTGCCCGGTGGCCTCGGTTTCGCTGCGCAGCTCACGCTGGAGGTAGCGCAGGACGAGGTCGGCGAGGTCGAACGTCCGCTGCCCGGGCAGCGCGAGGTACGCGGCGAGCGCGGTGTCGCTGGTGACGCCGGCCAGGGTCATGCCGCGCGCGGCGAGGGCCAGCATCGGGCCCTTGGCGTCGTGGACCGCCTTGGGGCGTCCCGGGTCGGCGAGGTAGGCGGCCAGGGCGCGCTCGTCGTCCTCGATCAGCTCGGCCGGGTCGAGGTGGACGGCCGGCCCCTTCTTGGACGCGAGGGCCAGCGCGGTGATCTCGCCGGTGCCGCGCCCCCAGGTGCCGGTGACCGCGATGCCGATCCGGTCGCCCGCATTGGCCTCCAGCCAGGCGCCGAGGGCGCCGGGCTCCAGCTCGTCCATCTCGACCTCGAAGCCCTCGTCGGCCTCGGGCTCGGCGGCGGACAGCGTCGCGTACAGCCGGTCGCGCAGGACGCGGAACTGCAGCGAGTCGAACAGGGTGTGGATCTCCTCGCGGTCCCACTGGCCCATCGTCAGCTGCGGCGGCGTCAGCTCCAGCCCGACCTCGGTGTCGAGCTTGTTGATCTGCTGGTTGCGCAGCACGCCGGCGAGGTGCTCGCGCAGGTTGTCGCCCGCCTTGCCCTTGATCTCCTCCACCCGGGCGACGAGCGTGTCGAGGTCGCCGTACTTGGTCAGCCACTTGGCGGCGGTCTTCGGGCCGACGCCGGGCACGCCGGGCAGGTTGTCGCTGCTCTCCCCCACCAGCGCGGCCAGCTCCCGGTAGCGCTCGGGCGGGACGCCGTACTTGGCCTCGACGGCGGCCGGGTCCATCCGGGCGAGCTCCGATACCCCGCGGACCGGGTACAGGATGGTGACGTGCTCGTTGACGAGCTGGAACGCGTCCCGGTCGCCGGAGACGACCAGGGTGTCCATCCCGGCCTCGGTGGCCTGGACCGACAGCGTGGCGATGATGTCGTCGGCCTCGAACCCGGCGACCGACAGCCGCGGGACGCGCAGCGCGTCCAGCACCTCGAAGATCAGGCTGACCTGGCTGCGGAACTCGTCCGGGGTCTTCTGCCGCCCCGCCTTGTACTCCACGTACTGCTCGTGCCGGAACGTCGGCTCCGAGCGGTCGAACGCCACGGCGATGTGGGTCGGCTGCTCGTCGCGCAGGACGTTGATGAGCATCGAGGTGAAGCCGTACACGGCGTTGGTCGGCTGCCCGTCGGTGGTGGAGAAGTTCTCCACGGGCAGCGCGAAGAACGCCCGGTAGGCCAGGGAATGCCCGTCGAGCAGAAGAAGCCGGTCACGCTTGTCAGGGGTCGCTGCTGTCGTCACCACACCAGGACTCTAGTCTGCGCGTACGACAGTTTTGTGGAGGCGATGTGACTGACACCGGCGGCATGAGCCCGCGGGAGGTGGCCGCGAAGATCAGCGCGGGTGAGGAGTTCGACGGGCACGGCGACCTGGCGCGGACGATGGGCGTCGAGTACCTGGAGGCGTCGGCCGAGCGGGTCGTGGGCCGGATGCCGGTCAAGGGCAACACCCAGCCGTACGGGCTGCTGCACGGCGGCGCGTCGTGCGTCCTCGCCGAGTCGCTCGGATCCGTCGGGGCCGCGCTGCACGCCGGCCGGGGCCGCATCGCCGTCGGGATCGAGATCAACGCCACCCACCACCGGTCCGCGACCGAGGGATACGTGACGGGCGTGGCGACCCGCACGCACGGGGGCCGCACCCTCGCCACCTACGACATCGTCATCTCCGACGAGGACGGCCGGCGGGTCTGCACCGCGCGGCTCACCTGCATGCTGCGGGACGCTCCCGCCACCTGACGAAAGCGTGATCGAAGCTTTCTTTGCGGCACGCCGCCCGGGGTCTGTAGCGTGGATCGACACGGCCCGGGATCACCGAGTAGACAACGTACGCGCCCGGGGAAGGTTCGTACGGCCCCAAAGGTGATCCCGGGTCACCTCATGTCCGGGGGCGCCTCCGTCCCGACACCGGCATAGACGGATGACCGGTTGCGGTCGCGGCGGGAAACACGCCGTCCCTTCCACCGCGTCCCGATCGGCCGTACGTTCCGGACCATGCGCCACCGTGACCCGCGCACCCGCCCGGCCGCCGCCGCCCTCTCCGGGGCCCTCGCCGCGATCCTCGCGCTCGCGGGCTGTTCCGGTTCCGGCCACGCCACGTCGCTCCCGACCTACAAGATCCCCGCCGAGAAGGCCCGCGAGGGCGAGTCGGTCCCCCGGGGCAAGACCGGGCGCAGCGCCGACATGAGCTTCACCGTCATCGGCTTCAGCGGCGCCATGACCGACGTCATGGGCACCCACGCCGCGATGGACGCCAAGGGCGCCTTCACCCGCGTCCGCGTCCTCGCCGTCAACACCGGACGCGACATCCAGGTCTTCGACACCTGGAAGCAGCGTCTCGTCACCACCGACGGCAGGACGTACTCCCCCGACGTCAACGCCACCATGATCAAACGGCAGCCCGAGCGGCTGTCCGTCGGATCGTCCATGCGCGTCGAGTTCGACCTCTGGTTCGACATACCGCGCGGCGCGAGGACCAAGGCGGTCCGGCTCTACGGGTCGCCCCCGGTCGGCGCCGCCACCGACCCGGCCCCGGCCGAGATCGCGCTGCCCTGACTTCCCGGGATTACCGTCCCGCATGTTACGGACATCCTCCAGCCCGGCTCTCCGCACACCGTAAATTGCCCCCCGCCCTCAACGTTCCAAAATTCAGTTACAAGATCATTGACTATGGCCAGATCGGTAGTTTACGTTGTCGGCATCCTCACCAGGAAAGGTGGCAGCCATGAAAACAGTCATCACTCGATGGACCGACAGGGCGGTGGCCAGATTCGTACCGCAGGCCGAAGCGTCCGCGGCATCATGCACCCGGATCAACACTTGCTGCTGTTCCTGCCAGGAATGGCGGGAGACCTGGCGCTGCTCCTCCGGAGGAACCTCCTGGCTGGTCCACAAGAACTACGGATGCGGCTCCTGCCGCTAATCCGATTTGCCGCTTCCGTCCGAAGACAGGGCCATGCATCCGGTCCTCATCGATGCGAACGTCTCAAGGTGATCGCAGTGCGACCCGTACCCCGGCCGCACTGCGATCGCCATTCGCGGCCGCCGCCGGAGGCACGGACCCCAGTTGAGCCGATAGCTCACGCGTCGTCATCGTCCCCCCGGGGAAGCCGAAGGAGTGTCCACGTGATCGATCCGTGTTCGCTGCGGCATCTCTCCGAGATCGGGCGATGACCATCAGAGCGAACGGCGGGAATGCAGATTTTCGCCATGGCGGCTTGAAAAGCACCCTGCTGAGCCTCTGCCGCGTCTTTTTGCGGCCTCGTTACGGGCGGGCGGCCATGACGGTGGTAACGGTGTCCGGCGACAGCATGGCACCGGCCCTTCATGACGGCGACCGCGTCCTCGTGAAACGCCTCCCCTGCCGGCATGTCCGGAACGGTGATGTCGTCGTGGTGGAGTCCCCGACCACGGTCGTTCAGGGGGAACTCGCCGAGCCGCACTGGTCCACGTCCCCTCCGCCCGGCCCGCCGGACCCGCCCGGCACCAGGAACTGGATCATCAAGAGGGTCTCCGCGACCGCCGGGGACGAGATGCCGTCCTGCGATCCGGGCCTCGCCGAGAAGCCGGCGGTGCCTCCCGGTCATCTCTTCGTTCTCGGTGACAATCCGGCCGCGAGCTTCGACTCCCGTCACTTCGGCCCGCTACCGGGAAGCCGTATGCTCGGGGTCGTCGTCCGCAAACTGCATCTCTGACTCGGCGGCATCCCGGTAACCGGAAGCCTGGAGCCCGAAGAGTTCCGCGTACCTGCCATCGAGCCTCATCAGCGCCTGGTGGTCACCGCGCTCCACCACTCTTCCCTCCGACAGCACCACGATGGCGTCCGCGTCCCGGACGGTGCTGAGCCGGTGGGAGATGAGCACACTCGTCCGGTCGGCACGGTGCCGGCGGATCGATGCGTGAATATCGTGCTCCGCTTCCGCGTCGAGTCCGGACGAGGGCTCGTCGAGGATCATGAAATCGCATCCGTCCCGGACGAAGGCCCGGGCGAGCGCCAGCCGCTGCCACTGCCCGCCGGAAAGCTCGACACCGTTCTCAAGGTCGCCCTTCTCCGACTCCATGAAGAACATTCGCGACAGCAGCGTCTGGTAACCGCGGGGCAGCCCGGCAAGTTTCGCGTGAATGCCGGCGCGTTCGGCGGCCCGCCGGATACGCTCCCCGTCGTCCAGGGCTTCGAGGTCACCGAGCGCGATGTTCTCCGCCGCGGTGAAGTCATAGTTCATGTAGTCCTGGAACACGACGCTGATTCGCCGCCGGAGATCGGCGACCTCCATGTCGCGCAGGTCGACACCGTCCCAATGGATCGATCCGCTGGTCGGATCGTAGAGCCTGCACAGCAGCTTCACCAGGGTCGATTTCCCGGCCCCGTTCAGCCCGACCAGGGCGACGGACGCGCCCGCGGGAATGAAGAGATCGACCCCCCGCAGCACCCAGGGGTGATCCGGCGAATAGCGGAACCATACGTCGCGCAACTCTATGCCGCGGCTCAACCGCGGCACGCGGTCCGGTCGCGGGGCCACCGGCAGGTCCGGCTCGGCGGTGGTCACGGCGACGAAATGCCGGAGCAGGAGCAGAGCCTCATGGGAGCGGGCGACGTCCCCGGCGAGCACGCCGAGCGCGCTCTGCACCCCGGCCACCCCGGTTATGAAGATCATCACATCGCCGGCGGCGATCCGGCCGTTCCCCGCCTCGCCGATGATCCACAGGAGGCCGAGGCCCGCCACGGCGGCGGCCAGAACGCCCAGTCCCGTCTGGACGAGCAGTTCCCGGCGGTCCACCGCGCGCTTGGCGGCGTTCGCCGTGCGCCGCTCCCCCAGCATGCGGTTCTTCAGGAACCCGCCGATGCCGAACAGCCGGATCTCCTTCGCGGCCTCAAGGCTGGTCAAGAGCTCGCTGTAGAAGATTTCGCGCCGCTCGGCCGGGCCGATCTCCCAGAGCATCCCAGCACGTTTACGAGACAGTACGAGCTCGGCGACCAGCGTCGGCACGCCGGCGGCCAGGACGAGAGCGGCCAGCATGGGGCTGATCACGGACAGGGACACGAGGAAACCGATAATGGTGATGGAAACCCTGGTGAGGCTCAGAATGCCGTCGACGACCTGGCTCGGCGCGATCCCCCCGGTCTGCTGCGCCAGCCGAAGATGATCCAGGAAGTGCGGATTCTCGAAACGCGCCAGCCCGGTAAAGCGCTCGACCGCCGAGAACAGCCGGTTCTGGACGAGGCATCCGACCGAACGATCCATTTCCGCACGGAGATACTGGGTCGTCTGGGGCGTCAACGTGATGACCAGCCCGGTCACGGCCATCCCGGCGGCGATGGCGGTCAGCCCGGTCATCGGAGCGTGTCCGGCCAGGCCGTCGACGACCATCTTGAGCAGCCATGCGTTCAGCACGGGAACCGCGCCGCCGACCAGGGCCATCGCCACGTAGAGGACGAACGGTCCCGGACTCGCCCGCGCGGCGAGCGAGAAGGCCAGCCGGGCACGGGAGATCATGGTGCGAAAGCCCGTGGCCCGCATGTCAGCTGATCCCGACCTGCGCGGTTTCCACCACCAGCCGGTCATGATGGTCCCGGGTGACCGTCAGCATGGCCGGAAAAGCGCTGGTCCCGAACGCTTTGCTCACGGGCCCGTCGTACCTCTCGACGATGACCCGGGCGGCCGGGTTCAGTTCGTCGACGAACTCGCCGGCCTCATCGTGGTCGTCGACGATGACGGCCAGAACCTGCCCGCGGCCGCCCGGCCGCATCCGGCTCAGCTCCAGGAAACGCGGAATCTTCTCCTTGCACGACTCGCAGCTCGGCGAGAAGAAGCCCACCATCGTCTTGTCGGAGATCTCCGCTCGGCTCAGTTCCTCACCGTCCACCGTGCGGGCGTTGAAGTCGCCCACCGCGTCCCCCGCGGCGATCATGGCCGGAGCGCCGGGCAGAGGATTGCCGGCGAGCATCTCCGCGTGCACCCGGAGCCGTCTGATGACCCCGTACAGCAGGATCAGATTGAGGCAGCAGAGGAGCCCCACCAACACGGTCGCGGCGATGAGGAACGCCATGGATTCTCCCTTCGGTGCGCACAGTGGGTTCGCCGGTGAGCACTAGCGAGTCCGCGGCGGCAGCCGGAACAGCTCCACCAGGTCGTCCGACATGATGATGACCGCGCTCATGAGCAGCCCGGCGCACACCGAGATCACGACGCCGCCCGCGGCCGGCCGGTGCAGGGCGGGGGTCAGCGTGATCCCGGTCGCGGCGATGACGATGATGACCAGATTGCGGACAAGATGGTGAACGCCCGGCGGGGTCTTCGACGAGCCGAAACACCGGCAGCCGGCGATCCCCTTCTTCCGTACCGCCGGGATGATGGCGAACGTGAACGCCAGCACGATTCCCAGCGCGGCGACGCATCCGCTTCGCACGGCCGTTCCGCTGGGCATGGCGATCAGCACGAAAACGCCGCCCTCGACACATAACACAAGGACGGCGGTCGCCCGATGGGAGAAGGCCGGAAAGGGTGAGAGCTCAGCCACCGAAGCCTCAAAAGCCGTGAACGCCGCTCGCCCGCTGACCTTGCTCGCGAAGGAGACCAGGAAGATGGCCGCGAGAAAGCACCGGACGCCTATCGCCAGATATTGCATCAACCACTCTCCGACTGGACGAGCCCCGGGAGCAGGGGCCGGTGAGGGACACCCCTCACAATCATCGAACCGTTGGTGATCAGCACGGCATTGGGCAATGACAGTACCAGTTAGAAGCTGATTCAACCAGCTTGACTTTTGCGCGGCGGGCATCAACGCCTCATTTCATCCGGCCAGGGCGCCATATCCCGCGGCTGCCTGACGGTAGGCGAAGGCCAGGCCGGAACACGGTGGCAATGCGCGATCGAGGGCGCGTCCCCGGCAAAAGGCGCGCCCGCCGGGCCCGGACGAGTCCGGACCCGGCGGGCGCGCTCGGGAAAGGGCGTTACCGCGAGGTGCCCTCACCGCCTCCGCCTGCCTGACCGCCGTCCCCGGCCTCGGGTTCGGCCTCGGGTTCGGCCTTGGGTTCGGGTTCGGCGTCCGGCGCCGCCCCGCCGCCCAGGTAGGCGGCGCGGACCTGCGGGTCGTCCAGCAGCTCGCCCGCCGGCGCCGACTTCACCACCCGGCCCGTCTCCAGGACGTACGCGCGGTTCGCGATCTGCAGCGCCTGCTGGGCGTTCTGCTCCACCAGCAGCACCGTGGTGCCGCGCCGGTTGATCTCCTCGATGATCGAGAAGATCTGCTGGACCAGCATCGGCGCGAGGCCCATCGACGGCTCGTCGAGCAGCAGGACCTTCGGCTTGGCCATCAGCGCCCGCCCGATCGCGAGCATCTGCTGCTCGCCGCCGGACATCGTGCCGCCCGTCTGCGACCTGCGCTCGGCCAGCCGCGGGAACAGCTCGTACGCCTCCGCCAGCTCCTTGGACACATCGTCCCTGCGGGCGTACGCGCCCATCAGGAGGTTCTCCTCCACGGTCATGCCGGGGAAGATCCCGCGTCCTTCCGGCGCCTGCCCGATCCCGGCCGACACCCGCCTGTGGCCCGGCATCCTGCTGATGTCCCGGCCGTCGAAGCGGATCGCGCCGGACGTCAGGTTCCGCAGCCCGGAGATCGTCTTCAGCGTGGTCGTCTTCCCGGCGCCGTTCGCGCCGATCAGCGTCACGATCTCGCCCTGGTCCACCGACACCGTGATGCCCTTGAGCGCCGCGATCTTTCCGTAGTGGACGTGGATGTCCTCGATCTCAAGAAGCATCGGCCGGAGCCCCCAGATACGCCTCGATCACCCGCGGGTCGTTCTGCACCTCGGCCGGCAGGCCGTCGGCGATCTTCTGCCCGAAGTCCAGCACCGCGACCCGGTCGCTGATCCCCATCACCAGGCTCATGTCGTGCTCGATGAGCAGGACCGTCACCCCGGTGTCGCGGATCCTGCGGATCAGGTCCTGCAGCGCGACCTTCTCCGCCGGGTTCATGCCCGCCGCCGGCTCGTCCAGCAGCAGCAGCTTCGGTTCCGTGGCCAGCGCCCGCGCGATCTCCAGCCGCCGCTGGTCGCCGTACGGCAGGTTCTTCGCGGCCTCCTCGGCCCGGTGCGCGACCCCCACCAGCTCCAGCAGCTCGCGGGCCCGCTCCCGGCCCCGGCGCTCCTCGCGCCGGTGCCACGGCAGGCCGAGCGCCGCGCCGGCGAGGCCCGTGCGGTGGTGCGCGTCCGTGCCGACCAGGACGTTCTCCAGCGCGGTCATGTTGTGGAACAGCCGCACATTCTGGAACGTGCGGGCGATGCCCAGCTTCGTCACGACATAGCGCTTCTTGCCGTCGATGCGCTTGCCGTCGAACACGACCGCGCCCTCGGTCGGCCGGTAGACACCGGTGGTCACGTTGAACACCGTCGTCTTCCCGGCGCCGTTCGGGCCTATCAGGGCGAAGATCTCCCCCTCGCGGATGGTGATCTGCACCTTGTTGAGCGCCACGACGCCGCCGAACCGCATCACGACGTCGCGCAGCTCCAGGACCGGCTTGCGCTCGTCCGTCCCGCTCACTTGCCCACCTCCGCGGCCTCGGACTGACCCGGCCCGGCGACCTCGGCACCCATGCTGCCCATGCCGCCGGTGCCCTCCGCCAGTTCGGCCTTGCGCCGCCGCGACGGCCACAGCCCCTCCGGACGGAAGATCATCATCACCACCAGCGCACCACCGAAGATCAGCATCCGGTAGTCGTCCAGGAACCGGAACCGCTCCGGCAGCCAGGCCACCACGAACGCGCCCAGGATCGCGCCCGGGATGTTCCCCGAGCCGCCCAGCACCACCGCCGCCAGGATCAGCGCCGACACGAGGAAGTCGAAGTTCGCCGGCAGGATCGAGGTCTGCTTCGCGGCGAACACCACGCCGCCGCTGCCGCCGATCGCCGCGCCGATCGCGAACGCGGCCAGCTTGAACCGGAACGTCGGGACGCCCATCAGCTCGGCGGCGTCCTCGTCCTCGCGGATCGACGCCCACGCCCGGCCGACCCGGGACGCGTCCAGCCGCCGCACGAAGACGATCGCGAGGATGATGAACACGAGCAGCAGGTAGTAGTACGGCCGCGAGTCCAGCAGCCCGTACTTCAGCGGCTGCACGCCGAGGATCTCGAACTCCGAGAGCGTCGGCGGGTGCGGGATGCCCTGCACACCGCGCGGGCCGTTGACGAACGAGCTGTTGTTCGCCGTCCGCTTGACGATCTCACCGAAGCCGAGCGTCACGATCGCCAGGTAGTCGCCGCGCAGCCGCAGCGTCGGCGCGCCCAGGATGACGCCCGCCAGCGCCGAGAACAGGATCGCGAGGACGAGCGTCTCCCAGAAGCTCCAGTGGTACCGCACCGCGAAGATCGCGATGGTGTAGCCGCCGACCGCGTAGAAGGCGACATAGCCGAGGTCCAGGAGGCCCGCCATGCCGACGACGACGTTCAGGCCGAGTGCCAGCAGCACGTAGATGGCGATCTGGTCGCTGAGCATCGACGGCCAGTTGGCGCCGCTCGGCGCCATGAAGCTGCCGATCGACTCGCTCGGCAGGAAGACCGCGCCGACGATGAGCAGCGTGTAGACGATCCAGCGCTGCCATCCGGGGGCGCCGGCCCACCAGTGGCGCAGCGGGTCGAGGGACGGGCCGGAACCGAACCGGCCGCCGTTGCCGTTCTTCGTGAGGTTCATGCGCGCGCCTGCTGGAGAGACTCACCGAGGATGCCGGTGGGACGGAACATCAGGACCAGGATCAGCACGGTGAACGCGACCACGTCCCGCCACGGCGAGCCGAACAGGCTCGAACCGTACATCTCCAGCAGCCCCAGCGTGAACCCGCCGGCCAGGGCGCCGCGGATGTTGCCGATCCCGCCGAGGACCGCCGCCGTGAACGCCTTGATGCCGAGCAGGAAGCCGACGAAGTAGTTCGTCTGCTCGAAACGCAGGATGTACAGGGCCGCCGCGACGCCCGCCATGACGCCGCCGACCACGAACGTCACCGACACGACGCGGTCGATGTTGACGCCCATCAGCACGGCCGTTTCCGGGTCCTGCGCCGTGGAGCGGATGCCGCGGCCGAGCTTCGTCCGGTTCACGAACTGGTCGAGCGCGATCATCATGAGCACCGCACCGACGAAGACGATCAGTTTGTCGTTGCTGATCTGGATCGGCCCGAAGTCCACCACGTCCGTGAGCTTCTTGAAGTGCTCGTCGACGGGGAGCTTCCCGCCCTCCTTCGAAGTCCCGAACACGCGGTGCACGACCACCGTCGCGAACAGCTGCTGGATGAAGATCGACGCCCCGATGGCCGAGATCAACGCGGCCAGCCTGGACGCGCCCCTCTTCCGGAGCGGCCGGTAGGCCGTCACCTCAAGGAGCATCGCACCCCCGCCGGCGACCGCACCGGCCACCACGGCGGTCAGCACCACCACCCCCACCAGCGCGAAACCGCCGACGGCGGAGACGCCCAGCGAGCGGACCGTCCACAGGGCCGCGAAGGTGCCGACCATGAAGATGTCGGCATGCGCGAAGTTGATCAGCCTCAGCACGCCGTAGACCATCGTGTAGCCGAGCGCCAGCAACGCGTAGATCGCGCCCAGCGCCAGCCCGTCGATGGTCGACGGCCAGAATTGATTGATGAAGTCGTCGAGCACCTTTGGTCGCCTTAGTCAGAGAAGGAGCGGGAGCGCTGTAACGCTCCCGCTCCCGCGCCATCAGGGGATCTCGTCGGGGCGTTGGTGACGCCTACGAGACCTTCGCTTCGTTGCTGTTGCCGAGAAGCGGCAGCTTGTTGCCCTCGACCTGGTAGATGAAGATGTCCTGGGTGGCGAGCTCACCGTTGTCGGCGAACTTGATCTGCTTGCCGACGCCCGGGGCGGCGATGGTCTTGAGGAACTCGTTGATCTCCTCGGGCTTGGTCTTGCCCGCCTTGACGGCCTCGATGAACGCCGTCGCCGCGTCGAAGCCCTCGGTCGAGTAGATGGCGACCTCGGAGTTGAACTTCGCCTTGTAGTCGTCGGCGAACTTCTTGGCCTTCGGGTTCGTCTTGCCCTCGGGGTCGATGAGGCAGCCGCAGCTGATCAGCGTGCCCTGGGCGTTCTGCTGGCCGGTGCCCTCGATCAGGCCGGTGGCGAGCGAGCCGTCGCCCGACATCATCTTGCCCTTGTAGCCGCCCTCGCGCAGCTGCTTGAACAGCCGACCCGCGACCGAGTAGTAGCCGCCGAAGTACACCACGTCCGGCTTGAACTGGTTGACCTTGTTGACCGTGGAGGAGTAGTCGGTGCCCTTGTCGTCGACCGCGTCGTTCTGGGTCTGGGCGCCCTTCTCCTTCACCGCCTTCTCGATGGCGTCCGCGAGGCCCTTGCCGTAGTCCTGGTTGTCCGACACCAGGAAGACCTTCTTGGCCTTCGCCGAGTTCATCACGAAGTTCGCCACGCCGGCGCTCTGCGCCGCGTCGTCGGCCACCACGCGGTGCCAGTACTTCCAGCCCTTGTCACCCAGCGTGATGTTCGTCGCCGACGGCGACACGCTCGGGATCTTGGCCTCCTCCAGGATCGGGCCGACGCTCTGCGACTCGCCCGAGAACGCCGGGCCGATCAGGCCGGCGATCTTGTCGTTCTTGACCGCGCCCAGCGCCAGCGAGGTCGCCTGCTCCGGCTTGCCCTGGCTGTCGTAGGTCTTGAACTTGATCTTGACCTTGGGGTTCGTGGCGTTGTACTGCTCGATGGCCAGCAGCGCGCCCTGCTTGGGCGGGATCACCAGGCCGGAGTCCGTGCCGGTCAGGTCGCCCATGAACCCGATCGTGACCTCGTTGCCGTTGCCACCGGAGTCGCTATCGTCGCCACCACAGGCCACGGCGCTGAGCGCGAGCGCCGCGCTCACCGCCACCGCGCCGGTGATCCTCATCTTGTTGCGCCGCAAGGTGCCCAACCTTTCCATCCGGATCCGGGAGGGGATCGGGTACGAGATATGCCCCGGCGCCGGCTCCGGGCAAGGAAACCGGTCAGTCGGGGATCAGCTATGTCGTACACCGTAAGCCCGCCCCAGAACAGGACCCCCGGATCGAAGGGTTACTCGTTCGTTACTCCCCCGTGCCTAACCGATACCCGCCGTTGCCTGGGACGATTACACAGAGTAGTTATCCGTGGTCAGTCCGGGACCGCCGATTGGACCTTGACAGGGCAACCGGAGGAGGTGCCGGTCGTCAGCCCGCGGCGGGCTCGTCCCGGCCGCCCGCGGCGCCCGCGACGACGGCCTCCGCGACCGCGCGCATCGTCAGCCGGCGGTCCATCGAGGTCTTCTGGATCCACCGGAACGCCTCGGGCTCGGACCACCCGTGGGCCTCCTGCAGCAGCCCTTTCGCGCGGTCCACGACCTTGCGGGTCTCCAGCCGCTCCTGCAGCCCGGCGACCTCCGCCTCCAGCGCCCGCAGCTCGGTGTAGCGGCTCACCGCCATCTCGATGGCGGGCGCGAGGTCGGTCTTGGAGAACGGCTTGACGAGGTAGGCCATCGCGCCCGCGTCCGTCGCCCGCTGGACGAGCTCGCGCTGGGAGAACGCGGTGAGGATCACGACCGGGGCGATCCGCTCCGCCGAGATCCGCTCGGCGGCCGAGATCCCGTCCAGCACCGGCATCTTGACATCGAGGATCACCAGGTCGGGCTTCAGCTCACCGGCCAGCCGCACGGCGGTCTCGCCGTCCCCCGCCTCTCCGACGACCTCGTAGCCGTCCTCCTGAAGCATCTCCTTCAGGTCCAGCCGGATCAGGGCCTCATCTTCCGCGATCACAACTCGCCGAGCACTCTCCACGCGCACGAGCCTATCGAAACCCGCTACCCTGGTCCTGGCCGCCCCTCACCAGGGCGACTAACCGGACATAAAAGCATATGTCCATAAAAATGCCGGGATGGTGGAACGGTAGACACGAATCCCTCAAAAGGATTTGTCCGAAAGGGCGTGCGGGTTCGAATCCCGCTCCCGGTACACAAGACTCTCGTCCGCGGCAACGTCCGCCGGGAGCCGGTCACCGCGCGGGGTGCGTGTCGCGCGGGTGACCGGCGGAGTGGGCGGCCGGTGCCGGGCGGCGTCAATGCTGGATGGCGATGACGTCGCCGATGCTGTGGACGCGGA
>NZ_BCQQ01000150.1 GCF_001552155.1 Actinomadura formosensis NBRC 14204 | reverse complement strand
CGGCGGCGAGGGCCCGCGGGTCCCGCCACCGCCGCCGCTCGGTCACCAGCCGCCGGGTCAGGTCGCCGGCCCGCTCCTCCTGCTCGGCGAGCGCCTCCCGGGCGCCGGCGAGCAGCCGGGACGCGTCCCGCACGTCCCGCCGCGCGTACTCCAGGCGGCCCTGCTCGGCGCTGAGGCGTTTCCGCAGCCGGTCGATCTTGCGGGCGGCGCGTTCGGCGTCCCGCCGCGCGCGCTCGGCCGCCCGGTCACGGCCCCTGATCCAGGCCAGCCCGGCCCGGACGACGCCGTCATCGGGATGCAGCAGGACGGCGGCCAGCGCGCGGGCCTCGTCCCCGGCGTCCCCGGCGTCCGCGAGACGCCCGGCGGCCCGGTCGCGCACCGCGGGGAACCGCTCGACCGCGTCCAGCAGCAGCGGGGTGTGCTCCCTGACCAGCGCGCCGGGGTCGGACGGGAGCCGGGCGGCGGACGGGCGCTCCAGCATCACGAGCGCGACGGCGCGCAGCACCGGTTCGAGCGCTCCCCCGGCGGCGGCGGGTTCGCCGGCGGTCACGCGCCCTCCGCCCACCGGGTGACCTCGGCGAGGACGGGCTCGCAGCACAGCGCGCCGTCCACGGGCTCCAGCGCGCCGAGCACCCGCAGCGCCTCGACCAGGTCGCCTGTCCCGGCGTAGCCGTGGTCACGCAGCGCATCGGGGGTGAGCCCGGGCCAGTCCTCCTCCCCGTAGGCGGTGAGGAGCGCGCCGAGGTCCTCGGCCGTCCCGCGGTCGTCCTCCCGGACGAGGACCCGCCACGCGATGGCCAGGCACGGGTCCGCCCGCATCCCGACCCCGGTGTCGTCCAGGAACGCCGCCGGCCTGCCGCGCACCTGCCGCAGGACGTTCTCCAGCGCCTGGTCGCGGTCGCGTCCGGCGAGGGCGGTGACGACCCGTCCGACCAGCACCGGCCAGCCGCCGGTGCGCCGGAGGAGCTCGCGCTGCCCGGCGTCGTCGGGGAAGCCGAGCGAGTCCTCCAGCATCCACTGCCGGATCGCGGGCGGGTCGAGCCGCCGCAGCGGCACCAGCTCGACGTCGTCGTCGCCCGCGTGCCGGAGCCAGCCGGCGGCCGAGGCGGGACCGGCGACGAGCACCACCGCGAGCGTGCCCTCCCCGGACCGGTCGGCGACCGCGAGCCGCGCCTCGGTGAACCGCCGTTCGAACTGCTCACCGTCCCGCACCGCGTGCAGGTCGAGGACGATCACGTCGTGGCCGCGGTGCCGGCGGGCGCGCAGCACCGCGCTGTCGAACGTCCCCTCCCCCGGCCGGACGACCCGGATCTCCAGGTCGGACCGGCCGGACGGCATCGCCTCCAGCGACGCCACGACCCGCTCGGCGTGCAGCGCCGCCGACCCGGCCACCACGTGGACGAGCCGGCCCGGCCGCAGCAGCCCGGTGATCTGCCCGATGCTGAGCGGCGCCCGGTCCGGCCCGTTCAGGTGCACCATCCGGTAGGAATGCGCGTCGAATTCGTCCGGATCGTCGAAGTCGGCCGCGTTCTCCAGCGCGTTCTCGATCTCCCGGACGCCGCCGAGCAACCGCAGGACGTGCGGGGTGCGCAGCCGGTACCGGCCCTCGTCCACCCCGAGGACGCCGAGGTTGACGCATTCGGCGAGGAGGCTGCGGAAGTCGTCGCCGCTGCAGCCCTCGAACCCCCGCGCCCACCAGTACCGGCACTCCTCGCGCAGCCGCCGCACGGTGAGGGCCTCCCCGGCGCCGTCGCCGAGGGCGTGCAGCGCCACCGTGTAGGCGATGACCTTGTACCGCTTGTCGAGGTCGAGCGTGTAGTCGAACCGTTTCTGGAAGCCGTCCACGAGCTTCTGGTCGCGCCACACCTCCGCCACGTCCGCCGCGGTGATCTCGTACGGGAGGGGCCGGTGGCCCTCCCGCAGCCGGCCGAGCAGCTTCTCGGCGAACAGCTGGACGAGCGCCGGGGCGTTGTTGGCCTCGGCGATCACGCGGGCGGCGAGCGTCTCGGGGAACACGAAGCCGAGCGTGGCGAGCGGCCGGACGAGCAGGTTGAACGCGTCCTGCGGGTCCAGCGGGCCGATCGCGATCGGCTCGCCGAGCTGCGCGAGCGGCTGGTTCGGCAGGCCGTGGAACCGCGCGGTCTGGTGCAGGCCCGCCCACACCACCTTGACGCGGCGGCCGGTGTCCTCCATGAGGGTGCGCAGGGCGGTGACGTCCTCGAAGCGGCCGCCCTCGGCGTCCCGGTTGAGGAAGCCGTCGGCCTCGTCCAGCAGGATGAGCAGTTGCCGGTTCCCGTCGGCGTCCGCCCACCCGCGCACCGCCTCGATCACCTGGTCCCGGCCGGTCAGCCCGGACCGCACGACCCCGGCCCTGGCGAGCCGGTCGCCGAGGATCGGCCACAGCGACAGCGACCGGACCTTCCCGACCGTCTGGATCGTCTCCAGGATCACCGTCCGGTTCGGGTCGGACGCCAGATCGCGTTCGGCCTTGCGCAGCAGCGCCGACTTGCCGAGCTGCCGCCCGCCGAACACGAACGACGGCCCCATCCGGTCGGTGACCTTGCGGAGCTGCTCGGACCGCCCGTAGAACATCTCCTCCGGGACACCGCCGGTCGGGGTGTAGGGGTCGGTGGCGGTGAACGGCGCCATCAGCGCCACCGCGACCGACCAGTCCTGCGGCCGGCACGCCAGGTAGGCGATCGCGGCGTCGTCGAGCACCCCGGCGACCGGCGCCGGGCGGCTGCGGGCGGCCTGGCCGAGCTGCGCGCGGTCGCCCGCCGACAGGACGCCGAAGTAGAACACGAGCACGGTCTCGCCTTCGGGCTGCCCGCCGAGCAGGTCGAGGAGCTGCTGCGGGCCGGGGCGCCCCCAGTGCAGCAGCAGCCGGAGCCGTCCACCGGACGGGCTCTTCTGCGAGCCGAACGCGGGCAGCAGCGCCCCGCCGACCGAGCCGACGTGCCGGACGTCGTCCAGCACGATCCACATCCGGTCGGGGGCCTGGTCGGTGTCGCCCTGCGTCCCCTCCAGCCCGACCATCTTGAGGATCGCGTCGATCAGCGACCGCAGGTTGCCGGGGGTCTTGGCCCGGCCCTCCCGCAGGTTCAGCCACTTGCGCAGCCCCTCCCCCGCGACCCGGCGGGACGCCTCGCGCAGTTGCGGGATGTCGAGGCCCGCCCCGGCGAGCAGGTCGTACAGCTCCGGTTCGGCGACGTCGTGCCCGGCGATCAGGGCGTCCTTCAGCGCGTCGATGTACCCGCTGGTCTCCTGCTTGCGGGCGCGTTTGCCGGTCCGCCGGGAGTGCCGGTGGAACACGTCGGGGAACGCGGGATAAAAACGCCCGAAATCGGGGTTCTCACGCTGTTCCGGGAGCTGTTTGCCGGCCTTCAGCTGCGCGAGGAACTCCCGCGCGGTCGTCAGGTCGCGGGCCTCGATGTGCCGTTCGATGCGCCGCACGTCCGCCTCGCGGAGATTCCCGGCGCGGCGCGCTTCGGCGAGCGCCTCCCGCGCCTTCCGGGCGCTCGCCTCGCAGCACCGCTCCAGCCGGGCGAGCAGCGCGTCGAGTTCGCGTCCGATCCGGTCGAAGTCGTGCCGGTCGCCCGCGATGAGGAGCCGCACCGCCTCCTCGGCCCCGCGTTCCTCGCCCTCGGTGAGCAGCCCGTCCCGCCGCGCCATCGCGACCAGGTCGCGGACCTGCTCGACGCGCTCGTCCCGCGCGGCGCGGGCGCCGCGGACCAGGCCCTCCCGGCGGACCCGCAGCCGCGCGGCGGCGTCGGGGTCGAGCGTCCGCAGGACGGAGACGACCGCCTGCGTGCCGTCGTGATCGAGCCACGCGGCCCGCGCCTGGAACACCTCCGCCCAGTCGGGCGGGCCGGCGTGCGCGACGGACGCAAGGCCGGCCACCGCGACCTCGCCCTCCGGCTCCAGCGTGCGCGGGTTCACCGGCAGGTCGGCGGCCGGCAGCAGGTCCCGGTGCAGGACATGGCCGGCGGGCGGCTCGGTCTCGGGCAGCTCCGCCCCGTCCAGCAGGCCGAACGCGCAGTCGAGCAGGAACCGCGCGGCGTCCGCGGCGGCCTCGCCCACGGTGTCCGCCATCGCGGTGAGCGCCTCGCCGATCTCCCGGCGCCGCCCCGCGATCGCGTCCCGCAACTGCTGCAGCGGCCCCGTCCGCCAGTCGCGGTCACCGGACGCGGCGTCCTCATGCTCCTTGACCGCCACCGCCCACTGGCCGGCGGTGCTGAGCGCGCCGTCGATCCACGCGTGCAGCTTCGCCCGCGCGCCCGCGATGATCGGCTTGCCCTTCTGGGGGTCGTTGACACGCGCGTCGGTCTCGTCGATCAGCCGGTCGACACCGGCACCGCCGCGCAGCCGGACGACCTCCGCCGCCACCTCGGCGGCCCGCGCCGGATCGTCCTCGGCGGCCGGTCTCAGCAGCTCGCGGAGCACACCGTCCGGCAGCAGCAGCGACTTCCACACCTCGGTGGCGCGGGCCAGCTTGATCGTCCGGTGCGGCGCCTCCTCCAGCAGCCGCGCCGCCTCCCGGGCCGCGGCGCCGCGGGCCCGCGCCAGCTCCGCGGCACCGCGGAGCTGGCCGTCCATGCCGGGGCTCAGGTACAGACCGGCCCGTGCCGCCTGCGTGAACGCCTCACCGCACTCCCTGAGGACGGTATGCCGCGACACGACCACGTTCAGGTTCTCCACCAGCCGGGTCGCCTCCGGATGCACGAGCCCCGCCCGGATCGCGGCCGCCCACGCCAGCAGCCCGCCGGCGGGGTCGTCGGCGAGCGCCTTGGCGTCCAGCTCCCGGGCCGCGGCGGCGAACTCCGCCGACAGCGGCCCCGCGAACACCGCCGTCTCCGGCGCGAGCGCCGCGCACCAGCGCGCGTTGACCTCGGCGTCCGGCCGCCCGGCCGCCCTGCGCAACCAGCCCGCGAGCCCGAACCGCCGGGCGTTCAGCGCCGCGGCCTCCGCCTCGTCCGGCTCACCGGCCGGCTCCGGCTCGGCGGGTCCGGGCTCCGCCGGCACCTCCTCGGCCGGAGGCGTCCCGGCGCCGGCGTGCGGTTCGGCACGCGGACCGGACGGCTCCGGCGGGGGTTCGGTGCCCGCGGGAACCGCTTCTTCCAGGAAGGCGTCGAGAGCCCTCAGCGCGGCCTCGTCCTCCCGGACGGTCTCGACCGCGGGCGCCTGCCGGGGAGCGGGCACGCCGGGCACGCCGGGATCGTCCACCGCGCGGGTCTCCGCCTCGCGTTCGGGTTCCGGCTCGGCCGGTGTCCGCGCGGGGGCGGGCTCGCCGGGGTCGGCGCCGATCGCGAGCTCCCCCATCAGCGCCACATCGATGAGGCGGTGCCAGCGCTCCGGCAGCTCCGCCCGCGCCCGATCCGCCAGGGCCGGGGCGCGCAGCCGGTCCTCCGCACGCACCTCGATGAGCTCGGCCAGCACGGTCAGGCCGTCGCTCTCATCCCCGGCCTCGGCGGCCTGCCGCACCTCCGCCAGCAGGCCGGCCACGACGTCCGGCCCCTCGATCCCCCGCAGCGCACGCACCCGGTCGTCCCGCAGGCCCGCCTCCGCCGCGGCCTTGACCGCGGCGGCGAGAGCGGCCAGCTCGGCGGGGCGCTCGCCGGGGGCGGCGGTCTCGATCCGCGCCCGGAGCCCATCGAAGTCGGCGGCGGCACATTGGAGGAGGATCAGGTCGCCGTCCTCGGGCCGATGCCCGTCCCGCAGGAGCACGGCGGTGCGCTCGGCCGCGTCCGCCGCGCTCTCGAACCGGCCGCGCAGCTCGTCCAGCTCCACGGCGAGCTCCTCGGGGCCGGGCACGGGCTCCGCCGCGCCCCCGGCGGCGATCTTCCCCAGCTCCAGTACACCGGCGGGCCGCGCGGGCAGTTCGGGATGCTCCTCCCTGACCGCCTCCCACACGGCCCGCGCGCCGGGCATCCTCTCCACCGGCTCCGCCGCCAGCAGCCCGAGCGCCACCACCGCGAGCGGACGGTCCGCCAGCACGACCCGCACCAGCCCCCAGCGCACGAAGGCCGCGGGCACGCCCCATCCGAGGAGGACCCGCAGGCCGGGGGCCCGCTCCAGCACCTCCGCGGCCGTGTCCGCGACGAGCAGCTTCACGCAGTCGTCCGGGTCGAGCCCCTCCGAGTTCCCGAAGCCGTGCACGAAGAAACCGCCGAGGAGCTGCCGCAGCGGGTTCCGGCGTCTTTGCTCGCCGTGCCGCATGGTGCGCAGCACCAGCTCAGGCGCCCTGGCGGGCATCTTCTTCCCGCCGCCCAGCCGCACGATGTCGAGCACGGCCCGCACCAGCTCGGGCGGCCCCAGCCGCAGGACCTCCCGCACGTCCTCGGCCGACAGCAGCGCCAGCGCCACGTCCTCAAGCTCGGTCAGGTCACCGGCCCGTGCACCGAGAGCCCCGAAGGGCGCGGCCCCTTCATGACACTCATCACATCGAAACCCCTGGCCCATGTCGCCCCACCCCTCACCGTCCGAACACTGTGTGATCAGCCGATGACAAAGTAACGCGATCTTTCATCAGTTGCCATCAAAACGCAAACTTGATGTTGATCGAGTTCACATGAATACCACTCTCCGGCCCCCGCCATCGACCCGCTGACCAGGGCCGGCGGGCTCTGCCGCCACCACGCGGCCACTAGCGGCCACATGGGGGACAATTCCCACCTTGTCCGACCTTGCCGGACCGATCGGCCGCCCCATCTTCTCTCCGGCTGTTAATCTGCGCGTTGATCGGGTTCACGCAACACACGGGCGACGGCCGGACCGCCACGGGCTCCCGGTGCCTCCGCCGCCCCGGCACGGCAGAAAGGGCGGCCCCCGCATGCACGGTCACGGCCGGCGAGCATGACGACGAGCAGACCGCTGACCTCCCGCGACCCCGAGCGGATCGGCGGCCACCACCTGCTCGGACGGCTCGGCGAGGGCGGCCAGGGCGTCGTCTACCTCGCCGAGGACGAGAGCGGCGCCCGAGTCGCCCTGAAGGTCCTCCACGATCGCGGCGGCTCCCGCGACACGTTCCTCAAGGAGATCTCGGCGGCCCGCAAGGTGGCCTCCTTCTGCACCGCGGAGATCCTCCACGTGGACGAGGACGAAGACCTCCCCTACGTCGTCACGGAGTTCATCGACGGCCCGTCCCTCCGCGAACTCGTCGAGGAGAAGGGCCCCCAATCCGGCCCCGCCCTGTACCGGCTCGCGATCGGCACGGCCACCGCGCTCGCCGCCATCCACCAGGCCGGCATCGTGCACCGCGACTTCAAGCCCGGCAACGTCCTGGTCGGCCCGGACGGCCCCCGCGTCATCGACTTCGGCGTGGCCCGTTCCATGGACGCCACCGTGACCGCCGCGAGCACGGTCATCGGCACGCCGTCCTACATGGCCCCGGAGCAGCTCGCCGGCGAAGTGGTCGGCCCCGCCGCCGACGTGTTCGCCTGGGGCGCGACCATCGCCTACGCGGCGAACGGCCGCCCGCCCTATGGCCAGGACACCATCCCCGCCGTCATGAACCGCATCATCACGGGCAAACCCGACCTGGGCGGCCTGGCCGGCCCGCTCCGCGAACTCGTGACCCAGGCCCTGCACAAGGACGCGGCCAAGCGCCCGCACAGCCGCGACATCCTGCTCCGCCTGCTGGAGCACTCCCAGGGCCCGATCTCCGCCCCCGAAGCCCTGGCCCAGGGCCGCGCCCTGGCCATGGCGGACGACGATTCCCTGGCCGACGAACGCACCGCCCGCTGGGCCACCGTCAAACTCCCCACGGCTACCACCCCCGCCAAACGGCCTATGTTCCAGCGCGCGGCTCTGGTGACCGGCGTCCTCGCCGCGCTGGTCCTGCTCGCCGGCACCATGGCGATAGCCGTCACCGGCGACTCGCGCGAACCGCGCCGGACCGCCGCGGCCAGCCCCACAACCCCCGGCACCACACCACGACAAACGTCCCAGCACCACCTGACACCGACCCAGCAGACACCGGCGGGGGCGCCCAGCACCGACGTTCCGGCAACCCCTTCCGCAGTCGCCACCGACGTCCAGGCAGCCGTTGCCCGACGCGGAACTGCCACCTTCAGCGTCGAGGGCGGCATGACCCAAAGCGCCGATAGTTTCAAGGCCCAGGGCAGGCTGCATTATCAGCCCGGCAGGAGCACCAACTACGACCTCACGCTAAGCACCGATCTGGAGGCCGCCTCATACGACGGCTCCGCCGGCCCACGGATAATCCTTCTCGGTGAATGCGGTTACTACCGCGACGATCCCACTTCCTGCCATCCAACAGACGCCGAATCGCAACGCGAGATCAACGATGCCTTCATCTGGACGGCAAGTGAGGTCAGATGGGTGACGTCCCCTTATAACATTGGTGAGCTCCTACAAAAGTCCACGTCCCTCAGACACAACTCCGACGCCGGAACCATCACCTACCGCGGTACCGCGGTAGGTGCTGATCTTGCAGCCGATGGGCCGATATCCCCCTTCTACCAAATGTTCGGCGGAGGACTGACCAAGGTCACCTACACCCTCGTCATCAACCGCGCCCACCTGCCCGAACGCCTCGACATCGACCTGTGGAGCAAGATCACACCAGACCTGACCTACCACTCACTCTACTCCGCCACCTATCGCGACTGGGGCAGCAGTGGAACGATAACCCGCCCCTACTAATGCTCATCTCACGACAGTCCGTTCGGGAAGGTCTCCCTTATGCAGGCTCATGAAGTCGCCTTCTTCAAGCTCATCGAGGGCGAGAAGCAGTTCCAGATTCCGCTGTACCAGCGCACCTACAGCTGGGGGCAACGGGAATGGACGCGGCTGTGGGCGGACGTTCTCGAGCACGTGGAGATCATCGCGTCCGGGGAGGAGCGGACGCCGCATTTCATCGGGTCGGTCGTCCTGGCCCCGGGCACGATGTCGGCGGGTGACATCCAGCGCTGGCTGGTCGTCGACGGCCAGCAGCGGCTGACGACGCTCATGCTCGCATGCTGCGCGCTGCGCGACCGGCTCCGGGACATCGCGTCCCGCGACGCGGACCGGATCCACAAGCAGTACCTCGTCAACGAGTACCGCGACGGCCTGGACCATTTCCGTCTCCTGCCCACCCAGGCCGACCGGGAGGCGTTCACCGCATGCGTGGAGAACCGGACGGGCGCCGGCGGCAGCGACGGCATCGGCGCCGCCTACCGGTTCTTCAAGCAGGCCCTCATCGACTACGACCCCGAAGGCGATCCCGAAGGCGATCCCGAAGCGCTCAGGAGGCTGGAGACCGTCGTCCGCGGCCGGTTGTCCGTCGTCGAGATCACCGCCGAGCAGGGCGACAACGTCTACCGGATCTTCGAATCCCTCAACAACACCGGCGTCAAGCTCAGCCAGACCGATCTGCTGCGCAATTACGTCTTCATGCTCCTGCCGACGATCGGCGAACGGGTCTACGGCAAGATCTGGCTGCCCATGCAGACGGAACTCGGCGCCGACAACCTCGAACTCCTCGCCTGGCTCGACCTCGTCATCCGCGGGGACTACCGGGCCAGGCGGAGCGAAATCTACCGCGCCCAGCAGCAACGGCTGGGTGAGGTCGTCCATCGGGGCGGCGAAGAGGCGCTCGAAGGGGAGATCGCCGAACTCTACCGGCGCGGTCGCCTTCTCATGCGGGTGGTCGAGCCGACGCGGGAAACGGACCCCGGCCTTCAGGCCGTCCTCGGGCGGCTGCAGGAGTGGGGCGGGCAGATCACCTTTCCCATCGCCCTGCACATGCTCGACCTGCTCGACCATGGGAAGGCGACCGCGGCCGAGGTCACCCGCGCGCTCGGCTACGTCGAGAGCTTCCTCGTCCGCCGGATGATCGCCGGAATCCCCACGAACAACCTGAACCGGATTCTCAACAGCGCGCCCAAGGAACTGGAGGAAGACCGGCCGATCGACAAGGCCGTGCACCGCTACCTGTCCGGAGAGCGCCGTTACTGGCCGTCCGACGAGCAGCTCAGAACCGCCATCCGGACGAGGCCGTTCTATTGGTCCGGCCGCCCGAACCAGCGTTTCTTCGTCCTCAAGCGACTTGAGCAGAGCCATCAGTCGAGCGAGCCGGTCGATTTCGCGGCGGCCAGGCTCACGATCGAGCACGTGATGCCGCAGACCGCCACCCAGGACTGGCTGGATCATCTCTCCACGGAAGTGGACGGCGAAGACGGCCCGGCCGAACTTCACGCGGAGCTGCTGCACACCCTCGGCAATCTCACGCTGACGGCCGACAACGCCAAACTGTCCAACCATCCGTTCCAGCGGAAACAGGAGATGTTCGACGCCAGCGCCCTGCGCATGAACCGGGAGATCGCCGAGGCGCCGGGGTGGGGCCGAGGCGCCGGGGTGGGGCAAGGCCCAGATTCTGGCCCGCGCGGAGGCGCTGGCCGAGCGTTGCGTGGCGCTGTGGCCGGCGCCGCTGCCCGGCGGTTCCGACCTTGAGGACGAGCGCCGCACCTGGGTGCTGCTCCGGCGCCTCCTCGCCGAGCTTCCCACCGGCTCGTGGACGACGTTCGGGGACCTGGCCACCGTCATCGGCTCCACCCCCGCCGCCGTCGGCACCTACATGGCGTCCCGCCCCGGGCTGGAGAACGCCCACCGGGTCCTCACCTCCGAGGGGACGGTGTCACCCTCGTTCCGGTGGCCCGACGACCGTGCCGGCGCCCCGCGGGACGTCCTCGAAAGCGAAGGCGTGACCTTCTCCAACGGCGGTGCCGCCGACCCCACCCAGCGGCTGGCGGCCAAGGCCCTCGCGAAACTCATCGGCATGGACGCCCCCGAGGATCCGGAAGACGACTGGGACCTGCTCGCCGACCGCTTCGAAGAGCAGCTCTCCGTCCACGGAGACGAAACCTTCGAGCTGGCCGCGCAGGCGCTCCAGCATTGGGCCGACAGGGGCGGCAACATCGATTTCGGGAGAGGCGCGACCGAGACGAGCTGCTTCCCGTGGCTCGACCGCGCGGACGCCCGCGGCTGGATCTGGCCGGTCGTCTTCTACCCGCGCGGCGCCACCATCGAAGTGGTCTTCCAGCATCTCGCCAAACGTCCCCCGTTCGACGACATGGCGCACCGCGAAGAGTTCCGCCGCCGGCTCAACCGCATCGACGGTGTCGACATCCCCGCGGACCGGCTGACCAAGCGTCCCAGCTTCCCCATCACCGCCCTTTCCGGCGATGGAATGAAATATTTCACCGAAACTCTCGACTGGTTCATGGACGAGGTGGGTACCGCCCGGCCGCCCGAGGAGGCCGCGGCCACCGAGCCGGACGACTCGGAACTCGCCGCGGAATTCCACAGCGCGATGCTGCTCCTCTACGCCCGTACCAAAACCGAAGCCGGCTACAACGCGTCCGCGTTCCTGAGCATGGTCACCGAACACGGCGGTGTGGGCGCGGCCAAACGGCTCCTCGCCTCACCACAGATATCGGACGGCTTCGCCGCTCTCCACGAGCGCGACCGGCTGGACCTCTCCGTGGAGGCCCACGTCACCGATCCATGCTTCACTTCCCTCTTCAGCGAGGAGGAACGGGATCGGGCCGCCCACCGCCTCGCCGAAGCCGGTTACAAGCCCTGACCTCCGCCAGCCTTGGGATGCGAAGGCCGGTGCCGCACACCGGACGGCGTGCCGTCAGCGTTTTTGCATAACGGTCCGGAGTTTGTGCCAGGCGGTGCGGGCCTGGGTGTTCAGGGTCGTGCTGATACGGCGGGCGGTGGGGAATTCGGTGCCGAGGAGGCCGAGGCCGGCGAGGATGGCCACGATGCCGGGGCCCGGCAGGACGAGCATGGCGACGCCCGCGACGATCAGAGCGAAGCCGGCGAGCGCGACGGCGGTCTTGCGCAGCAGGCGGACCGGTGCCCGGCGCCGGGGCTCTGCCCGTGTCTCGATGCGTTCGATCGTGGTCGTCGTCACAGCGTCCCCCTGTCACTCGGCCTTTTGTCTGGGACGAACGACGGTGCCGCCGGGGATCCCGATCCGACGCGATGTGACCAGTCCCATAGCGGACGGCCGGTGCGCGTCGGGGCGGCTAGCATCTCGGTGATGAAGATCCCGTTCGGCGTGGTGCGTCGTGCGCGCGGCCGGCTCGGGCGGGTGGCCGCGCCGGTGTGGAGGCGGCTCGGCGGGCGGGTGCAGTGGCGGATCGCGCGGCTCCGGCATCAGACGTTCCTCGTCTACGCGGGCGGGGTCGTCCGGGACGAGCGGGGGCGGATCCTGCTGCTGCGGCACCGGCTGTGGCCCGGATACCGCGCCTGGGGGCTGCCCGGCGGCTACGTCAACGCGGGTGAGCGGCTTGAGGACGGGGTCGTCCGGGAGGTGCGGGAGGAAACGGCCCTGCGGGTGGAGGTCACCGGGCCTCCGCTGCGGCTGGCCAGCGGTTTCCGGCACCGGATCGAGGCCTACTACGAGGCCCGGGTCGTCGGTGGGCGGCTCGAACTGGACACGGCGGAGATCCTTGAGGCGCGCTGGTTCCCGCTGGACGGGCTGCCGGCCGAGATGTCGCCCCGGCTCCGGAACGTCATCCGCACGCTTGACCTCAAGTCAAGTTGAGGTCACAGGCTGGGGGCATGAGCCTCACCGATCTCGAGCGCGAATACCTGTCCGCTCAGCGCCTCGGGCGCCTGGCCACCGTGGGCCCCAAGGGCGATCCGCAGAACAACCCGGTCGGGTTCGCCTACAACGAGGAGACCGGCACCATCGACATCCGCGGCTGGAACCTCGCCGAGAGCCGCAAGTACCGGAATCTGCGCGACAACGACCAGGTGGCCTTCGTCGTCGACGATCTGGCGTCCGTCCAGCCGTGGCGTGTGCGCGGCGTCGAGATCCGGGGACGTGCCGAGACCGCCGTCGTGGAGGCGCCGGAAGGCTCGCCTTTCGGCGGCGACGTCATCCGGATCCATCCCCGCACCGTTTTCTCCTGGGGCATCGACCCGGACGCCGAGGGCATGGTCAAACGCATCGTTGCCTAGGCGCGGGCGGCCTTCTCCTTGTAGCCGTCCAGGTTCGCGGGCAGCGACCCCGCGAGCGGGCGCAGCGCGTCCAGGAGAAGGTCGGCGTCCGCTTGCGGGAGGCGCAGCAGAGGACGCCGCAGACGGACGCTCCAGCTTCGGACGTCGGGAAACGCTTCGAGCCGTGCCACCAGCGGACGCAGCTCCACGCCCCGCCCCCACGGAGCCAGCGATTCGACGCGCAGATCGCAGCCGCGCGGATACACGCGTTCGGCGAAGCTCACCGGCTCCTCCAGCGGGGAGACGGGGGAGGTGACGACGGCGTGGCCGATGACGCGTCCTCGGTTCCGGGCCGGGTTGCCGAACGCGCCGCGGGTCGCGTAGATGAGGAGGTCGTCGCCTTCGGAAAGGCGGTCGACCTCGGCCCTGGCGGTGGCGGGGAAGGCCGTTCGCTCCTCGCCCAGCACCCACGCGATCGCGTCCCGGTCCCCCAGGATCAGCAGGTAACTCTCGCTCACACGGCCACCGTAGCGGCGGTTCCTCAGGTGCCGGGAAGAGGTTCCTGAAGATCGAACCGGTCGGCGGCGGCGTGGCATTTGGGGCAGCGGGCCGGCGGGTGCTCACCGCGGACGATCTCACCGCAGGCGGCGCACGCCCATTCGGTGGTCAGCAGCGCCATGACGTCCGAGCGGGCGACGACGCCGACGAGGTCGCGTCCCGCCAGCACCGGGACGCGGCGGATGCGCCGCTCCAGGAGCAGGTGGCGGGCCTCCTCGACGTCGGTGTCCTCGGTGACGCTGATGACGCCGGTGGTCATCACGTCGGCGGCGGTCTCCCCCTCGCGGGCCAGCAGGTCGTACTCGCTGACCAGGCCCACCACGGCGCCGTCCGGGTCGACGACGGGGACGGCGCTGATCCGGCGGCCGCGCAGCAGGGCCGCGACATCGGGCACGGGCGCGTCCCGCTCCACGGTGATCACCGGACTCGTCATGATCTCTTTGACCTTCACAGCTGCATCCCCAGAGCCGAACGGGCTTCGCGCACCATCCGGTGCCTCCGCCCATTGTCGTACCGACTAGTAACTTTTGTCGAAGTGCCGTTCACCACATCTGCCGCCGCCCCTCCTCATCCGACGACATGACTCCTTCCCCGCTACCGCCCGGTTGATCCATTCGCCCGCCGGGCACCTCGCGCCGGCCCGGCCGCCGGAAACTCGATCTTGCGGGCGCGGCCACCTCGATCTACAACTGGTAGTACTACTAGCCGTAGAGGACGGATCATGCGTGTTCTCATCGTGGGGGCCGGAATCGCGGGACTCGCCGCGGCCCGGGGGCTGCTCGCCGCCGGGCACGAGGTGACCGTCCTGGAGCGGGCGCCGGCCCCGCGCGACGGTGGCTGCGCGATCGTGCTGTGGTGCAACGGCACGGCGATCCTCCGCGATCTCGGGGTGCGGCTCGGCGGGGCCGGCGAGCGGATCACCGCCATCGATGTGCGCAGCGTCCGGGGGCGCCCGGTGATGACGGTGGACGCCGAACGGCTGCAGGCCCGGTTCGGCGCCCCGGTGATGGGCGTCCGCCGCCGCGCCCTGCACGCCCGGCTCGCCGGTGGACTGCCGGACGGCACCGTCCGGTTCGGCGCCGGCTTCGCCCGCCTCCACGACGACGGCGCGTCCGTGCGGGTCGAGACCGAGGACGGCGCGGAGTACACCGCCGATCTGCTCATCGGCGCCGACGGCATCCGTTCCCGGGTGCGTCCGGCGCTGCTCGGCCCCCGCGATGGCGCGGACGCGCGGCCGACCGGCACCGTCACCTGGCAGGGGTTGGTCCCCGCCCCCTTCGAGGCCGGGTCCCGGTCCCGGCTGTTCCTCGGCCGCCACGGCGACATCGGGCTGAACCCGGCGGGCGACGGCCTGCTGCAGTGGTTCTTCAACATCGCGGGACGGCCGGGCGACGGCACCGACCACCCGGGCCGCACCCTCGCGATGCTCCGGGAACGCTCCGCGAACTGGGCCGCGCCCGTCCGGGAGTTGCTGGCCGCCCTGTCAGAGGACGACTTCGAGTACTTCCCGCACCACCGTCAGCGCGTCCCGTGCCGGTGGGGGCGCGGGCGGTGCGTCCTGATCGGGGACGCGGTCCACACGATGCCGCCCAACCTGGCGCAGGGCGCGGGCCAGGGGCTGGAAGACGTCGCCGCGCTGCTGCGCGCGCTCGGGGACGTCGACGGCGCGTCCCGGTCCGCTCTGGCCGCGGCCCTGCGCTCGTACGGCACGAGCCGCCGCCGGCGGGCGAGGCTGGCCTCGGCGGTGGCCGCCCGGAGCGTCGTGACCAGCGGGCCGCGCACCCTGCTCCAGAGCGAGCCCGCGCTGCGCGCCGGCACGATGCCCGGCGGCGTGGCGACCCGGACCGTCGGGCTGCTCCTGCGGCGCACCAGCAACCGGCTGTCGGCCCCCTGCCCGGCCGCGTGACCGCGCCCGGCACCCGCGCCGGGACCGGCCGGGGCCGGCGGCCGGT
>NZ_BCQQ01000149.1 GCF_001552155.1 Actinomadura formosensis NBRC 14204 | reverse complement strand
GGCCCCGGCCGCTCCGCCGGCCTCGCCGCCCTCGGCCCGCCGTCCGGCACCCGGCAGCCAGCGCCAGCGGCGCCGCTCCGCCGGCCCGCCCAAACGCCGCTGACACCCCGCCAAAGGCCCGCGCACCGCGCGGGTCTTTTCGCGTGCCCGCCGAAGATCTCGGTGATACGTGTTCTAAATGAGTGGTGAAGACCCCTTAATGGCGAGGTTCGTAAGTAGAACCTGTTGCAGTTTTGTGGGTGCGCGCCTAGGGTCGAAGCTGTGCGGACACGAGTCACCGAGCTATTCGGCATCGAGTACCCGATCTTTGCGTTCAGTCACTGCCGCGACGTGGTCGCGGCGGTGAGCCGCGCCGGCGGCATGGGCGTCCTCGGCGCCCTGCACTTCACTCCCGAGGAGCTCGAACTCGAACTCAAGTGGATCGACGAGCATGTCGGCGGCAAGCCCTACGGCGTGGACGTGGTCATGCCCGCCAAGTACGAGGGCGCCGACCTGGGCGACGCCGAGGAAATGCTCGGCAAGCTGCAGAGCATGATCCCCGCCGAGCACCGGAGGTTCCTGGAGGACCTGCTCGCCGGGCACGGCGTCGAGCCGTCCACCGGCACCGCGACGAAGGCGCTGCTCGGCTGGACGGACCAGACCGCCCGCCCGCAGGTCGAGGTCGCGCTCAAGCACCCGATCGCGCTGCTGGCCAACGCGCTCGGCCCGCCCCCGGCGGACGTCGTCGAGCAGGCCCACGAGCACGGCGTGAAGGTCGCGGGCCTGGCGTCCAGCGCACGGCACGCCCGCAAGCAGGTCGAGGTCGGCGTGGACATCATCGTCGCGCAGGGCACCGAGGCCGGCGGTCACACCGGCGACGTCTCCACGATGGTCCTGATCCCCGAGGTCGTGGACGCGGTCGGCGACGAGACGATCGTGCTCGCCGCGGGCGGCATCGGCCGGGGCCGGCAGATGGCCGCGGGCATGGCGCTCGGCGCGGACGGCGTCTGGACGGGTTCGATCTGGCTGACCGTCGAGGAGGCCGACACCCCCGAGCGGGCCCTGCCGAAGCTGCTCAGCGCCACCTCCCGCGACACCGTCCGGTCCCGTGCCTGGACGGGCAAGCCCGCGCGCTTTCTCAAGACCGCGTGGACCGAGGCGTGGGAGAGCGAGCAGTCCCCCGGCTACCTTCCGATGCCGCTGCAGTTCATGCTGATCGCGGACGCCCTGCCCCGCATCCAGCGCTCCGGCGACGGTGAACTGGTCACCTTCCCGGTCGGCCAGATCGTCGGCTCGATGAACCGGGTCAAGCCGGCCGCCCAGGTCGTCTACGACCTGATCGAGGAGTACGTCGAGGCCATCGAGCGCCTCAACACCATCACCGAAGCCTGACGCTCCGCCCCCAGGCCCCCGGCCGGCGCTGTCCCCCCGGCGCCGGCCGGACCTCGGGCCGCACTCAGTTCTCGGCGCCGCCGAGGATCTCCGCCATGAACCCTTCGTGAGATTTTGCACCGGGGCGCCCGGCGGCCTCCCACTCGTCCAGCGCGGCGGAGACGGGACACCGGCTCTGTGCGGAGGGCGTTCTCCTGTGCCGGAAAGGTGCTACTTGCCGTGATAGACGGCGGGGCGCTTTTCCTTGAAGGCGCGGGAGCCCTCCTTGGCGTCCTCGGAGCCGATGACGGGCCAGCCGATCTCGTCGGAGATCTTGAGGGCCGCCTCCTCCGGGAGGTGGGCGGTCTCACGGTAGGTGCGCAGGATGCCCTGGACGGCGAGCGGGCCGCATTCGGCGATCTGGCCGGCGAGTTCGCGGGCGGCGGCGAGCGCGGTGCCGTCCGGGACGATCTTGTTGATCAGACCCATCGCCAGGGCCTCCCGCGGGGCCACCGAGCGGGCCGTCAGGAGGATGTCCATCGCGTTGGCGTAGCCGATCTGGCGGGGGAGCCGGATCGCCGAGCCGCCCATCGGGAACAGGCCGCGCTTCGCCTCGTACAGGCCGAGGGTCGCGCTCTCGGCGACGACGCGCAGGTCGGTGCCCACCAGGAGTTCGGTTCCGCCGGCGACCGCGTAGCCCTCGATGGCGCAGATCAGCGGCTTGGTCGGCTGGCCCTCACGCAGCAGGCCCTTCCAGTGGAAGTTCGGAATCTGCGCCATGCGCTCCTGGACGCGCGGGTCCGACGGCTGCTGCCCCATCGCCTTCAGGTCGGCGCCCGCGCAGAACGTCCCCCCGGCGCCGGTGAGGATGCCGACCCGCACCTCCGGCGTGTCGGACATGTAGGCCCAGGCGTCGGCGAGGCCGACCAGCATGGACGAGCTGAGCGCGTTGCGCGCCTCGGGCCGGTTCATCGTGACGATGACGACGTGGCCGTCGCGCTCGACGATGCAGTGCTCGGTGCTGATCGGCAGCCGTTCCGCCATGGTTCCTCCAGCTCGAAATAAAACGAGAACAGATTCTAGTTAAGCCGCCGCCCTCCCGGTAGGTCTTGAACTACAAAACGAGAACGTGATCTACTTTGGACTTCGGGTGCCGCGGTGTGACGGTGCTCACTATGATCACGTAGGGAGAACCGATGGGGTCATTGGGCTTCTGGCGGTTGGCGCAGGCCGATCCCGAGTGGATCGCCGCCGTTGATCCGGACGGAACGGAACACGCCGCGGGCGATCTGCTGGCCCGCTCGAACCGGCTCGTTCACGGGCTGCGCGCGCTCGGCCTGGAGAAAGGCGACGGCATCTGCGGGCTCGTCCCGAACGGTGCCGAGGGCCTCGTGCTGTACCTGGCGGCGTTGCAGGCCGGCTGGTACTACACGCCGATCAACTGGCACCTGACCGGCCCGGAGATCGGCTACATCGTCGCCGACAGCGAGGCCAAGGCGTTCTTCGTCCACGAGCGGTACGCCGAGGAGGGCGTGCGCGCGGGCGAGGAGATCGAGGCGCACCGGCGGTTCTCGTTCGGCGACGTCGCGGGCTTCCGGCCCTACGAGGAACTGGTCGAGGGGCGGCCCGACACGCTTCCGGACGACCGCAGCAACGGCGCCACCATGCACTACACGTCCGGGACGACGGGACGGCCGAAGGGCGTGAAGCGGGCGCTGGCCGGCTTCGACCCCGACGACAGCGCCGAGCTGATGACGTTCCTGCCCGGCATGTTCGGCATCCCGCCGGGACGTCCGGCCGGGGGCGAGTACCAGGCCCATCTGATCACCTCGCCGAACTACCACACGGCCGTCACCCAGTTCGGCGGCACCGCCCTGCACATGGGCCACACGCTCGTCTACATGGACAAGTGGGAGGCCGAAGACACCCTGCGGATGATCCAGGAACACCGGGTCAGCAACACCCACATGGTGCCGACGCACTTCAAGCGGCTGCTGGCGCTGCCCGAGGACGTCCGGTCGCGGTACGACGTGTCGAGCATGAAGTGGGCGATCCACGCGGCGGCGCCGTGCCCGGTGCCGATCAAGCAGCAGATGCTCGACTGGTGGGGCGACTGCATCTGGGAGTACTACGCGGCGACCGAGGGCGGCGGGACCATCGCGAGCCCGGCCGACTGGCGCGCCCACCCCGGCACCGTCGGCAGCGCGTGGCCGATCAGCGAGCTGCTGATCGTGGACGACGAGGGCAACCCCGTCCCGAACGGCACGCACGGCACGATCTACATGAAGATGGCCGGCGTCCAGTTCGAGTACAAGGGCGACAAGGAGAAGACGGAGAAGAACCGGCTCAAGGACTACTTCACCGTCGGCGACATCGGCTATCTCACCGACGACGGGTTCCTGTTCCTGTCCGACCGCAAGGCCGACATGATCATCTCGGGTGGCGCGAACATCTACCCCGCCGAGATCGAGAACGAGATCATCTTGAACCCGAAGGTCGCGGACGTGGCCGTGTTCGGCATCCCGGACGAGGAGTGGGGCGAGCAGATCAAGGCCGTCGTCGAGCCCGCCGAGGGCGTCGAGCCGGGCCCCGCGCTCGCCGAGGAGATCCTCGCGTCGCTGGAGGGACGGCTCGCCAAGATGAAGTGGCCGAGGTCCATCGACTTCATCGAGACGATGCCGCGCGAGCCCAACGGCAAGCTCCTCAAGCGCAAGCTGCGGGACCCGTACTGGGAGGACCGCGCCAGTGCCATCTGACACGGGGCCATCTGAGCCGAACCACGTCCTGGAGTTCCCGGGCGGCTACACGCGCTCGGTCGGCCCGGTGATCGGACGGTTCCTCAGCGAGCTGCGCGACGGCCGGCTGGTCGGCGTCCGCACGGCGGCCGGGAAGGTGCTGGTCCCGCCGTCGGAGTACGACCCGGACACCGGCGAGGACGTGACGGACGAGTTCGTCGAGGTCGGCCCGGCCGGGACGGTCACGACATGGTCGTGGGTGCCGCGCCCGGCGAAGGAGCACCCGCTCGGCCGCCCGTTCGCGTGGGCGCTGATCAGGCCGGACGGCGCCGACACCGCGATCCTGCACGCGCTCGACGTCGGCGTCTTCGAGGAGGGCGCGAAGCCTCCGCGGTTCCTCAAGTCGGGCATGCGGGTGCGGCCCCGCTGGCGTCCGGACCGCTCCGGCGGCATCGGCGACATCGAGTGCTTCCAGCCCGAGGTCACGACGATCAACGCGCCGACGCGGCTGGAGTACGAGCTCAAGGGCGGGCGGGCGCTCGGCCGCTTCCTGGAGGGCATCTCCCAGGGCAGGATCCTCGGTCACCGCTGCCCGGTGTGCGAGCAGGTCATCGTCCCGATGAAGGGCCTGTGCCCGCGCGACGGCGTCGCCACGAGCGAGGAGGTCGAGCTGCCGGACACCGGCACCGTCACCACGTTCGCGGTCAACAACATCCCCGACCCGCGCGCCCCGGAGGTGCCGTTCGTGTCGGCCTACGTCCTGCTGGACGGGGCGGGCCTGACGATGCTGACGCTCGTCGCGGGCATTCCGGCGGACCAGGTCCGGATGGGCATGCGGGTGAAGGCGGCGTGGCGTCCCCGCGAGGAATGGGACCGGACGATGGCCAACATCAAATGGTTCGAGCCCATCGACGAGCCCGACGTCCCCTTCGAAGAGATCAAGGACTTCATGTGACGC
The DNA here is from genome assembly GCF_001552155.1 of Actinomadura formosensis NBRC 14204. Lineage (GTDB taxonomy): Bacteria > Actinomycetota > Actinomycetes > Streptosporangiales > Streptosporangiaceae > Spirillospora > Spirillospora formosensis. The sequence continues at coordinate 10,432 of NZ_BCQQ01000149.1, read as the reverse complement.
GCGGGAGGGCGGCTGCCCGCCGCCGGACGGAGGGAGGCGGATGAGCAGGGACATCGCGGTGGTCGCCTTCGCGCAGACCAGGCACAGCGGTGAGGACCTGGGGCTGGCGGAGATCGAGATGCTCGCCCCCGTCATCACCGAGATCAAGGAGAAGACGGGCCGGCGGCGGTTCGGCTTCACCTGCTCCGGCTCCTGCGACTACCTCGCCGGTGCGCCGTTCGCGTTCGTGTCGGCGCTGGACACGGTCGGCGCGTGGCCGCCGATCTCCGAGAGCCACGTCGAGATGGACGGCGCGTGGGCGCTGTACGAGGCGTGGGTGAAACTCCTGCACGGCGACATCGACACCGCGCTCGTGTACGGGTTCGGGAAGTCGACGCAGGGCCACCTGCGGGCGATCCTGACGCAGCAGCTCGACCCGTACACGGTGGCGCCGCTCGGCATCGACGCGGTGTCGCTGGCCGCGCTCCAGGCCCGCGCCTACCTGGAACGGTCGGGCGCCAAGGAGGACGACCTGCGCGCCGTGGCCGCCCGGTCCCGCGCCGCCGGCCGCAGCAACCCGTTCGCGCTGCACCTTCCCGACCCGGACGGCTCTGCCGCCGACCACGACTACGACGTGGCCCCGCTGCACCCCTACGATGTCGCGCCCGTCACCGACGGCGCCGCGGCGATCGTCCTCGCGGCCGGCGACACGGCGCGCGAGCTGTGCGAACGTCCCGCGTGGATCACCGGGATCGACCACCGCACCGAGGCGCACGCGCCGGGTGTGCGCGACCTGACCCGTTCGGAGTCGGCGCGCCTCGCGGGCGAGAAGGCGGGCGCGGACGGCATCGAGGTGGCGGAACTGCACGCGCAGTACACGCACGAGGAGCTGATCCTGCGGGAGGCCCTCGGCCTGGGCGACGACGTGACGGTCAACCCGTCCGGCGGGGCGCTGTCGGCGAACCCGATGATGGCGGCCGGCCTCATCCGGATCGGCGAGGCCGCGGCCCGCATCCACGACGGGACGGCGTCCCGGACGCTGGGGCACGCCTCGTCCGGTCCCTGCCTTCAGCAGAACCTCGTCTGCGTCCTGTCGGGAGAGAAGAATGGCTGACCGTTGCGCGATCATCGGCGTCGGGCAGACGGCGTACCGGACGAAGCGGCTGGACGTGTCGATGGCCGGGCTGCTGCGCGAGGCGGCCAAGCGGGCGCTGGAGGACGCCCAGCTGACCTGGAAGGACATCGACGCGGTCGTCGTCGGCAAGGCCCCCGACCTGTTCGAGGGCGTGATGATGCCGGAGACGTTCCTCGCGGACGCGCTCGGCGCCACCGGCAAGCCGATCATGCGGGTGCACACGGCGGGCTCGGTCGGCGGGTCCACGGCGATCGTCGCGGCGGGCCTGATCCAGGGCGGCGTCCACGAGCGCGTCCTCACGATCGCGTGGGAGAAGCAGTCGGAGTCGAACGCGACGTGGGCGCTGACCGTGAACTCGCCGTTCACGACGTCCCTCGTCGTGGGCGCGGGCGGGTACTTCGCGCCGCACATCCGCGCCTACATGCGGCGGTCCGGCGCGCCCGACCACATCGGCACGCTCGTCGCGGTCAAGGACCGGCAGAACGCGCTGAAGAACCCGTACGCGCACCTGAAGATCCCCGGCATCTCCCGCGAGATGGTCGAGTCGACGCCGATGCTGTGGGAGCCGATCCGCTACCTGGAGACGTGCCCGTCCTCGGACGGCGCGTGCGCGATGGTGCTGGCCTCGGAGGACGCGGCCAAGAAGGCGCCGTCCCCGCCCGCCTGGGTGCACGGCACGTCGATGCGCTCGGAGCCGATGACGTTCGCCGGACGCGACAGCGTCAGCCCGCAGGGCGGCAAGGACGCGGCGGCGGACGTGTACCGGCAGGCCGGCATCACCGACCCGCGCCGCGAACTCGACTGCGCCGAGGTGTACGTCCCGTTCTCCTGGTACGAGCCGATGTGGCTGGAGAACCTCGGGTTCTGCGGTGAGAGCGAGGGCTGGAAGCTCACCGAGGCGGGCGCGACGGCGCTGGACGGCGACATCCCGTGGAACGCCTCCGGCGGCGTGCTGTCGTCCAACCCGATCGGTGCGTCCGGGATGATCCGGTTCGCGGAGGCGGCGCTGCAGGTGCGGGGCCTGGCGGGCGAGCACCAGGTGGACGGTGCGCGCCGCGCGCTCGGCCACGCCTACGGCGGCGGCGCCCAGTTCTTCGCGATGTGGATCGTCGGCAGCGACAAACCCTGAAAACCCTGGCCAAGGCGCGCAAACCCCCTCCGGAGGATCCCCGATGGAGTTCAACCACGCTGACCTGTTCGAGGGAGTCGCGGACGCGATCGGGGAGCGTGTCGCCCTGGTGTGCGGCGACCGGCGGCTCACCTACGCCGAGCTGGACGAGCACGCGAACCGGCTCGCGCACCATCTCCAGGACGCGGGTGTCCGGCCCGGCCGGCATGTCGCGATCCAGCTCTACAACGGCGTCGAGTACGCGGCCGCGCTGCTGGCGGCGCTGAAGATCCGCGCGGTGCCGGTCAACGTCAACTACCGGTACGTGGAGAGCGAACTGCTCTACGTGTACCGGGACTCCGACAGCGTCGCGCTGCTGTACGACGCCGAGTTCGAGGACCGGGTCGCCGCCGTCGCCCCGCGGGCGCCCGAGCTGCGGCATCTGATCGCGGTGGGCGGCGCCCCGTCCATCCCGGGCGCGGTCGGCTACGACGAGGCGCTGCGGAACGCGGACGGAACCCGCGGCTTCCCGGCGCGGTCCGCCGACGACCGCTACATCATCTACACGGGCGGGACGACCGGGATGCCGAAGGGCGTCATGTGGTCGACCGAGCAGATGCTCCTGGCGTTCTGGAACCCGGCGTACCCGCCGCCCGCGAAGCCCGAGGACGTCGTGGAGAACGCGCGGGGCGGCGGCCCGATGGTGATGATGCCGGTCGCGCCGCTGATGCACGGCGCCGCGCAGATGGCGACGTGGATCGCCTGGTTCATGGGCGCGACGCTGGTCTACACGCGCAAGTTCGACGCGGCGCAGGTGTGGCGGACGATCGAGCGGGAGAAGGTCAACTCGCTGACGATCACCGGGGACGCGATGGCGATCCCGATGGCCGACGAGCTGGAGCGCGGGACCTACGACACCTCGTCCCTGCTCGCCTACGTCTCCACCGGCGCGATCTTCACCGGGACGGTCCGCGACCGCATCCAGCGGCTGCTGCCGAACACGATGATCCTCGACCGGTTCGGGTCCACCGAGTCGGGCTCGACGGCCGCGGCGGTCGCCGGCTCCACCCCGGAGAAGGGGCTGCGGTTCGCGCCGGACGTCGAGGACGTCACCGTCCTGGACGATGCGCTCCGGCCGGTCGAACCGGGTTCGGGTGTCATCGGCCAGGTCGCCCGCACCGGTTACATCGCGCAGGGCTACTACAACGACCCGGAGAAGACGGCGAGGACGTTCCCGGTGGTGGACGGCAGGCGCTGGCTGCTCACCGGAGACATCGCGACCGTGGAGGAGGACGGGTCGATCGCCGTCTACGGGCGGGGGTCGCAGGCCATCAACACCGGGGGCGAGAAGGTGTTCCCGGAGGAGGTCGAGGCCGTCCTCAAGGGGCATCCGGCCGTGTACGACGCGGTCGTGACGGGCGTCCCGGACGAGCGCTGGGGGAGCCGCGTCGCGGCGGTCGTCCAGCCGTCCGGGGACACGCCGTCCTCCGCCGATCTGGACGCGCACTGCCGCAGGGAGCTGTCGGGTTACAAGGTGCCGCGCGTCTACGCGTTCGTGGACGAGGTGAAACGCTCCCCGGCGGGCAAGGCCGACTACCGGTGGGCCAAGCAGATCGCGGAGGAGGCGCAGTAAGAGAGGAGACACGGTAAGAGTGGTGTCTCGTGCGCCACACACCGCCCCCTTGGTGGCTCTGTCCAGAACCGGCCACTAGGCTTTATCTGCACAGATGCAGAGGGAGAGGTGGGCGTGTCGACCCCGGAGCGCGAGCGGATGGTCGGGGAGCTGCAGGCGGCGATGCAGCGCGGCACCATGTTCACGGTGCTGCTCCATCACGCCACCGCGAGCAAGGCGGGCCTGAACGTCACCGACGCGCAGTGCGTGAACGCGCTGCAACTGGACGGGCCGCAGACGCCGGGACGGCTCGCGCAGCTCATGGGCATCACGACCGGCGGCGCGATCACCGCCGTCATCGACCGGCTGGAGCGCGCCGGCTACGTCAAGCGCACCCGTGACCCCGACGACCGCCGGCGCGTGATCGTCGAGCTGGTCGAGGAGAACGTCGCCGAGTTCGCCCGCTACTTCGAGCCGATCGCCCGCGCCTTCCACGCGAACCTCGACGCCTACTCCGACGAGCAGGTGGCCACCCTGCTCGACTGGTTCCGCCGCACCGGCGCGGCGATGCCCGGAATCATCGAGGAGATCCGGAACCTGCCCTAGCCCCGCATCCGGCCCGTTGGACGCACTTGGCCACGCGCAGGGATGCGGCGTGCGGCCTCATGGTGCAAGGCCGAGGACTGCCGTCGCCTTGTTCGCCGCGTCGAGCACCGTGCCGACCAGCTTGTCCCGGGCTTCGCTGAACCGCGATGTCGGTGCGACGATTCCGACGGCACCGACTATGGAACCGTCATGTTTGAAGAACGGGGAACCGATCGCCGTGATGCCGGGGCTGGAGTCGATGTCAACGGCCCACCGCCTTGCCCGGACCTCTTCGAGTTCCTGGAGCAGAGCCGTGCGAAAACGCCGCTGGGCGGTCGGGGCCATGCCGGTCAGGTTGCGTGCGATGATCTCGTCCCGCAGCGTGGCATCGGCGTGGGCGAGTACCGCTTTGCCCGCGGCGCGGTGCGGCTCGTTGCCCGTGAGGCCGATGTAGAGCCCGCTGGCACGCAGCGGCTGCGACCCTTCGACCAGGACTTTCAGGATCACGTTCCTGTCGTCGAGAGTCGACAGGAACGAGGTCTCGGCGGTCGTGTCGGCGAGTTCGCCGATGATGCTCGCGAGCTTGTCGTTGATGTTGAAACTGAGCTGGTAGGTCCGGAACAGGGCGCCCACGCCGGCTCCGAGCCGGAGTGTGGCGTCGGCCCGGCGTTCGAGGTAGCCACGCGCGAGCAGCGTCCGCATCAGGTGGTAGCAGGTCGTGATGTTCAGGCCGAGGCCGGCGGAGACCTGCTGCACCGTCGGCGCGGACTCGGCGGCGGCCACGTACTCGAGAAAGCTCAGTGCTCGCTCGACTGTCTGCAGCGTCTGCTGGGCGGGCTTATTCGAAGTGCTGTTCACTATCTGAAATTATCAGGTTTGTGAGGCGGGCGCCGCCCGATGCAGCGGGGCGTTGAGCCGGTCGGTGAACGCGTCGAACGCCCGGACGGGCGGATAGGCGTCGGGGTCGACGATCACGTCGATGACCGTGGTGTGGCCGGAGTCCAGCGCTTTCCGCAATGCGGGGGCGACGGCGTCCGGGCGATCCACCACGATCCCCGTGGCTCCCACGGCGGTCGCGATGGCGGCGTGGTCCACGGGGTCGAACTCCACACCGGTGGTCGTTTCGCCGAACACGGCGTTCTCGGCATGCCGCTGGGCTCCGAGGACCGAGTTGTTGAGCACCACGACGGTCACCGGAAGGCGCTCTCGCACGGCGGTTTCCAGCTCGGACCAGACGTGTGCGAAGCCACCGTCGCCGACGACCGCGATGACACGCCGTCCGGGCGCGGCGATTTTCGCGCCGAGGGCCAGCGGCAGCCCCCACCCGAGGCCGGCCAGACCTCGTGGCATGAGGAAGCGCTGACCGGGCCGCTTCGCCAGGAGGTGGCCGGCGATCCAGAACGAGGAGTAACTGGCGTCGGCGACCACGATGTCGGCGGGGTCCAGGAGCCGGCCGAGCTCGGCGAAAAGGCGTTCCGGGGCGATGGGGGTCTCACCGGATTCCAGCAGCGGGGTGACGGCCTCGAAGTGCTGCCGGCGGCCGGCGGCGATGGTGGCTCTGAGCTCCTGCGACCGGGCGGCGCGGAGGGAGAGATCGGTCGCCGCCAGGGCGGCCGTGAGGTCCCCGAGCGCGGCCCGCGCATCGCCGAGCAGGCGTACGGACTCGTAGTTTCGTCCCACCTCAAGCGGGTCGACGTCGATGTGGATATAGGTGGCGTCGGGGGACGTCAGCGTCCAGCCCTCGGTGCCGTTCTCATTCGTCCGGGTACCGACCAGCAGGACGACATCGGCTCCGGCGATCAGGGGGAGGTGAAAGTGCGCGGGTCCGCGCTCGCCGGTGATGTTGGCGGCGACCCCCAGTGACAGCGGACCCGATTCGTCCACGGCGCCCTTGCCCATGTTCGTCGTGACCACGGGCAGGTGGGCGATCTCCTGCAGCGCGGCCAGTTCGGCCACCGCGCCCGAACCGTGCACTCCGCCGCCCGCGACGACCAGGGGTGACCGCGCCGTGGCGAGGAGCCGCGCCGCCCGCGCCACCGCGGCGGCGTCCGGCCGGGGACGGTCGAGCGGGAAGGCCCCGAGATCCGCGGTGCGCGCGAATCGCCCCGCCGCGGCGGGCCTTCCGAGGACGTCCCGGGGGACGAGCAGGACGACCGGCCCGGGCCGTCCGCTGTTCGCCATGGTGAACGCCTGGTCGATGGCGTCCTCCACCCGCGCGGGGTCGTCGATGCGCCGCGTCCACTTCGAGACGCTCGCGAACAGCGCGAAGTGGTCCAGTTCCTGGAAGGCGTTGCGGTCGCGGCTGCCTGACGGCACCTCCTGCACCAGCACGAGCATCGGTATCGACGCCTTGAGTGCCTCTCCCATCGGGGCGACGAGCAGGGTCGCGGCGGGGCCGTTCTGGGCCGCCACCACCCCGATCCGGCCGGAGATCCGGGCGAACCCGTCGGCCATCGCGCCGCCCGCGTTCTCCGTCCGGTACAGGATCTGGCGGATTCCGATGCGCTCGGCGGCGAGCATCAACTCGGTCGGATTGCTCTGGCCGAGGATCGTCTCGACCCCGTGACGGGCCAGTGCACCTGCGATGACGTCGGAAACAGTGGTCATGTCCGCACCGTTGCAAACTATGAACCGCATGTCAAATATCGAATATTTCAATATTTGAAGCAAGGTTCAGATATTGACACGGTGGTGACGTGGCTCATACCGTCGGAGGGTGAGCGCGCCCCTCGCCACGAAGGATCTGGAGGTCCCATGACCATCGACACGGGTGAATCGCAGCTGAGCCCCGTGCTCTGCCTGCACTCGCTGTTCCTCGATCCGCGCTCCTTCGACGGCCTCGTCGCCGCCGGAGCCGGGCGCTTCCGGTTCATCGCGCCGGAGTTCCCCGGGCAGGCCGGCCGCCTGGACGAAGCCGACGCGACCGTGACCATGGATCAGTGCGCCGACGACGTGCTCGCCCTGGTCGACCGGCTCGGTCTCACTTCCGTGTCGATCGTCGGGCAGTCGATGGGCGGCGACGTCGCGGTCCGCATAGCGGCTCGCCGGCCCGAGCTGGTCGGCAAGCTGGTGCTGATGGGCTCGTCGGCGGGGGCCGAGACCGACGAGAACCGCGACCTGTTCGGGGCGTTCGTCGACAGGTTCGAGCGGGAGGGATTCACCCCGGAGGTCGTCGACTTCGTCAAGGGCATCCTGTTCGCGGCGACCGTTCTCAACGACCCGGCTCGCTCCGACATCCACGAGACGTGGACCAGGCGTCTCGGCGAACTCTCCCCCAGGCTCGCCCATGCCGCACGGGGCGTCGTCCAGCGGGAGAGCGCGCTCGCCCTGCTGCCGCTGATCACCGCGCGGACGCTCATCATCTCCGGGACCCAGGACCGGGCCCGCCCGCCGGCCTGGTCGGACGAGATGTTCGAGGCGATTGCGAACGCCGAACTCTGGCGCATCAAGACCGCGGGTCACAGTCCCTGTCTCGAAGACCCGGACGCCGTCATCCCGCGCGTCCTCGAATTTCTCGCCCGGCGCGGAACGGAGAAGGCGACATGACCCCTCCCCCCAGGCTTGCGGCGGACTTCCTCGCCCGGCCGCACCGGCTGTTCATCGGCGGCGAGTTCGTCGATGCCCTCGACGGCAGGACGTTCGAGACGATCGATCCGGGCACCGGCAAAGTGCTCGGCACGGTGGCGGAAGCATCGGAACGGGACGTCGATCGCGCGGTGGCCGCGGCCCGTCGCGCCACCGAAGGCGCATGGGCGGCCATGTCGCCCAGCGAGCGGGGCCGCATCGTGCACCGCGTCGGCGACCTGATCGCCGAGCACGCCGAAGAACTCGCGGAACTGGAATCGCTCGACAGCGGAAAGCCGGCCGGCGCGGCGCTGGCCGTCGAGATCCCGCTCGCCGCGGACATGTTCTGGTACATGGCCGGCGCGGCACGGCGGATCACCGGGACGACGGTCACGCCGTCGGTGCCCTACATGCCGGGCCAGGAGTTCCACGCCTACACGACCCGCGAACCGCTGGGCGTCACCGGGCAGATCATCCCCTGGAACGTTCCGATCCTGATGGCCGCGTGGAAGCTCGCCCCCGCACTGGCCACCGGCAACACCGTCGTCCTGAAGCCCGCCGAGCAGACGCCGCTGACCGCCCTGCGGATCGGTGAACTCCTCATCGAGGCCGGCGTCCCGCCGGGCGTGGTCAACATCGTGCCGGGACCCGGGGAACGGGCCGGAGCCCATCTGGCCGCGCACGAAGGCGTCGACAAGATCGCTTTCACCGGCTCGACCGAGGTCGGCCGCAGCATCGTGCGGGCCGCGGCCGGCAACCTCAAGCGCGTCTCACTGGAGCTGGGCGGCAAGTCGCCGAACATCGTCCTCGACGACGCGGACGTCGATGCCGCGATCGCGGGAGCCGCGCTGGCGATCTTCTACAACCAGGGCGAGGTGTGCTCCGCCGGCAGCCGTCTCTACGTGCACGAGTCCCAATTCGACCGAGTCGTCGAAGGTCTCGCCGAGCATGCGCGCGGCATCCGGGTGGGCTACGGCCTCGATCCGGACACCGACATGGGCCCCCTGGTGTCGGCGGAGCACTTCGCACGGGTCGGTCGATATCTCGACCTGAGCAAGGACTCCGGGGGCCGGACCCTGGCCGGGGGCGGTGCGCTGGACCGCGACGGATACTACGTGCAGCCCAGTGTGATCGCGCGGCCCGACCGGGACCATCCGATCGTCCGGGAGGAGATCTTCGGCCCGGTCGTCACGGCCCTGCCGTTCAGCGACATCGACGATCTGGCCGCGCAGGCCAATGACACTATCTACGGCCTCGCGGCCGGGGTGTGGACGCGCGACCTGTCGAAAGCGCACCGGCTGGCCAAGCGGCTGAAGGCCGGAACCGTGCACGTCAACACCTATCACGTCTTCGGCTCCGAGCTGCCTTTCGGCGGATACAAGCAGAGCGGCTGGGGCCGGGAGAAGGGCGACGCCGTGCTGGAGCAGTACCTCGAAACCAAGTCCGTCGTCGTGGCGCTGTGAAATCCGAGGATGGGCAGGCATGACCGAAATACAGACGGCCGCCGGGCCTGTCGATTCCCGTGAGCTCGGCCGGACGCTCGTCCATGAGCACGTCTTCGTGCTCGGTGAGGAGTACCGGCAGAATTACCAGGACGATTGGGACGAGGACCAGAAGGTCGAGCAGGCGGTCCGCGACCTGAACGAGCTCAAGTCCCTCGGCATCGACACCATTTTGGATCCCACGGTTCTGGGGCTCGGCCGGTACATCCCGCGCATCGAGCGCATCGCCGCGCGAACGGACCTGAACATCATCGTCGCGACCGGGCTCTACACCTTCAACGACCTTCCGCACCAGTTCCTCAGCCGCGGGCCCGGCCTGCTCATCGACATCGAGGAACCGCTGACCGAACTGTTCGTCAAGGACCTGACGAAGGGGATCGGCGACACCGGCGTGCGCGCGGCCTTCCTCAAGTGCGCCATCGACGCCCAGGGTCTCACTCCCGGTGTGGAGCGCACGATGAGGGCGGTCGCGCGGGCCGGGGTCGAGACCGGGGCTCCGATCACCGTGCACACGCACGCCGGATCCGAGGCCGGACTGGTCGCGCAGCGGGTTCTCGCGGAAGAGGGCACCGATCTGAGCCGGGTGGTGATCGGCCATGCGGGTGACAGCACCGATCTGGACTATCTCTGCCGCCTGGCGGACGCCGGTTCGCTGCTGGGTCTCGACCGTTTCGGGCTCGACGCGTTCCTGCCGCTCCAGCAGCGGATCGACACCCTCGTGGGTCTCGTTCGCCGGGGTTACGCGGAGAGCATCGTCGTCTCGCATGATGCGTCCTGCTTCATGGACTTCGTCTCGGTGGAGGAACGCCCCCAACTGGGTGAGAAATGGAACTACCGCCTCATACCCACGGAGGTCATCCCCGCATTGCGCGAGGCGGGTGTCGCTGACCGCACCATCGAAACCATTCTCGTGGACAACCCGCGCCGGTACTTCGAGGGGGCGGGGG
>NZ_BCQQ01000148.1 GCF_001552155.1 Actinomadura formosensis NBRC 14204 | reverse complement strand
TCGACTGGGAACGGCAGGCGGACATCGCCGAGCGGGCCTTCCTCGCCAATGGGTTCTTCGTGCTCGCCGGCGACCGCCAGGTGGAGGACCTGGACGAGGAGATCGACCTCACCACCGACCCCGGCCTGGTCTTCATCAAACTGGTCCCCCTCGCCGGAGGCTGAAGCCCCTAGCCGAGCAGGCCGTACTCGTGGGCGCGGAGGCCCGCCTGGAAGCGGGAGTCGGCGTCCAGCAGCGTGAGGATCTCCGCGACGCGGCGGCGGTAGGTGCGCAGCGGCATGCCGAGCCGCCGCGCCGCCGCCTCGTCCTTCAGCCCGCCGCCGAGCAGCCGCAGGATGCGCCGGCTCTCTTCGGACAGCGCGGGCGGCCGGTCGCGGCGGTGGTCGGCCAGCTCGTCCGCCGTCTCCCAGGCCGCCCGGAACAGCGAGACGACGCCCCGCACCACGCCCGGAGACCGGACGACCGTGTACTCGCGGACGCCGCCCCGCGGCGGGCCGGCGAGGATCGCGACCCGCCGGTCCACGATGATCGTCTCGTGCGGGAGCGGGGCCGGGCAGATCCGTACCCGGACCCCGGCCCCGGCGAGTTCCACGAGCCGCCGTTCGGACTCCTCGTCCGCGAGCGCCGCCGGGGTGTACAGCTTGCGGACGGCGGGCCGGGGCCGGACCCGGCGGCTTTCGGCGACGATCCGCTCCCGGAACCCCGGCAGCGCCCACGTGTTCAGATCCGTCGCGGCGCAGGCGAACTCCTCGCGTGCGAAGAACAGCCGCCCGGCGCGCTCGGCCAGCTCCGCCTCACCGCGCAGCACGACATTCCGGTCCGGATCGAGGCTCATCGACGTTCAGTCTGCCACGCGGGCACTGGCAGCAAGCTGCCAGCGGCTCGGCCGGGACGGCGGCACGCGGCACCGTGGGGGCATGACGACACAGAAGACGTTCGACATCGGCGGCGATCTGCGCGTCGCCCGGATGGGCTTCGGCGCGATGCGGCTGCCCGCGAGCCGGCGGGGCGGCCCGCCGAACGACCGCGGCACCGGGCTGAAGATCCTGCGCAGGGCCGTCGACCTGGGCGTGAACCACATCGACACCGCCGCGTTCTACTATCACCCGGACGGGCCGGCGGCGAACGAGATGATCCGCGCGGCGCTGAGCCCCTACCCGCCCGGCCTGGTCATCGCCACGAAGGTCGGGCCGTACCGGGGGCCGGGCGACCCGTTCCCGTCCGGCGCGATTCCCGCGTCCGGCCTGCGGGCCGAGGTCGAACGCAACCTCCGCGAACTGGGCCGCGACCACCTCGATCTCGTCTACCTGCGGCCGGTCGAGGCGGTGGACCGGGCCCCGGTGGCCGAGCCGGTCGGGGAGCGGTTCGCGGTCCTGGCCGGGCTACGCGAGGAGGGCCTCATCCGGCATCTCGGGCTGAGCCACATCAGCGCGGCGCAGCTGGCCGAGGCGCGCGAGATCGCGCCCGTCGCCGCCGTCCAGAACCGCTTCGACATCACCCGGCCCCGCGACACCGAACTCCTGGAGATCTGCGAACGCGACCGCATCGCCTACGTGCCGTACTTCCCGCTCGGCGGCTTCGGCATCCCCGACGACGCCCGCGTCGCCGCGATCGCCGCGCGGCACGGCTCGACCGTCGCGCAGGTGCTCCTCGCGGGCCTGCTCGCCCTGTCGCCGGTGACCCTCGCGATCCCCGGCACCGGCTCCCCGGACCACCTGGAGGAGAACATGGCCGCCGCCGGCCTGGCCCTTCACCCGGAAGATCTCGCCGTGTCGCGGAGCTGACCATCCGCGCCGCCCGCACCGTCTACCCTGGACGGGTTTTGTGATCAGGGGGAGACGATGTCGACGACGCGGCTGCTGGTGCTCGGCGGAGTGCGGCGGTTCGGGCGGGCGCACGGATACGAGGTGCGCCGCGAACTCATGTCGTGGGGTTCGGACGAGTGGGCCCACGTGAACCCGGGCTCGATCTACCACGCGCTGAAGCAGCTCGCCAAGGAGGGCCTGCTGCGCGCCCATGAGGTGGAGGAGAGCGAGGCCGGGCCGCCGCACACCGACTACGAGATCACCGACGCGGGCCGGGCCGAGTTCATGCGGCTGCTGCGCTGCGCGATCGCCACGGTCGACGTCCGCCACCCGGAGATGCTGACGGCCGGGATCGGGTTCCTCACCGAGCTGACCCGCGCCGAGGCGATCGGGCTGCTGCGCGAGCGGCTGGACGGGCTCGCCGGATGGCGCGCGTCCGTCGCCCCGCACCTGGCCGAGCGGGACCCGTCCGACCATCTGCGCGAGCTGCTCGGCTGGTGGGTGCACTCCGCCGAGTCCGCCACGGCGTGGACGCGCGGGCTGATCGACCGGCTGGAGGCGGGCGCCTACGTCATGGCGGGCGAGGCCGCGAAGTAGCCGGTCACCTGTCGCTGAACGACCGCGGGACGATCACCCGCAGCGCGTTGCCGCGCAGCTTGATCGACACCGGGGTGCGGCCCCGGATCTCGCCGTCCACGTCCACCCGCATCGGCGGATCGGTCTCGATCTCGACCTGCGCGGTGGTGAGGAACGCGTCCTCGGCGAGGGACCGCCACTGCCCGGTGAGGACGTGCCGGGCCGTCGCCGACGCCAGCCGCAGCCGCCGCTCGTCGCCCAGCCGGTAGACGGCCAGCAGCCGGTCGTCGGGGCTGGCGTCGCGGGCGATCCGCTGCCCGCTGTGGTGCGCGCCGTTGGCGATGTTCAGCTGGTGCGTCACCAGCTCGTGCGTCTCGCCGTCGATCGTGATGCGCGCGGTGAACGCCTCGTGCCGGGGCAGCAGCCGCGCCGCCGTCAGCGCGTACGCGGGACGTCCCACGAACCGCTTGAGCGTGTGCGGGACGTGCTCGGCGACATCGACCGACAGCCCGAGGCTCACCATGTTGGCGAAGATGTGCTCGCGGTCGGCGCCCGGCCCCGCGCCCTGCGGGTCGCCGGTCGACTCGAACCAGCCGACGTCCACGTCCGCGACCTTCCCGCCGTCGGGCCCGCCGAGGGCGAGGGTCTGGACCGCGCCGGGCAGGTCGAGCGGCAGCTCCAGGCTGCGGGCGAAGTTGTTGGTGGTGCCGAGCGGCAGCACGCCGAGCGCGATGTCGCGGTGCGCCAGATGCCCGACCGCCTCGGCGACCGTGCCGTCCCCGCCGCCGACGACCACGAGGTCGGGCTCCAGGGCGAGGACGTCGGTGAACAGCTCCCGCAGCCGGGTCGGGTCGGTGACCGGGAACACGTGCAGGAACTCCAGCCCGGACTCGCGCAGCAGCCGGCGGGCGGTGCCGTAGAGCCGGCGGCCCCGCCGCGAGCGGGAGTTGATCACCAGCACCGCGCGTCCGCCGCCCGCGATGACCGATTCCAGTTCCGCCTTGCTCCGCATCTCGACGCTCCGCATCTCGACCGGTCGCCCCCCTCGTCCGCGTCACCCTACAAGGAACGTGGACCGGAACAACCGGCCCGACTTTTTATAAACCGATTACGGAGCGTTGAAACATGGTGCCGGGTGGGAACCTTACAAGTGACGCACTTCTGATTGACCCGGGGCGAAAATCATGTGGCTGCGCGGTGTGGCGGGAGCGGGATTCATCGCGATGGTCGCCGGGCTCGCGGCGTCCGTCGCGGCGGGCGGCGCGGCCCCCTCGGCGGCACCCGCCGACGACGGCGCCGTGGTGGTCGGCGAGCGCCGGATCCGCCGCCGCGTCCTCGACCTCGCCGTCCGTTCACCCGCCCTGGAAAGCGTCGCCCATGCCCGCCTCCTGCTGCCCCGCGGCTGGTCACGGGCCGCCTCCCGCACCTGGCCGGTGCTCTGGCTCCTGCACGGGGCGGGCGCCGGCCGGGACGGCCACACCGCCTGGAGCGACCACTCCGACATCGAGGAGCTGACCGAGGACGCCGGCGTGCTCGTCGTCATGCCGGACGGCGGCCCGTGCGCCCATTACACCGACTGGTGGAATCGCGGGGGCGGCGGTGCGCCGAAGTGGGAGACGTTCCATCTCGCCGAGCTCCGGCAGATCCTGGAACGCGGATACCGCGCCGGACCCGGCCGCGCCATCGCCGGAAACGCGACGGGCGGTCTCGGCGCACTGGCGTATGCGGCCAGGCATCGCGGCCTGTTCCGGGCCGCGGCCTCGTTCAGCGGGCCCGTTCACACGCTGTACCGCGACCCGTCCGGGCTCGATGTCGCCGACCTCGTCGAGCTGGGCGTCGCGATCGGCGCGCCGGCCCTGGACTGGACGAACGTGTGGGGCGACCCCGACGAGCAGCGCGTCGTGTGGCGGCAGCACAACCCGTACGACCTGGCCGGACGGCTCGCCGGGGTGCGCCTGCACGTCAGCGCCGGCGACGGCGCCCCCGGTCCGTGCGACCCGGCCCGGGGAGCGGAGCGCCGGCGGAGTGAAGGGAGCCGGGACGTGCTGGAGGTCCTCGCCCGCACTGTCAACCGGGAGTTCGCCGGCAAGCTCGGCAAACTGGGCATCCCCGTCACGACGCACTTCTACCGGGGCACCCACACCTGGCCCTACTGGCGCCGGGAGCTTCGTGCGACGCTGCCCGCCCTGCTGGCCGAGATCACCTGAGCTCCGGCTAGGGTCGGGGGGTGGCCGAACCTCATTCTGATTCAGCTGTCCCCTCGTTCTGGCAGGCGCTCGGGCTGCCCGGCATCATCGACGTCCACGTTCATTTCATGCCGCCCCGGCTGATGAGCGCGGTCTGGGGGTACTTCGACGAGGCCGGTCCGCTGATCGGCACCGAATGGCCCATCCGGTACCGGGATTCGGAGGAGGAGCGGCTGGCGTTCCTGCGCGGTCTCGGCGTCCGCGCGTTCACGTCGCTGGCCTACCCGCACCGGCCCGGCATGGCCGAGTCGCTGAACGAGTGGACCGCCCAGTTCGCCGCCCGCGTCCCCGAATGCCTCCAGACCGCGACGCTCTTCCCCGAACCCGGCGTCGAGGACTACGTCGGCCGGGCCCTGGACGCCGGTGCCCGCGTGTTCAAGGTCCACCTCCAGGTCGGCGGGTACGATCCGCGCGCCGGGGAACTCGACGCCGTGTGGGGGATGCTCGCCGACGCCGGTGTGCCCGCCCTCGTCCACGCCGGCTCGGGCCCGGTCGCCAACGGCTACACCGGTCCCGGCCCGTTCGGTGAGGTCCTCGCCCGCCATCCGCGCCTCACCACGATCGTCGCGCACCTCGGCGCCCCGGAGTTCGAGGGCTTCTTCGCGCTCGCGGACGCCTACGAGGGCGTCCATCTGGACACGACGATGGTCTTCACCCGCTTCGCCCGGCTGGCCGGGTTCCCGGACGCGCTGCTGCCCCGCCTCCGCGAGCTGGGCCTGGAGGGACGCATCCTGCTCGGCACCGACTTCCCCAACATCCCCTACGAGTACGCGCACCAGTTGGAGTCGCTCGCCGCGCTCGACCTGGGCGACGACTGGCTCCGCGCCGTCTGCTGGAACGGCCCCGCCAAGCTCTTCGGGCTGCCGTAGCGGGCTGCCGTAGCGGGCGGACCCGGGGGCGTGTCAGTGCTCGCAGGGTGTGCTTCCGGCGTGCTCGTGAGGTTCGCCGGTGTCCGACACGTGGCGGGGGCCGTGCGCGTCCTCGCAGTGGACGTGCGCGCCGCCGGAGGGCCCGTCCACGTGGTCGACCTCCAGCGTCGTGTGGGTGATCCCGTAGGCGTCGCGGAGCAGTTCCTGGAGATCGCGGCGGACGGCGTGGCAGTCGCCCTGCGCGTCCACGAGCACGTGCGCGGACAGCGCCGGGTAGCCGGAGCCGAGCTCCCACACGTGCAGGTCGTGGACCTCCTCCACGCAGGGGCGCCCGGCGAGCCGGGTCCCGAGCTCGGACGGGTCGAGGCCCGCCGGGGCGGCCTCCATGAGCACCCGCCCCGCGGCCCGCAGCAGCCCGTACCCGGCCTTGAGCATCAGCGCCGCCACCACCAGCGAGGCGACGGCGTCGGCGCGGGTCAGACCCGTCGTCCACACCACGAGGCCCGCGATCGCGGTGGAGACGAACGCGAACAGGTCGTTGAGGATGTGCTGGAACGCGCCCTCGACGTTCAGGCTGCGCCGGTTGGCCCGGCTGAGCAGGACGGTCGCCACGATGTTGACGGCGATGCCGGCCAGG
Organism: Actinomadura formosensis NBRC 14204; assembly: GCF_001552155.1. Classification (GTDB taxonomy): domain Bacteria; phylum Actinomycetota; class Actinomycetes; order Streptosporangiales; family Streptosporangiaceae; genus Spirillospora; species Spirillospora formosensis. Next base: position 9,346 of record NZ_BCQQ01000148.1, on the reverse strand, counting down.
GCCGTCCAGAACACGAACTGGCCCTCGACATGCGGGGGTTCGATCAGCCGCCGGACGCCCTCGTAGACGAAGTACGCCGCGAGCAGGATCAGCGTCAGCCCGTTCAGCTGCGCCGACAGGATCTCCGCGCGGCGCAGGCCGAAGGTGTAGCCGCCCTTCGGGGGGCGTGCGGCGATGCGCATCGCGACCAGCGCCAGCGCGATCGCGAACGCGTCGGTCATCATGTGCGCCGCGTCGGAGATCAGCGCCAGCGAGCCGGAGACCAGGCCGATGACCACCTCGCCGGCCATGAAGACGAGGATCAGCGCGAGCGCGGCGGCGAGCAGCCTCCGGTCGGTGCCCGCGGAGACGGCGTGACCGTGGCCGTGACCGTGGTCTTTTGCTCCGTGTCCGCGGCCGCCGCCGATCATGAGCCCTCCTCTCCATGGCCGATGTGGGTGAGGGCGAGATCGAGCAGCATCCGGACGTGCGAGTCGGCGAGCCGGTAGTAGGCCATCCGGCCGGCGCGGCGGACCCGCACGACCCGGTTGGCGCGCAGCAGCCGCAGCGCGTGCGAGACCGCCGACTCCGAGTGCCCGCAGGACGCCGCGATGTCGCACACGCACATCTCCCCCCCTTCCAGCAGTGCGATGATCACCCGCAGCCGCCCGGGGTCCGCCAGCAGCCCGAACACCTGCGCCAGCTCGGCGATCGTCTCCGCGCCCGGCAGCGCGGCGGAGACGATCGCGACCTTCTCGGGGTCGACCACCCGGACGGCGCACGCGTCGGCGGGGACCCCGGCGGGCGCCACATCTGAAGTACTGCTCATATGTGCAAATGTATCGCACGGCCGATCAGGAGATCTCCGGGGCCGGCTCCTGCGACGGCGGCAGCGAGATCGGGCTCTGCGGGTCGTCCCCCGGCGAATCCATCCCACCGGTGCCCGTACCCGGGTCGTCCGGCGTCACGCCCGGTGATTCAGGGCCGAGGCCGGGCGGCTGCGTGCCGGGGGATTCGAGGCCGGGCGTGCCCGGCGACTCCAGGCCGGGCGACTCCGGCCCCGGCGATTCCGGGCCCGGCGACTCGATGCCCGGCGACTCCAGACCGGAGTCGGACGGCGCCGGCGAGTCGCTCGCGGGGACCTCGGTCTCGGTGGGCGGCAGCTCGGCCGGCGGCCCGTCCTGCGCCCCCTCGGTCGCGCGGGGCCGCTCGAACCCCATCGTCGCCCCCGGGTCGACGAGCACGAAGGTGGTGATCGGTCCCTTCCCGGCATCCCGCGGCCGGATCCGGGTCACATTCCGCTTCTCGAATCCCGGCCAGGACCGGCCGGTGTAGGACGCGTTCCCGGCGGCGATCTTTTTCGCCGGCTGGGTCAGCGGATTGCCGCAATTGCACTTCACCGTGGGCACCCCGTAGCCATTGACGAGAACGCCCATTCCGGCCTGGAGGACGGCGGGCGCGCTCGTCGCCTCACCGTCGTGATAGCCGTGGTTGGTCACCAGCGTGTCGGTGCGGAGCAGCACCGGCGTCAGCCGCGACACATAGCGCGGGATGTCGCTCACCGGGATGCCCTGGACGCCCGCCCACGCCCGCGCCTTGGCCGGGTTGGCCTGCAGGAAGGCGATGAGCTTCTGCTGGTCGCAGGTGGACGCCTGCCGCGTCCCGCCGTACAGCCCGGGGGAGTCGCCCTCCTTCGTCCCGCCCGCCCGCGGCCGCTGCTTGACGTCGATCTTGTCGGTGTTGGACATCAGCGCGTACGGGTCGGGCCCCGGGGACCCCACGGTCAGCCGGGTGATGGTCGCGCCCGCGTCCCCGCAGCCGGCCAGCGCGCCGGCCGCCAGCACCAGGGCCAGGGCCGCCCCCGCGACGGCCCGTGGCCGGGCAATTGCAGAATGGATCTCAAGCATGCGTCGTCTCTCCCGCTCCGGGCTCGCCGAACCTATACTCTTCGATGCCGGGCGAAGCGGATTTGTGCGCGGCGGAATGCTCGATTTTCTGCGGGGGTGCGAAATGGCGGGCCCGGTTCCGCTCGGCGCAGCCGATCCGACCCGGCTCGGCGGCTGGGAGCTGCTCGGCCGGATCGGCACCGGCGGGCAGGGCGCGGTGTATCTCGGCCGCCCCGCCGAACCGGGGCCCGGGCCGTCCCGCGTCGCGGTCAAGCTGCTGCACGCCCAGCTGCTCGGCGACGCGAACGCGCGGGAGCGGTTCGTCCGCGAGCTGTCCCTGCTGCAGCGCGTCGCCGGGTTCTGCACCGCGCAGATGCTCGCCGCCGACATGGCGGGCGACCGCCCCTACATCGTCAGCGAGTACGTGCCGGGGCCGTCGCTGCGCACCCTCGTCCTGGAGGAGGGGCCGCGCACCGGCGCCGACCTCGACCGGCTCGCGATCAGCTCGGTCACGGCGCTGTCGGCGATCCACCGCGCGAACGTCGTGCACCGCGACTTCAAGCCGCAGAACGTCCTGATGGGCCCGGACGGCCCGCGCGTGATCGACTTCGGCATCGCCCGCGCGTTCGACGCCGGTTCCACGCTGACCAGCCAGGTCGTCGGCACCCCCGCCTACATGGCGCCCGAGCAGTTCTCCGGCCGGGTCGGCCCCGCCACCGACCTGTTCGCCTGGGCGGGCACCCTGCTGTTCGCCGCCACCGGCCGCGATCCGTTCGCCGGCGGCCCGCTGCCCGCCGTCATGTACCGGATCATGCACGAGACGCCCGACCTGAGCGTCCTGCCGGGCCCGCTCGCCGAGGTCGCCGCCGCCTGCCTCGCCAAGGACCCGAAGGCCCGGCCCACCTCCGAGGACGTCCTCCTCTGGCTCCTCGGCGAACGCTCCCCGGAGGCCCCGACCGACCGCCTTCCCGCGCCCACCCTTCCCGCCCCCGGCACGGGCATGGGGGCGTCCACCGGCCAGGGGCCCGCCCTCACCCCGGGCCCGGGCACGGCGGTCGGCCCGGTTCCCGCCGGCGGGGAGCCCGCGCCGGGGCCGGCCATCGGGACGACGCGGAACGCCGGCCCGCCCCCCGAACCGGCCGGGCCGGCCGTCCCGTCCCCGGGAACGACCCCGGCGGCGCCATGGACCCCGGTGGCCGCGGCGCCCCGGGCGCCGCGCCGCGGACCGGCCCTGCTGACGGCGCTCGTCCTCGCCGGGCTGCTGGCGGCCCTGGACGTCGCCGCCCTCGCCATCCTGATCGCGCGGCCCTCCCTGTCGGCGGGGCACCGCGGCGGCCTGCTGCCCGTGGTGGCGTCCTCGTTCGCCGTCGTCGCCGTGGTCACGCTGGTGGCGGTGATCCTCGCGTGGCGCGGCAGCCGTCCCGCCGCGTGGACGGTGATGGCCGCGCGCGTCGCCCGCGTGGCGATGTGGGCGGCGTGGGGCGCGCTCGTGCAGATCCAGGTGTCCGCGCTCGCCGGCCACGCCGCGCTCACCGCCGTCGTCGTGATCCTCCTCGCCCGGGGACTGTCCCGGTCACCCCGCTGAGGCGTGCCGCTCGGACCACTCCTTGAGGTCGCGGCGCTCGATCGCGGCGGCCATCAGGCCGGGGAACGCGTCCGGGGTGCAGGCGAACGCGGGCACGCCCATCGCGGCCAGCGCCGCCGCGTTGTCGTGGTCGTAGCCGGGGACGCCCTCGTCCGACAGGGCGAGCAGCACCACCACCTGCACGCCCGCGGCCGTCAGCGTCCCGACCCGGCGCAGCAGCTCCGCCCTGGCGCCGCCCTCGTACAGGTCGCTGACCAGCACCATGATCGTGTCTTCCGGCCGCGTGACGAGCCCCTGGCAGTACCCGACGGCCCGGTTGATGTCGGTGCCGCCGCCGAGCTGCGTCCCGAACAGCACCTCCACCGGATCGTGCAACCGGTCCGTCAGGTCGGCGACGCCGGTGTCGAACACGACCAGCGACGTCCGCAGCGACCGCAGCGACGCCAGCACCGCCCCGAACACGCTCGCGTACACCACGGACGCCGCCATCGACCCGCTCTGGTCGATCGCGAGGACCACGTCCCGCTCGACGGCCCGCCGCCGGCGCCCGTACCCGATCATCCGCTCGGGGACGAGCGTTCCGTGCTCGGGCAGGTAGTGCCGCAGGTTCGCGCGGATCGTCCGCTCCCAGTCCACGTCGGCGAGCCGCCGCGGCCGCGCTACCCGCGCGGACCGGTCGAGCGCCCCGCCGACCGCCGACCGCGTCCGCTGCGCGAGCCGCCGCTCCAGATCCCGGGTGACCTTCCGCACCACCGCCCGCGCCGACTCCCGCGCCCGGTCCGGCAGCACCCGGTTCAGCGACAGCAGCGTCCCCACGAGATGCACGTCCGGTTCGACGGCGTCCAGCATCTCCGGCTCCAGCAGCAGCCGCGTGAGGTCGAGCCGTTCGATCGCGTCCTTCTGCATCACCTGCACGACACTCGACGGGAAGTACTCGCGGATGTCCCCGAGCCACCGCGCCACCGACGGCGCGGAGTCGCCGAGCCCGGCACTCCGGCGCCCCGGCCGCGGCCGCCCCTCCCGGCCGCCCCCGTAGAGCTTCTCCAGCGCCCCGTCCATCCGGGCGTCGTCCCCGGCGGGCGTCACCCCGGTCCCGTCGGCCCCCTCGCCCCCGAGCACCAGCCGCCACCGCCGCAGCCGCTCGCCGCTCTCCGTCCCACCTTCGGCCATGCCCTCCCCCATCAGTTCGCCCAGCCGAGGATTCGCAGGGTCGTGGCGGCGGCCGGGGCCGCGCGGGTCTCGTCCACGGGATCCTCGGGATGGCCGGGGGTGCCCGGGCGGGGCCCGGCCCGGTGGCGGAGCCGCTCGCCGATGGCGCGGCGCTCGGCGGCGGAGTAGGCGCCGAAGGTGCGGCGGAGCAGGGGCAGGACGTCGGTGAACGAGCCGGCGGGCAGGCCCGCGATCCAGCCGTCGACCAGGCGGAGCAGGGCCTCGTCGTGCAGGAGCAGGAGGGCGCCGCCGGACAGGAAGCCCTCGATCCAGGCGGCGGCGCGGGCGGGGGCGGCGCCGGCGGACACGGCGCGCGCCATCCGGTCGGGGACGTCGCCGAGCCGGCCCGCGTCGAGGAGGAGGCGGGTGAGGCGGCCCTCGATGCGGCCGTGCAGGGCGTCCGGGCGGGTGAGCAGGCCCTCCAGGGCGGTCCGCCAGCGTTCGAGGTGGGCCTCGTCGGCCAGGAGGGACAGGGCACCGTGGACGGCGTCGGCGTGGGCGAGGAACTCGCGGGCGGCGGCGTCGTCCAGGCCGGTGATCGCGGGTGCGAGGCCCACGCACACGCGGACGATGAGGCCGTCGACGACCGTGCGGAGCGGGCCCGTGGACGTGCCGCGGACGTCGCCGTAGCGCAGCGCGCGGACGAGGGCGGGCAGCGCGGACATCAGGTGCGCCACGTCGGTGTCCACGGCGGCGCGGTCGGCGAGGGCGCCCATGACGCTCGGGAGCGCGTCACCGAGGTCGGAGAGGAGGCAGCGTTCGGCCACCGACGTCAGGTCGGCGAGCGCGGCGGCCTGGTCGGCGAGCGCCTCGGCACGGGCCGTGGCCGCGCCGCGCACGGTCGTGCCCCACGCGCTCACCTCGATCAGCTCCACATCGAACTCGGGCCGCCACGTGAGCGTCCACGTCTCGCGGAACGTGCCCTTGGAGCGGCCCGTGCCGGCGGGGACGCCCCAGTCGACGTCCAGGAGGCGGAGCCGATGCAGCAGGCGGCTTCGTTCGAGGTCGGTGGGCTTGCGCAGGTCGAGATCGTGCTCCCTGCCGAGCGCGGACGGCTTGAGCCGCAGCCGCCGCTGCTCGGCCTGCAGGTCGCGTTGGAGCGGGACCATCGGGGCCCGTTCCGGGACGGCGCCGAGCCGTTCGCCGACCACCATGCGCCGCTGGATCAGCTCGACGGGCAGGTCCGCGCCCTCGCACAGCACGGCCCTGGCCGCCTCGGTCACCTCGTCCAGCCCGGCGAGCGGGCGCCCGCGCAGTGCGGCCAGGGCCTCGGCGAGCCGGACGGCCTCGATCACGTGCGCGGACGAGACGTGCAGGTCCTCCTCGCGCAGGACGCGGGCGGCGGCGGTGAGCCACCGTTCGATCGGGCGGTCGCGGGCCGTGAACAGGTGGTGGTACCAGCCGGGGGAGCGGACGCCGGCGCCGTAGCCGGAGCGGCCGGCGAGGCGCCCATGCGTCCACGGGACCCAGGTCATGGCGACCTTGGTCTTCGGCAGCCCGCGCAGCGTCCGGTCGTCGCTGGCCGCTGGGATCCTCGCCCGCAGAGCGGGCACGTGCCAGGCGCCGCAGACGACCGCGACCCGCTCATGCCCCTCCTTGAGGGTGCGGCGCAGCGTCCGCCGCATGTGGGCCTCGCGCTGTTCCTCGCGCCGTTCTTCGCGCGGGGACCGGCCGGGCGGCGGCCCGGCGGGCGCGGTCCCCTCCGGCTGCTCGGCGAGCCGGGCGCGCAGTTCCGTCATCGCCTCGGCGATCGCGGGGAACGGGGACGGCCCGGCGCCGCGGTGCTCGACCGCGTCGTCCCACCACCGTTCGGCGTCGTCGTACCCCGCGGCCTCCGCCAGCCGGCCCAGCGGGTCGAGCCGGATCCCCTCGGCCGCGTGGCCGGACATGTCCCGCTCCCGTCCGGACGGGACGAGCTGGTTCGCGGCCGGCAGGTCGCAGAACCGGACGGGAACGCCCGCCCCCAGCGCGTACCGGATCGCCTGCCACTCGGGACTGAACTCGGCGAACGGCCAGAACGCGGCCTTGTGGCCGCCGCCGTCCGGGGCGGGGGAGTAGGCGAGCAGCGCGACCGGCGGCACCATGCCCGGGTCGCCGGCGAGCTCCACGATCGGGTCGGCCTCCGGCGGGCCCTCGACCAGCACCGCGTCCGGCTTGAACTCCTCCAGGGCGCCGCGCAGCGCCCGCGCCGAGCCCGGCCCGTGGTGGCGGACGCCGAAGACCTCGACGTGGCTCAAGAGACCTCCCGGCAGGCCCGGTAGAAGTCATGCCACTCCGGGCGGTCGCGGACGACGGCCTCCAGGTACTCCTGCCACACGACGCGGTCGGACACCGGGTCCTGGACGACGGCGCCGACGAGCCCGCCCGCGACGTCGGCGGCGCGCAGCACCCCGTCGCCGAAGTGCGCGGCGAGCGCCAGCCCGCTGGTGATCACCGAGATGGCCTCGGCGGTGCCGAGCGTCCCGCCGGGCGACTTGATCTTCGTCCGCCCGTCGGCGGTGACCCCGGAGCGCAGCTCGCGGAACACGGTGACGACGCGGCGGATCTCCGCCAGGCCCGCCGGAGACTCGGGCAGCTCCAGCCCGGCGCCGATCTGGCCGACGCGGCGGGCCACGATGTCGACCTCGTCCTCGACGGTCTCCGGCAGCGGCAGCACGACCGTGTTGAACCGGCGGCGCAGCGCGCTGGACAGCTCGTTCACGCCCCGGTCGCGGTCGTTGGCGGTCGCGATGACCGTGAACCCCCTGCGCGCCTGCACCTCGGTGTTCAGTTCGGGGACGGGCAGCGTCTTCTCCGACAGGACGGTGATCAGCGTGTCCTGGACGTCGGACGGCATCCGGGTCAGCTCCTCGATGCGGGCGACGGCGCCGCGCCGCATGGCCCGCATCAGCGGGCTCTCCACCAGCGCCCGCTCGGACGGCCCCTCGGCGAGCAGCCGCGCGTAGTTCCACCCGTAGCGGACGGCCTCCTCCGCCGTGCCCGCGGTCCCCTGCACGAGCAGCGTGGAGTCGCCGCTGACGGCGGCGGCGAGATGCTCCGACACCCACGTCTTCGCCGTGCCGGGGACGCCGAGGAGCAGCAGCGCCCGGTCGGTCGCCAGGGTCGCGACCGCGACCTCCATCAGCCGGCGCGGCCCCACGTACTTCGGGCTGATCACCGTGCCGTCGGGCAGGCCGCCGCCGAGCAGGTACGTGGTCACCGCCCACGGTGACAGCCGCCAGCCGGGCGGGCGGGGCCGGTCGTCGTGCTCGGCCAGCCGCGCCAGCTCGCCGGCGTACTCCTGCTCGGCGTGCGGACGCAGAACCGCGTCCCTGCCCTCTCTGGAGGGGCGACCCTCCAGACCACCCGGCACCTGGTCGTCGGTCAAGGCGTGAGCTCCTTCAGCATCTCGTCGCGGAAACGCAGGGTGGCGATCAGTTCGGTGAGGGCGTGCGGGACGGTGCCGCCGAGCGCGATGCGGGACACGGCGGACGGATCGAGCCGCTGGTCGGCGAGCCGGCACAGCTGGATGATCAGGTGCTCGGCGGGCCGCGAGGGACGCCCGGCGGACGCGTTCAGCGTGGCGGCCACCGCCGCCGCGAGCGCGCCCGTCCACGGCCCCGGCACCCGCTCCAGCACCCGAAGCAGATCGGGCCGCCCCTCCACCCAGCGGATCAGGTCGGCCGCCGCCGCGTCGCGTTCGCCTTCCGGCAGGACGGACAGCAGGTCGGCGAGCGCCTCCGGCTCGTCCACCATGACGCCGCCCTTGAGCAGCGCCCGCGCCCAGGCGCCGTCGCGCCGGCCGAGCGCCGCCTTGGCCCAGCCGATGTGGACGTCGCGCCCGCCCGGATCGGAGACCGGCAGGCACACGACCTCCATCGGCGGCAGCCCGAACAGGTCCGTCCAGGTGGACAGGGGAGTGCGGGCGAGGATCTCGCGCAGCCACGCCGCCCGCGTACCGACCGGTTCGCCCCCGCTTCGCGGCGCGAACGACCCGCTGGGATGGAAGGGGATGCCGTCGCGGGCCATGTCCTCGTCATGGGCCTGCGGCGGGCTCACCCGGATCCAGGTCTGCTCGCGCCCCCGCACGGTGCGGACCTCCGGCGTCAGGCAGGCGCGGGCGCGCGCCGCCATCCGCTCCCCGTAGGCGGACCCGGGCACGCGGGCCAGCAGGTCGGACGCGCGCTGCCGGACGTCCTTTCCCCGATCCTCCAGGGCCGCCTCCAGGAACTCCTCGTCGTCCGGCGACAGCCCGTGCTCGAACGTGGCGATGAAGGCGGCGCGATCAGGTGCGGGCTCCTTGCCCCACGTCTGCCGCAGCAGCTCCCTTGCGCGGCCCGGCTCGGTCTTGCGGAGCCTGGTCAGGTACGCGACCCGGCGGTTGCGCGTCCCGGTCTCCCACACCTCGTGACCGCCGCCCGGATCGTCCCCGGAACCGACAAGGTAGGCCCAGTCGGTGTTCTGCAGGGCCAGCCACACTCCGCGCCGCCCGGCCGCCCGCGCGATCGACGGCCGCAGCACCCGGTCACTGCGGCCGCGGTCCAGCAGGTCGGGAAGCGCCTGCGGGGGGACGCGCCAGCCGTGCGCCGCCGCGGCGTCCAGCCATTCGGGCAGCACCCGGATCTGCTCCCCGCCGAGGATCCGCCGCAGCCGGGCCGCCGCCGCCCGCGGCACGACCGGCGCGTCCTCCACCGGGGCCGGCGCCACC
>NZ_BCQQ01000147.1 GCF_001552155.1 Actinomadura formosensis NBRC 14204 | reverse complement strand
CCGGCCTCGGTGCGGCGCTCGCGCTGTGGCGCGGCCCGGCGCTCGCGGACGCCGCGGGCCTGCGGTTCGCGCAGGCGCCCACCGCCCGCCTGGACTCCCTGCGCCGCACCGCGCTTGAGGAACGGCTGGACGCCGACCTGGCGCTCGGCCGCCACGCGGAACTGATCCCCGAACTGCAGGCCCTCGCCGCCGGCGACCCGCTGCGCGAGCCCGTCATCGCCCTGCTGATGCGCGCCCTCTACGCCTCCGGACACCAGGCGGAGGCACTGGCCCGGTACGCGCAGGCCAAGCGCGCCCTGGGGGAGGGGCTCGGCGTCGACCCGTCCCCCGAGCTGGAGGCCGTCTACCTGTCGGTTCTGCGGCAGGACGCGTCCCTGCTGCCGGACGTCCCAACGCCGCCCGAGCCGCCCAGGGGGAACCTGCCGGCACGGCTGACCAGCTTCATCGGCCGCGACACCGACCTCAAGCGGGTGGACGACCTGCTGGCGCGGGCACGGCTCGTCACGCTGACCGGACCGGGCGGGTCGGGCAAGAGCCGGCTGGCGCTGGAGACCGCCGACCGGATGCCGGGCGACGCCCGGCTCGTCGAACTGGCGCCCGTCACCGACCCGGCCGAGGTCCCGGCCGCCGTCATCACCGCGCTCGGGCTCCGCGAGATGACCCTGATCGGCGGCCCCGGACCGGCGCCGAACCCGTCCGACCGGCTCGTCTCGGCACTGGCGGGCCGGCGGCTCGTGCTGGTCCTCGACAACTGCGAGCACCTGCTGGACGCGGCGGCGCGGCTCGCGGGGAGGGTGCTGGAGAAATGCCCCGGCGTCCGGATCCTCGCGACGAGCCGCGAACCGCTCGGCATCACCGGGGAGACGCTCTGGCCGGTCGAGCCGCTGGAACCGCCGCCGGCCACCGCCGGACCGCGGGAGGCGCTGACCTACCCGGCCGTCCGGCTGTTCGCCGACCGCGCCGCGGCCGTCTCGCCGGGCTTCGCGGTCACCGCGGCCAACGTCGCCCCGGTCGTCCGGACATGCCGGGCCCTGGACGGGATGCCGCTGGCGATCGAGCTGGCCGCCGCCCGGCTCCGCGCGATGACGCCCGCGCAGATCGCGGGCCGGCTGGACGACCGGTTCCGGCTGCTCACCGCGGGCAGCCGCACCGCCCTGCCACGGCACCGGACCCTCCGCGCCGCCGTCGAATGGAGCTGGGACCTGCTGGAGGAACCCGAACGGATCCTCTGGCGCCGCCTCGCCGTCTTTCCCGGCGGCGCGACCGCGGACGCCGCCGACGCGGTCTGCGCCGGCCCCGGCCCGGACCGGGCCGCGACCCTCGACCTCCTCGCCGCGCTCGCCGACAAGTCGCTGGTGACCGTCACGGGCCCCGAACCCCGCTACCGGATGCTGGAGACGATCCGCGCCTACGGCCTGGAACGCCTCGCCGAGTCCGGCGACGAGGCCGCGACCAGGCGGGCGCACGCCGAGTACTTCGTGCGGCTCGCCGAGGAGGCCGAGCCGCACCTGAACCGCGCGGACCAGCTGCCGTGGCTGCGCCTCCTGTCCACCGAAGTCGACAACACCTCCGCCGCCCTCCGCTGGACGATCTCCGCCGCGGACGCCCCGCTCGCCATGCGGCTCTGCGCGGCGCTCGGCTGGTACTGGTTCCTGCACGGCCGGCTCGGTGACGGTGTGGAAAACCTGGAGGAGATCCTCGCCCTCCCCGGCGTCCCCGATGACCAGACCACCGCCCGTGTCCTCGCGCTCAGCGCCCTGACGCTGCTGGACAACCAGCCCGACGGCGACCGCATCTCCGCCTGGCTCACGCGCGCCCAGGACATCTGCGCCGGGCTCGACCGCGCGTCCCTGCACCCGGTATTGCGGCTCGTCCTCGAAACCACCTGGATGTACACGGTCGGCTGGGACCCGTCGTCCGCCCCTGGCATCGAGACCTTGCTGGACGACCCCGACCCATGGGTGCGCGGCCTGGCGTACTTCATCCGGGGCCAGATCTCCCAGAACTTCGGGCGGATCGACCGGATCGAGGACGATTTCGACCGGGCTCTGGCCGCCTTCCGCGAGTCCGGCGACCGCTGGGGCCTGGCGTTCACCCTGACCTCACAGGCGGAGATCCTCGGCCGCCACGGCGACCACCATGGCGCCGTCGCCCTCTACGAGGAGGCGCTGCGGCTGAACGCCGAGCTGGGCGGCGGTACCGCAGGGCTCCTGCACGTCCACATGAGACTGGCGAACGAACTGGACCTCATCGGCGAACGGGAGCGGGCCGAGACGCTCCTCCACACCGCCATGCGCGACTCCGTCTCGCTCGGGCCGGAGAAGACGGCCGCCTTGCACTACCAGCTCGGCGAGTTCGCCCGCCGCTCCGGCGACATGGCCGAAGCCCTGCGCCGCCTGGCACGCGCCGAGGAGCTCACCGAGGACCTGCCAGGCCCCCCGCAGTTCCGCGCCATGGTCCTGTGCACGCGCGCCCAGCTCGACATGGCGATGGGCGCCATGGACTCCGCCGCCGCCCGCCTGGACGAGGCGTTGCGCGGCGCCGTCCAAGCCCAGGACTACCCGGTTCTCTCCCATGTTCTGGCCGGCCACGCCGAACGCGCCCGCCTTCTCGCAGACCCCCGCCGTGCCGCCGAACTCCTCGGCACCGCCGACGCCCTGCGCGGCACCCGCGACCTCTCCCAGCCGGACGTCCTCGCCATAGAGGCCGCGACCCGCGCCGACCTGGGCGAAGAAGCCTTCACCGCCGCCTACGACACCGGCCGGACCCGCACCTTCCGCGACATCCTGACCGCCTTCGCCCTGCCCGACCCCAGCGAACTCCCGCAGGCCGGCCCGGCCACCTGACCGGTGGCCGGACCGTCCGCCCCCGAGATCACGCGCGCTGTTTGAAGGCCCTCAGGGAAAGGGGGGCGAAGACCAGGGAGATGCCCATGCCCCAGGCGAGGGAGATCCAGGCGTGCTCCAGGACGGGGCCGCCCACCAGCAGGCCTCGCAGCGCCTCGACCAGGTGGGTCACCGGGCTGTTGTCCATGATGTACGCCACCGGGCCGGGGATGCCGTGGGTCGACTTGATGAACGCGGTGCTGAGGAAGCTCAACGGGAAGATCACCACGAACCCGAAGATCTGCACCTTCTCCGGTTCGTTGACCTTCATCGCGATGTAGACCGACGTCCAGGAGAACAGGATCGCGAAGGCCAGCAGGAGGGCGAACGCGGTGAGGAGCGCCAGGACGTTCGTCTCCACCCGGAAGCCGATGGCGATGCCGACCAGCAGCAGGACCGTCATCGACCACGCCTGTTTGACGGTGTCGGCGATGATCCGTCCGGCGAGCGGGGCGCTGCGCGCGATCGGCAGGCTCCGGAACCGGTCGAACACGCCCTTGGTGATGTCGGTGTTCAGCCCGAAACCGGTGCTCATCCCGGCGAAGAGGGCGTTCTGCGCGATGATGCCGGGGATCACGATCGGCAGGTACGCCTCGACGCTGCCCTCCATCGCCGGGCCGAACACGTAGGCGAACAGCAGCACGAACATGATGGGCTGGATGGACAGGTCCAGCAGCTCCATCGGGTTGTGCTTGATCTGGACGAGGTTGCGCCAGGCCAGCGTGACCGTGTTGCGCAGGGCCGTGGCCGGGGCGACCCGCTTGGACAGGTCCTGTGGCGCGAATGCCGCGGTGGTCATGCGGACGCCCCTTCCTTGTCGGTGGACTGAGCCTTGTCAGTGGACCGGGCCGGTTCGCCGGCCTCGGCGTCGATGTCGTCGGTGTGGTGACCGGTGAGGGCGAAGAACACCTCGTCCAGGCTGGACTTGCGCAGCGACAGCTCCCCGACGGCGACCCCGGCGTCATCGAGGCGGCGGACCACGGCGGGCATCAGCTCCGGGTCGCCGATCGGCGCGCTGATCAGGCCGTCGCGGACCTCGGGGACGGCCTCGGCCAGCTCGCCGACGATCCGCGCCGCGGTGTCGCCGTCGCTCTCCTTGACCGGGCGTACCTCCAGCACCTGCCCGCCGACCTGCGCCTTCAGCATGTCGGACGTGCCGTGCGCGATGACCCGGCCGTGGTCGATGACGATGATGTCGTCGGCCAGCTGGTCGGCCTCCTCCAGATACTGCGTGGTCAGCAGGACGGTGACGCCGTCGTCGGTCAGGCCGCGGACGATGTCCCACAGGCCGCCCCGGCTGCGCGGGTCGAGGCCGGTGGTCGGCTCGTCCAGGAACAGGATCTGCGGGCGGCCGACCAGGCTCGCCGCCAGGTCGAGGCGGCGGCGCATCCCGCCCGAGTACGTCTTGGCGGCGCGTTCGGCGGCCTCGGTGAGCTGGAACCGCTCCAGCAGCTCGGCGGCGCGCGTTCTGGCCGCCTTCCGGGAAAGGCCGAGCAGCCGTCCGATCAGGATGAGGTTCTCGGTGCCGGTCAGCATCTCGTCCACCCCGGCGTACTGGCCGGTCAGGCCGATGAGCTGGCGCACCTTGTGCGCCTCCTTGACCACGTCGAACCCGCCGACCTCGGCGGTGCCGCCGGTCGGCTCGATCAGCGTGGCGAGGATGCGGGTCATGGTCGTCTTGCCGGCGCCGTTCGGCCCCAGCACCCCGAGGACCGTTCCGGGTTGGGCGGTGAGCGAGACGCCGGCCAGCGCCTGGGTCTCACCGAACCGTTTCTCCAAGCTCTCGGCCTGGATCGCGTATGTCATGTGATCTCCTGGGACTCGTCTGCCGGACGTCTGTGCCCCGTCGGACGGGGAAGCAGACAAAATATGTGTTGTCCGGGGCGGTGCGCATTCGGTTTTCCCGCCGCTCCGCTCAGGCTCCGCGGGCTGCGTGATATGCGCTCTCAACCTCGCACGCGCCTCTGACAAAACGCTGACGGCGCGGGGGCGGGCCACTGAGTCCGGCGGCTCGTCCAGGCCGGAACGGCGGGAGAGGGTCTCCGGCGTTCTAAACTCGCGGTGTGACGACGGTGCGGCGCGGTCGCCAGAAGGACGGCGGGGGGCCGCACCCGCCGCGGCTCCGGCCGCCCGCACACCGGCTTTCACGCCGCGCCATCGCGCATTGGGCGATCGAATACCTGCTGCTCTGGGGGCTCGCGTTCGGCCTCGCCCTGGGTGTGGCGGCCTGGGCCGGCGATGCGCACTGGGACGCCCTGCCCGGCTGGCTGTCCGGGCGTGTCGGCTGGCTGCCCTACATCATCGGCGCCGCCGGACTGCTCATGGTCACCGTCGCGCCCGTCTGGCGCTACCGCGTCCACCGCTGGGAGGTCAGCGCCGACGTCGTCTACACCCGGACGGGCTGGTTCAGCCGCGAATGGCTGCTGGTGCCCGTAGGCCGCATCCAAACCGTCGACGCCAAACAGGGCTGGATCGAGCGGATGCTGGGGCTCGCCACCATCGAGGTCAACACGGCGTCCCATACGGGCTCCTCGGAGGTGTCCGGCCTTCCCGTAGGCGTGGCGACCCGCCTGGCCGAGGACCTCGCGCACCGCGCGCACGACCTCCGCGACGACGCGACGTGAACGTGCGGCTGCATCCGCTCACGTTCGTCGTCGGCGCCGTCCGCGAACTCATCGCCCTCCTCGCCGCCGGTGCCACGGGTCTGCTGGTCGGCGGCATGTCCACGGCGTTCTACTTCACCATCGTCGGCCTGACGCTGGGGTTGTTCTTCCACGTCGCCAGCTGGTTGACGTTCACCTACGTCCTGCATGACGACCGCATAGAGCTCCGGCGCGCGCTCATAGGACGGTCGGTCAAAAGCATTCCGCGCGACCGGATCCGTGGCGTGGACATCAGCGCGTCCCTCCCGCACAGGCTGCTCGGTCTCGCGATCGTCCACATCGACGCCGGAGCGGACGGTGGTGAAGGGGAACTGAACGCCGTCTCCCGGCACGAGGCCGAACGGCTCCGCCGCGCCCTGCTGGCCCGGGACGCGGGGACCCCGCCCCGCCGTGTCCTCGCCCGGATGCGGCCCCGCTGGTACGTCTACGCCCCGCTCAGCGGCGCCTACCTGCTGACCCCGTTCGCGGTGGCGGGCAGCCTCCTCGGCACCGTCTACAACCTGGGGGACGACCTCGGCCTGATCACGCGGGAACGCGTGGCGAACCTCGGCCACGACGTGGTCGGCCTCCCCTCCGCCCTCGTCCTCGCGCTGGTCCTCCTGGTCCTGATCGCCATGCCGGTCATGTCGGTCATCGCGTTCACGCTGTTCAACTGGGACTTCACCGTCCACGAGCGGGACGGCTCCGTCGTCGCCGAACGCGGCCTGGTCACCCGGCGCAGCGTCTCGCTCGAACGCCGCCGGCTGCGCGGCGTCGAACTCACCGACAACCCGTTCGAGCGCATGGCCGGCGTGACCCGCCTCGGTGCCCTCATCACCGGGCTCGGGGACGCCGCCCACCGGGGCCGCCTCCTGCCCGCGGCGCCGCGCACGGTCGCCGAATCCCTCGCCACCCGCATCGTCGGCGCCGTTCCCGGCCCCCTGGTCGCCCACCCGCCCGCCGCCCGCAGCCGCCGCGTGGCCCGTGCCGCCGCGCCCCCGGTGGGCATCGCCGTCCTGGCCGTCCTGGCAGGTCAGCCGTGGGTCGCCTACGTATGCGCCGTCCTGGCCGTCCTCGCCGTCCCGCTGGGCCTGGACCGGTACCGCCAGCTCGGCCACGGCACCGACAGCGGACGCCTCAGCGTCCGCTCAGGCTCCCTGCGCCGCCGCCAGGTCGTCATCGAGCACGGCGCCATCGTCGGCTGGCGCATCCGCCGGACCCTCTTCCAGCGCCGCCTCGGCCTCGCCACCCTCTTCGCCGCCGTCGGCGCGGGCGAGGGCGGCTACTCCTCGGCCGACATGGCCGAGGAGGACGCGGTCGCCCTGGCCGCCGCCATCACCCCCGCCTGGCTGGCCCCGTTCCTGGAGGCTCCGCCCGCCGACGCGCCGCCTAGTCGGGACGGCGCGCGCCGAACATGATCTCGTCCCAGGACGGGACGGAGGCACGCTTGCCCTTGGGCTTGCGGCGCCGGGCCGGCCGCTGGGCCGCCGCGGACTCGCCGTTCGCGGCGGCCGCGGGCGATCCGGTGACCGGTTTGTCCTGCGCGGCGGGCATGGTGGGACGGCTCGCCGGCTTCTTCTTGGCCGGCGGCCGCGCCGCCTGCCGCTGCGCCGCCGGCCTCTTGGCCGGCGAAGGCTTCTCCGCGCCCGGCGCCTCCGCCGTGCGCGGCTGAGCCGCGGCACCCCGCGACCGCCCGGCCGCCGCGCCGCCGTCGCCCGCACGTGTGATGGCCTGGCGCTGAGCCGCGTCGCCGGATTCGTCCTCATCCCGCGGAGGGACGGACCGCGCCGTCTCACCCCCGCCGGACTGCGGCTCGGCCGTCTCGGGCTCGCCCGCCTGTGCGTTTTCGCGGTCTTCGCCGAGTTCGCGTTCGTCGTGTGCCGGGGACGTGTCGCCGGCCTGCGCCGTTTCGTGCTCGTCCTGCGGCCGGGCGTCGCCGGGCGCCTGCGAGACGTCGTGCGGCTCGCCCGCCCGTGCTTCCTCGTCCGCATCGATCTGCGCGGTTTCGGGCTCATCCCGCGGCTGCGCGGCACCCGGCGTTTGGGGAGCGTCGTGCGGCTCGGCCGCCGCGGATTCGCCCGCCTGTGCGTTTTCGCGGTCTTCGCCGAGTTCGCGCTCGTCCGTGTGCGCCGCCTCGCCGGCTTCGTCCTTGTCGCGCTCGGCCTGGGGCCGGTCGCCGGGCGCCTGCGAGGTGCCGTGCAGCGCAGCCGTCCCGGGCTCGTCCGCCCGGGTGCTTTGGCGATCTTCGTCGGACTCGCGCTCGTCCTGGGCCCGGACGGCGTCCGTCGTCTGCGCGGAGTCGTGCGGTGTGGCCGTTCCGGACTCGGCGGCTTGTACGCCTTCGCGTGCTTCGTCGGATTCGTCCTCGTCGCGCGGGTGGACGTCGCCGCGCGTCTGCGACGCGTCACCGGCCGTCCCGGGCTCGCCCGCCTGTGCGTTTTCGCGGTCTTCGCCGAGTTCGTGCTCGTCGTGTGCCGGGGACGTGTCGCCGGCCTGCGCCGTTTCGTGCTCGTCCTGCGGCCGGGCGTCGCCGGGCGCCTGCGAGACGTCGTGCAATGCGGTCGCCCCGGGTCCACCCGCCTGTGCGCCTTCGCGCGCTTCGCCGATCTCCTGCTCGCGGGCTTCTTCGGGGGACCAGGGACGGGCGGCCTCGCGCAGCGGAGGGGGCTCGGAGGTCTCGCGGAAGGGGGAGCGGGGGTCGGTCATCCGGCCGCGCTCGATGAGGTACTCGCGGGGCTCGGCGGCGCGGAGGGGCTCGGGGGCGCCGGGGTCGGCGGGCAGGCCGCGGGCCGCCGGGGCGCGGTCGCCGGCGACGACCTTCATGGCGGGACGCCGCGGGACGAGCGGAGTGACGGTGTCGGAGAGCACGTCGTCGTCCCATTCGACCGAGGTCAGCCGGGCGGCGACCTCGTCCAGCGGGGAGACGTGCCGGCGGCGCGGGTCGAAGGTCCACTCGGCGGCGTACGGGCGGCCGCCCTCGAAGAAGGAGAGGCGGACGCGCCAGGTGCTGTCCTCGCACTTCCAGGAGTCCCACTCGGCCTCTTCGAGGTCGACGCCGCCGCGGCCGAGGCGTTCCTCCACGGTCTCGCCGAGCGGCGGGCCGGGGGTGGACTCGCCGGGGCGGCGGACGGCGACGCGCTGCGCCTGCTGGGCCATGTACTCGCGTTCCTGCAGGACCGGACCCTCGAACCAGCGAACGCGTTCGACCGGGATGCCCGCCGACTCGGCGATCTCCTCGGCGGTCTCACCGGATCGGATGCGGGCCTGGATCTCCTTGGGACGCAAGGGACTCTCCACTTCGATCTCGAACTGGCCGAGGCGGGAGAAATGCCCACGGACTGCGGCGCGCAGCCGGTCGTCGACGGGCAGGGTGAACCGGGTGCCCCGGCCCGCGGTGGCAAGGACGAGGTACGTTCCGTCCTCGCTGACCGCGACGAGGCGCAGCTCCTGCATGCGTGTCCTTCCTGCCCTGTCCTGATGGCACGGAGGACACCGGAGCGTGCGACCGTGCTCTCACGGTCGGCCGCCCGATGCCCACCGAGGGCGCATGCGTGCCCTTCCCCCGGGTTCCCGAGTCTCTCTTTCGGACACACCTGCTGCCAGCACCGTACCCGGCATGTCCGAACATCGCCGCTCTCGAAGCCCCCTTCACGAGGTGGAAGAGGACACCTGACCAAGATTGCCGGGGACGTGACCGGCCGAGGGCCGGCATGACGGATCCTTGTGCATTCTTTTCCACACTGTGCCCGACGTGGCGGTGCGGTTCCAGTCGCCGGACGTTGCGAGTGTCACGTACTGGGCAGGAACACGCAGATCTTCCGGTTAGTTTCCGTTCGGGGGATTTGTGGTTATGGACAGGGGTGAGTGGAGGAATGCCGCGCAAGCTGCCGGATCTCAGCACCACGCAGCTGATCGCGAGTGCGGGAGCGACGGCGGCCGCCGCCTTCGGGGCGTCCTACCTGGGCGTGTACGGGACGATCATCGGCGCGGCCCTGATGAGCGTGATCTCGACGGCCGGGGCGGTGGTGGGCAAGCACTACCTCGACCAGGGGCGGGACCAGCTCAGGGAGCTGACCCACGTGCAGGCGGCGATGCGGCGGCGGGCGGTGGCCGAGGGCGCGGCGGACGAGGCGACGAGCGCCGATCCGACCAGGACCGCGGTGTGGTCCGGGGATCCGGGCGCGACGCGGTTCGACCCGCCGTTCGGCGGTGACCCGAACGCCACCCGGCTCGACCCGGTCGATGA
Organism: Actinomadura formosensis NBRC 14204; assembly: GCF_001552155.1. Classification (GTDB taxonomy): domain Bacteria; phylum Actinomycetota; class Actinomycetes; order Streptosporangiales; family Streptosporangiaceae; genus Spirillospora; species Spirillospora formosensis. Next base: position 6,268 of record NZ_BCQQ01000147.1, on the reverse strand, counting down.
TCCGAACGTCACCCGCCTGGACCCGAGGGACGCGGTCGCCGGATCGCTCGCCGCGGCGGCCGGCGAGGACGCGGTGCGCGAGGTCGTCCGCCGGACGGCGTGGCAGAGCACGGTCCGCTGGGCCAAGGCGCACTGGGTGAAGCTGGTGGTCTCGTCGGCGGCGGTGTTCGCCGTCGTCATCGGCGGGATCACCGCCTACGAGGCGGCGACCGGCGGGCCCATCGGCCAGGGCGGCAACAGCGGGCTGACCGTCACGAGGGTGTGGAACGGCGGGGGTGGCGGGCAGCCGGGCAACCCGCCGCCGCAGAGCCCGTCCGGCCGCCCGACCGAGCCCCGGAGCACCGCCCCGAGCCGGGAGCCGACGAGTGAGACGCCTTCGACGCAGGCGCCCACTCCGGCGCCTGCGCCGACGACCCGGCCGACCGAGCGGCCCACGCAGGAGCCGACGACCCCGGTGCCGACCACTCCGCGGACGCCGGCGCCGACCGGGGGCGGCCAGAACGGCGGGCAGGGCGGCGGGCAGGGCGGCGGCGTCCCGCAGACGCCCGCCGGTTAGTCGCCGAAGACCTGCCTCGTGTACGGGTTCGCGAACCGGCGCTCAGGGTCCAGCTCGTCCCGCAGGGCGCGGAAGTCCGCGAACCGGGGGTAGACCTTCTCCAGATACGACGCGTCGCGTGTGTGGAGCTTGCCCCAGTGCGGACGGCCGTCGAACCCGGTCAGAAGTTCTTCGACGCCGCGGAAGTACTCCTCATGCGGGTCACGGTGGTAGACGTGCACGGCGATGAAAGCGCTCCGCCGCTCGTGGGCCATCGAGAGCCAGGCGTCCTCCGGGGGCAGCACCCGGACCTCGATGGGGAAGCTGATCCGCCAATTCCGCTTCGTGAACAGGGAGCGAAGCTCACGCAGCGCCGGGACGAGTTCCTCCCGCGGGATCGCGTACTCCTGCTCCTTGAAGCGGACCATCCGCGGGCTCGTGAAGACCTTGTGGGACGTGTCGCTGTAGGTGCGGGCCCCGAGTGCCTTGGCGGAGATCCCGTTGACGAACGGTGTCGTGGCGGGCGCCAGGTGCGTGACCCTGTTGACGGCTTCGAAGACCGTGTTCGACAGGAAGCGGTCGTCCAGCCAGTACCTGAACTTGGACACCGGCTCGGCGGGGCCCTCGACGCGGTTGTTCCGCTTGGTCAGGCAGCCCTCGGTATGGGGGAACCAGTAGAACTCGAAGTGTTCGTTGGCGGCGTCGAACTCGTCCACGCGCGCGAGGACCTCGTCCCACTTCATCGGTTCCTCCTGTGCCCGGAGGAAGAACGAGGGGACGGTCCGCCAGGTGATGGCGGTGACGATGCCGAGCGCGCCGAGACCCGCGCGGGCGGCGTCGAACAGGTCGGGACGCTCCTCGCGCGAGCAGGTGACGGTCGTGCCGTCGGCCAGGACGAGTTCGAGCGCGGCGACCTGCGAGACGAGGCCGGCGGCGTCGCGTCCGGTGCCGTGCGTGGCGGTCTGCAGGGCGCCGGCGACGGTCTGCTCCTGGATGTCGCCCATGTTGGCCAGCGCGAGACCATGCTCGTCCAGGACACGGTTGAGCCTGTGCAGCGGGAGCCCCGCCTCGACGGTGACGAGCCCGGTCGTGGGATCGACCGAGCGGACCGCGGTGAGCGCCGTGGGGCGTAGCAGGACGCCCTCGGCGACGGCGGCGCCGGTGAAGGAGTGCCCGGTGCCGGTCATGCGGACGGTGAGGCCGTCGGAGGCGGCCGACCGGACCGCCGCGGCCACCTCATCGGGGGTGCGCGGCGTCGCGACGCGCTGGGGTGTGGCCTGCTGGTTTCCCGCCCAGTTCTGCCATTTTGAGTTGGTCTCGGGGGACATGCGGCGACTCTACTCGGCAATCGATCGTGAGGAAAGTTCATGTTTTCGCCCCGGGGAGAGCGCGGAGCCGGCGATAACGTACGATCCCGTAACCACGGCTGGGTAACCGTCCGTAGCGACACTCGTTGGGAAATGTTGTGGCTTCTCCATCAGCATCACGCACCGGCCCCATCGGGGAAGCGTCCGGCGATGGCGAGGCGCCTCCCGCCCGCCCGCCGAGACCCAGGCCGGAGAAGAAGCAGCGCAATCCGCGCAGGGACGGGCGGACGCGGCGGGGTGGACGTGCGCTCCCGTTCGTCATCGGCGGCATCGCCGTCCTCGCCATGGCCAGCACCTCCGGCGGCGTCTACGCGGCGCTGACCACCGAACGGGCGGGGCCCACCGCGTCCGACTCGCCGCGGGACCGGCGGCCCGGCACCGGCGCCGGCGACCCGGTCAACGTCGCCACCGGCGGCCAGGTCGCGCCGCTGCGCCGCATCGTGCCGCCGGACGTGCTCGCGGTCGGCGCCGGCTCGATCTCCGCCGCCAAGATCAAGCGGATCGCGAGGCTGAGCAGGGTCAAGGACGTGACGGCGGTCGCCGGCGGCGCCGTCCAGCTGCAGGGCCGCCAGGTGAACGCGTTCGCCGTGGACCCGTCCTCGTTCCGGTCCTGGACGCCGCCCGGCACGGCCAAGAGGACCGAGCTGTGGGAGGCGCTGGCCGCCGACAGGTTCGTGGTCTCCTCGGCCGCCGCCGGGCAGCTGCAGCTCACCCGGGGCTACCAGTATCCGGTCGTGGCGCGGACGATGCCGAACCTCATGATGGGCGGTTCCGGCCCGCTCGGCCTGCCCGGCATCGACATGCTCGTCAGCGAGAGGTCCGGCGGCGAGATGGGCCTCGTCCCGAATGTGGCGGTCCTGGTCAATGCGCCGGGCGTCAGCCCCGCCAAGGTCGTCAAGGCCGTCCGCAAGGTCCTCGGCCCCCGCACCAACGTGCTCAACCTGCACGAGAGCAGGTACCGGGCCGGTGACGGCCGTTCGAGCGGCTACCTGGACCTCTACAAGCAGGCGGCCACGACCTGCCCGGGCCTGTCCTGGACGGTCCTCGCCGCGATCGGCCAGGTGGAGAGCGACCACGGGCGCAACGCCGGCCGGTCCAGCGCGGGCGCGCTCGGCCCCATGCAGTTCATGCCCGCGACGTGGAAGGCGTACGGGGTGGACGGCGACGGGGACGGCAAGGCCGACATCATGAACCCCTTCGACGCCATCCCGGGCGCGGCCAGGTACCTGTGCGCGAACGGCGCGGGACGCGGCGGCAAGCAGCTCTACAACGCGGTGTGGCACTACAACCACGCCGACTGGTACGTGCAGAAGGTCCTCAACCTGGCCAGGGCGTACGCGGCCCGGTACACCTGAGCAACGGGACGGCGCCCCAGGATCGGGCGCTGCGCGGAGGCTGGTTGGATGGAGGCATGACGTCGTATGACGCGTTGCTTCTGCTGTCCTTCGGGGGACCGGAGGGACCCGAGGACGTGATCCCGTTCCTGGAGAACGTGACCCGGGGCCGCAACATCCCAAAGGAACGCCTGGAGGAGGTTGGGGAGCACTACTTCCTGTTCGGCGGGGTCAGCCCGATCAACCAGTTGTGCCGGGACCTCAAGTCCGCGATCGAAACCGACTTCGCGACCTATGGCGTGGATCTGCCGGTGTACTGGGGCAACCGGAACTGGACTCCCTATCTCGCCGACACCGTCCGGCAGATGAAGGCCGACGGGATCCGCCGCGCGGCCGCGTTCGTCACGTCCGCCTACAGCGGCTTCTCCACGAACGACCAGTACCTGGCCGACATCGCCCGTGCGCGCGAAGAGGTCCCGGGCGCCCCTGAGATCGACAAGCTCCCTGTCTACTGCGACCGGCCCGGCTTCATCGAGCCGTTCGTGGACGCGACCAAGGACGCGCTGGGCCGCCTCCCAGAAGGCGCACGCCTCGTCTTCACCGCGCACAGCGTCCCCCTGTCCCAGCCCGGCCAGGAGAAGTACGTGGCCGAACTGGAGGAGGCCGCGCGCACCGTCGCGCAGAAGGCGGCCCCTGGGGCGCCGTGGGATCTCGTCTACCAGAGCCGGAGCGGGCCACCGAGCCAGCCTTGGCTGGACCCGCAGATCACCGACCATCTGGAGAAGCTCCACGGCGAGGACGTCCGCGCCGTCGCGGTCGTGCCGATCGGGTTCGTCTCCGACCACATGGAGGTCAAGTACGACCTCGACGTGGAGGCCGCCGGGCGGGCCGCCGAACTCGGTCTCGCGTTCGCGCGCGCGGCCACCCCCGGCGCCGACCCCCGTTTCGCGGCGCTGCCCCGCCACCTCCTGGAGGACGCCGGATGAGCCTGGCCGGCGAACTGCTGGAACTGGCCGCCGCGACCGCCCGCGAGGCCGGCCGGATGCTGGTCGACAAGCGTCCCGCGGGCGGCCCGGACGTCGTGCAGACCAAGTCGTCGCCGACCGATGTCGTCACCCAGATGGACCGCGCGGCCGAGCGGCTGATCATCGAGCGGATCCGGGCGGTTCGCCCGGACGACGCGTTCCTCGGCGAGGAGGGCGGCACCCGTGCGGGCGGTAGCGGCGTCCGCTGGGTGATCGACCCGATCGACGGCACCGTCAACTACCTCTACGACCTGCCCGACTGGGCGGTCAGCATCGCCGCCGAAGTGGACGGCGAGGCCGTCGCGGGCGCCGTGGAGATACCGCGCCGCGGCGAGTCGTACACGGCGGTGCGCGGCGGCGGCGCCCTCCTGCACACCGTCTCCGGCGCCCGCGAGCTTCGCGTGAACGCCGGGGTGCCGCTCGGCGCGGCCCTGGTCGCCACGGGGTTCGGCTATGACGCGGCACGGCGCGCCCGGCAGGCGCAGGTGCTCACCGGTGTGCTGCCGAACGTCCGCGACATCCGGCGCGGCGGCTCGTGCTGTGTGGACCTGTGCTCCCTCGCGGCGGGACGGGTCGACGCGTACTACGAGCGCGGCGTCCAGGCGTGGGACATCGCCGCCGGCGCGCTGATCGTCCAGGAGGCGGGCGGACGCGTCGAGGGCCTGCACGGGGCGCCCGCGGGCCCGGAGCTGACCGTGGCCGCCGGACCGGGCACGTTCGAGGCCCTGCACGCCCTTCTCGTCCCGCTCGACCCCGTGCGCGGCTGAGCCCGGGACGGTGGGCCGTCCCGGGCTCAGCCGGCGGTGGTGCTCGTGTATATGCGGCGGGTCAGTCGCAGCGGGGTGGTTCGACGCCGATGTCGTTGTTCGCTGCGATCCGGCGCAGTTCGCTGATCTCCTCCTGACGGATGTCCACCAGGTAGGTGTCTCCTTCTGCGTGGGCGGTGCGCAGCGACGCGTACGCATCGTCGAGCCGCTGCTGGATCATGCGTGACAACTCGCCCATGGGCCTCCTCCCGGATCGTTTCCATGCCCTACCCAGACCTAAGCTGAAAGCAAACCTGTTCGCGGATGCAATTTTCGCGGATTCTTGCGTCTGTGCGGGCGGGGTGCGGTCTACGCCGAGCTGAACACCTGCTTACGGACGTCTTACGGCGCCCGTGGCATATCTGGAAGCCCGTGGGCCGGCCGTGGCCCCGACCGAGAGAGGGAACCCCCTGTGCGTGTTCTAGTCGTCGAGGACGAGCGGGTGCTCGCCGACGCGATCGCCACCGGCCTGCGCCGGGAGACGCTGGCCGTGGACGTGGCCTACGACGGCGCGGGTGCACTGGAGCGGGCCGGCGTCAACGACTACGACGTGATCGTGCTCGACCGCGACCTGCCCAAGGTCCACGGCGACGACGTCTGCAAGCAGCTCGTCGCGCAGCGCTATCCGGCGCGGATCATCATGCTGACCGCGGCGGGCGAGCTGGACGACCGGGTGGAGGGCCTGTCCATCGGCGCGGACGACTATCTCGCCAAGCCGTTCGCGTTCGCCGAGCTGATCGCCCGGGTGCGGGCGCTCGGCCGACGCGCCGCCGCGCCGCTGCCGCCCGTCCTGGAGCGGGCCGGGATCACCCTCGACCCGGCCCGCCGCGAGGTCGCCCGGGACGGCCGCCCGGTCGAGCTGACCCGCAAGGAGTTCGCCGTCCTGGAGGTGCTGCTCAGCGCGGACGGCGCCGTCGTCAGCTCCGAGCACCTGCTGGAGAAGGCGTGGGACGAGCACATCGACCCGTTCACCAACGTCGTGCGGGTCACGATGATGACGCTGCGCAAGAAACTCGGCGACCCACCGGTGATCGAGACCGTGCCCGGCGTGGGGTACCGGCTGTGACCGCACCTCAGCACGGCTCCGCCGAACCCGACACGTCCGTGAACGGGGCCGACGTGCAGGACGCCGACACCGACGCCCGCCCGGCCGCCGCGCGGACGGCCCGGCCGGCGGCGGCCGGCGGGGGCGACGGCGGAC
>NZ_BCQQ01000146.1 GCF_001552155.1 Actinomadura formosensis NBRC 14204 | reverse complement strand
GCCGATGGCGGCCGGCGTGCCCGGCGCCGCCGGGGCCGGGGCGGGGGGTACCGCCGGGTCCGTGCCGGTCGGCGGTGCGGGGGGCGGGGCCGTGTCGGCTCCGGAGGGGCTGGAGGTGTAGGTCATGGGGCCGCCCGGTCAGCTCTCCTTGCAGATGTCGTCGCTGGCGCGGATCTCACCCTGCTGCTTGGGGATGCCGCCGCCGGCGCTCTTCAGGTTCGTCCAGTCACGTCCGACGACCAGGTCGACGACGCCCGGCGTGCCGCCCGTGGTGCGCACGGCCGGCTGCGGCTTGCTCGGGATCAGCGCGGTCAGCGTCTGGGCCTGCTGGTCGGCTCCGGTGCCGTACAGCACCTTGGTGGTCGCGGTGGGGGCGGGAGCGTTCCCGCCGACCGTGACCTGGAAGCCCTGCGACTCCAGGTCGTCGGCGACGCGCCCGGCCTGCCCGTCGATGCCGCTGCCGTTGTAGACCCGCACCCGCACCTGGCTGGGCGGGATCTTCGACGTGCCCGGCTTGGGCTCCTTGGGCACGGTCTTGTCGTTGCGGACGGCGTTGAAGAACGGCTGCGCGGTGGCGCTCAGCGCCACCCGGTTCGGGTCGAGGGGGTCGGGCCCGGACGGGACGGTCACGAACCGCAGCTTGCCGGAGGTCATGCCCTGCATCTCCTGGGCGATGTCCATCATGACCTGCGGCGTCAGTTCCTTGTCGGTGGTGAGCGACTTGGTGACCGCGTTCATCAGCGAGAGGAGGCGCTTGGGGTTGCTGAGCGTGCCCGCGCTCATCGACTTGTTGGCGAGGGCGCCCATGAACTTCTGCTGGCGTTTGATGCGGTCGGTGTCGGAGCCGTCACCGAGGCCGTGCCGGACGCGCACGTACGACAGCGCCGTCTCGCCCTTGATCACGTGCTTGCCCCTGCTCAGCCGGAGCCCGGACTTGGGGTCGTTGACGTCCTTCGGCAGGCACACCGGGACGCCGCCGACCGCGTTCGTGATGGTCTTGAACCCGTTGAAGTCGACCTGCATGAAGTGGTCGATGCGGATGTTGGACAGGCTCTCGATCGTCTTGATGACGCAGGCCGCGCCGCCGTTGGTGAACGACGAGTTGATCTGGGCGCGGGTCTGCGCCGGGATCACGGTGCCCTTGCGGCTCTTGCAGGACGGCATCCGGACCATCAGGTCGCGGGGGAAGCTGATGCCGATCGCCTGCCCGCCGCCGGGCGACAGATGCAGCAGGATCATCGTGTCCGACCGCGGCGGCTCGTTCTTCAGCGAGCGGCCGTACTTGGCGTTGGCGCCCGCGCGGGTGTCGGAGCCGAGCACCAGGATGTTCATCGCGTTGTTCAGCTTCTTCGGCCGGTTGGGGCCGAGCTGGGCGTTGACGTCCTCGTGCGAGATGTTCCCGAACGCCTGGCGGTACAGGCCGTAGGCGGTGAGGGAGCCGACCACCATGACCGCCGACAGCCCGATGCACACCCATCCGAGGATGCGCCAGCCGCGTCGCGGCGCCGGCTGCGGATCGGCGTCGTCGACGTACTCCATGTACATCGGGTTGCTGTTCATCGCTCCGTGGTCCGGGTCTCAGCGGTTCTTGGGAGTGTGGGGGTCAGCCCCACACGGGGATCGCCCGCTTTCAGGGGTCGGGTTACGGGACAAGGGCAAGGAGAGCGTAGGTCAGGCGAGCCGGTACGGGGAGCCGGATGCGTGATTCGGTCCGGGTGGACCGGCCACCACCGTCACATGCTCCACGGTCAGACGTCGATCTAGGGCGGCTTTATCAAAGTTTCGTTGGATTATGACGGAAGCACCCGAGGCTAGTGGTGCGAGCAAGCCCATCAGTACCCCGTCGAGTGTGGTGAACGGCACGTCAACCAGGAGGCGGTCGCGCGCGTCCAGCTCGTGTTTTTCGACGGCCCTGCGGGCGGCGTCCACCAGGTCCGCCCCGCTCAATGTGTCCTTTGTCACACTCAGCGCAGGAGCATCGGGCGTCACTTCCGGCCCTGGAGCGAACCTGTCGCCGTAGGTGCGGACCTCGTCGGCGTAGTCGGTCACTCCGGGCGGGCAGTCGGCCAGCGGACCGCCCAGCGCGTGCAGCGACAGCCCGACGATCTCCTCCGCCGCCTCATCGGCGACCACATCGTCCAGCACCTCTTGCGCCGCCGCCAGGATGTACGGTCCGGACGACCCGATCGGTTCGGCGCCGTCTCGTCCGCTGACCGCCTCCGGGTCGACCGGCTCGGCGACGAGCCCCGCCGACCAGCACGCCAGCAGCCACACCGCGGTCTGCCAGTGCGGCGGCAGGACGAGCACGACGCGGCTGCCCGGTTCGGCGCCCAGCCCGTCCACCAGGAAGTTCGCCGTCTTGGCGACCCAGTTGTCGAACGTCCGCGCGGACAGTTCGACGCGTTCGCCGGTCGCGTCGTCGTAGAAGGTGACGAACGGGTTGGACGGGTCGCCGGCCACCCGCCGCCGCAGCAGCTCCGCGGGCGTGGCCGCGCCGTCGACGTGTGCGCTCATGGCCAGAGCGTATGCCCGCGTGATCGCCGGGGGTCCAGCACCCGGCCGGTGCCGCTACGCTCCGCACGAGTGGATGACCACCCCCTGAACGAACCGCAGGCCACGGGGCACTGCGCCGACGAGCACGGGACGGGACGATGAACGCGGGTCGGCTGCTCGTCCGGGTCACGGTGGCCCCGGCGCTGCTCGTCGTGGCGTGGCTGGCGGTCGCGCTGCCGCTGCTGATGGCGGGCGTGTTCCGGCCGGTCCCGGCGATCGCGCTGTTCGTGCCGGCCGCGGCCGTGACGCTGTGGCTCGGCCTGCGGTCACGTCCGCGTGACCTGCCGCCCGGACCGCGCGGCGGCCTCAATGCTTCCGGCGGCGTGGACGCGGTGCCGTGGTGGACGACCGGGAGCGTGCTCGCGATCACGGCCGCGTTCCTGGTGCTCCAGGTGGTCATGTGCGCAGAGCAGATCGTCGTCCGGCGCGACCCGGCGTCCTATGTCCAGTTCGCGGTCTGGCTGACCGAGCACGGGTCGCTGCCGATCCCGCAGGCGCGGGAGGCGTTCGGCGGCGCGGACGGCGTACTGCGGTTCGCGAGCCCCGCCTTCTACCAGGACGGCGGCGCGATCGTCCCGCAGTTCATGGCGGGGATGCCGCTGGTCCTCGCGCTCGGCGGCTGGCTCGGCGGCACCCACGGCATCCTGCTGATGGCGCCGCTGCTCGGCGCGTGCGGCGTGCTCGCGTTCGCCGGGCTCGTCGCGCGGCTCGCCGGCCCGCGCTGGGCGCCCGCCGGGGCGCTGCTGCTGGCGCTGACACTGCCGATGCTCTACGTCTCGCGCAGCACGTTCAGCGAACTGCCCGCGATCATCCTGCTGCTGGGCGGGCTTTCGCTGATGTACGACGTCCGCCGGGAGGAGGGGCGGCGCGCCGGCCTGAAGGCGTTCCTGGCGGGCGCCGCGCTCGGCCTCATCGTGCTCGTCCGCATCGACGGGCTGCGGGACATCCTGCCGGTGCTCGCGTTCGCCGGCCTTCTCATCGGGCTCCGGCGGGGCACCGGGTACTGGCTCGCCGGCGGGCTGCTGCTCGGCGCCGGCGCCGGGCTGGCCGAGGGCCTCACGCTGTCCCGGCCGTACCTGGCCTACCTCGGATCGTCGCTCAGGCCGCTGGCGGCCATCAGCGCGGCGGTGTTCGCCGCGACGGCCGCCATGGTCGTGCTGCTGCGCTGGGACCGGACGGGGGCGTGGCTGCGCCGGACGGGCCCGGCGGTCGCGCGGGGCCGGCTGCCCGGCGCCGCCGCCGTCCTCACCGTGCTGGTGATGGCGGGCTTCGCGGTCCGGCCGCTGGTGCAGACCGTCCGCCGGGTGCCGGCCACGAAGGACGACGAGCTGAACGTCCGGTTCATCGAGCTGGTCCAGGGGGTCCACCGGCTCCCGCTGGACGGGACCCGGCAGTACTCCGAGCTGTCCCTGTACTGGGTCATCTGGTACATCGGCCTTCCCGCGCTGCTGTTCGCGACGCTGGGCGCGGCGGTGCTGGCGCGGCGGCTGCTGCGCGGGCGGTCGCCGGAATGGCTGCTGCCCTACGCGGTGATCGTCTGGACGACCGCGCAGGTGCTGATCCGGCCGGGGATCACGCCCGACCATCCGTGGGCGTCCCGGCGGCTGATCGGGCTCGTGATCCCCGGCCTCCTGCTGTTCACGATGTTCGCGTCGGCCTGGGCGGCGCGGCGGGTCCGCCGCCTCGGGTACGGGCCGGGGCTGGTGCGCGGGGGCGCGGTCGCCGGTGTCGCGCTGATGCTGGTGCCGATCGTGCTGACGTCCAGCGGCCTCCTGATGACCCGCACGGAGCAGCACGAGGTGGGCGCCGTCGAGGAGATGTGCGACGAACTGCCGGCGCGCGGCTCGGTCGTGGCGATCGAGCAGTCCACCGCCGACCGGTTCCTCCAGGTCGTGCGCGGGATGTGCGGGCTGCCCGCGGCGCGCACGGCCGGGGGCACCACGTCCGCCGACGTGAAGCGGGTCGTCGCCGGCGTGTTCGCGGCCGGGCGCCGTCCGGTGCTCATGGCGGCGAAGCCGGAGCAGGTCGCGCCGTACGGGACGCCGCACCGGGTCCTCTCGGTGCGGACGCGGCAGGACGGCCGCACTCTCACCGGGCCGCCGGGCGCGACGTGGGGACTGTTCATGGAAGTGTGGATCGCCGAGCCCGCCGCGTCTTGACGGCCCGTCCGGGGGCTCTGGGGGCCGTCTCCCGGAAGGGATACGTCTGCCTAGGTGAGCCAGGGCGAGTATCCTCGCGCTGCGTGAGCACCCAGTCTGCCGAGCCGACGTCCGAGACCGCGCCCGCCGAGCCCGCCTCGGTGCCCGCCCCCGCGGCCGAGCCCGAGCCCGCGGAGCCGGCGTCCGGACCCGTCCACGTCACGATCGTCCTGCCCTGCTACAACGAGCAGGACCATGTGATCGACGAGGTCGAGCGCATCTGCGAGGCGATGGACGCCAGTGGCAAGACCTACGAGCTGCTGGCCGTCGACGACTGCTCGACCGACGAGACGCTCGCCCGGCTGCGCGAGGCGGAGCCCCGCTTCCCGAACATGCGGATCGTGGCGTTCCAGCACAACAGCGGCTCGGGCACCGTCCGGCGCATCGGCTCCCAGCAGGCCCGCGGCGACATCGTCGTGTGGACGGACGCCGACATGTCCTACCCGAACGAGCGGATTCCCGAGCTCGTGGACGTGCTGGACACCGACCCGTCCGTCGACCAGGTCGTCGGGGCGCGCACCACCGAGGAGGGGACGCACAAGGTGCTGCGGGTCCCCGCCAAGTGGTTCATCCGCAAGGTCGCCGAGCGGCTCACCAACACCAAGATCCCGGACCTGAACTCGGGGCTGCGCGCGTTCCGCCGCGAGGTGTCGCTGCCGTACCTGCGGCTGCTGCCGCCCGGGTTCTCCTGCGTCACGACGATCACGATCGCGTTCCTGTCGAACCAGCACCCGGTCCGGTACATGCCGATCGACTACGCCAAGCGGGCCGGGAAGTCGAAGTTCCACTTCACCAAGGACGCCTACCGCTACATCCTGCAGGTGCTGCGGATGGTCATGTACTTCAACCCGCTCAAGGTGCTGATGCCGCCCGCGCTGTGGCTGATCGTGATCGGGCTGCTCAAGGGCGTGTTCGACATGGTGGTGCACTTCGGCTACTTCGCCAACAACACCATCATGATCTTCGTGACCGGGTTGATCATCGCGTCGCTGGCGCTGCTCGCCGACCTGATCGTCCGCTCGCGCGGCGACGTCTAGCGGCATGCGCATCGCGATCGTCGGGCCGGCGTTCCCGTACAAGGGCGGCGGCGCCCGGCACACGACCGAGCTGGCGCACCGGCTGGCCGCGGCCGGGCACGAGGTCGTCATCGAGTCGTGGCGCGCCCAGTATCCGAGGTTCCTGTACCCGGGGCGGCAGACGATCGCCGAACCGGAGGGCGAGCCGTTCCCCGCCACCCGGCACCGGCTCGACTGGCGCCGCCCGGACGGCTGGTGGCGCACCGGCCGCGCGCTGCGCTCGGCCGACCTGGTCGTGCTGGTGCTGCTGAGCACCGTACAGGTGCCGTCCTACCTGGGGATACTCGCCGGTCTGCGGGGAAGGGCGCGGGTGGTGGCGCTGTGCCACAACGTCCTGCCGCATGAGCGCAAGCCGTACGACGAGCCGTTGATGAGGCGGCTGCTGCGGAAGGTGGACGGCGTCCTCGTCCACACCGGGGCGCAGGCGGACATCGCGCGGACGCTCACGTCCCGTCCCGTGCGGGCCGCGGAGATGGCCGCGCACCTGCCGGTCGCCGCCGCCTCCGCGCCGGCCGCCGGGAAGGTGCGCCGGCGGCTGCTGTTCTTCGGGATCGTCCGCCCGTACAAGGGCCTGGACGTCCTGCTGCGCGCCCTCGCCGAAGGCCCGGACGAGGTGGCACTGACCGTCGCGGGCGAGTTCTGGGGCGGCCTGGACGAGACCCGCGAGCTGATCGGTTCCCTGGACCTGACCTCGCGGGTCGAACTGCGTCCGGGATACGTCCCGGCGGCCGACATCCCGGGACTGTTCGCCGCGGCCGACGCGCTCGTCATGCCCTACCGGTCGGCCACCTCCTCGCAGAACGTGTGGATGGCCCACGAGCACGGCCTGCCGGTCATCGCCACCGATGTCGGCGGGTTCGGCACGCAGATCCGCGACGGCGTGGACGGCCTGATCTGCGCACCGGACGATGCCGCGTCCCTGGCCGCCGCCCTCCGCCGCTTCTACGCTCCGGGGGAGCCGGAGCGCCTGCGCTCCGGCGTCCGCCCGGTCGACCACGGCCCGCTCTGGACCGCCTATATCGACGCGCTCACAGGTGCGGCTCGATGACCTTCAGCAGTGCGCGCTTCGGCTTGGCGCCGACGATCTGCTCCACGACCTCGCCGTTCTTGTAGAGCAGCAGGGTGGGCAGGCCCAGCACGCCGTACTTGTTCGGGGTGACGGGGTTCGCGTCGTAGTCGAGCTTCGCGATCCGGATCCTGCCGCCCTGCTCCTCGGCGATCTGCTCCAGGATGGGCGCGATCATGCGGCACGGCCCGCACCAGTCCGCCCAGAAGTCGACCAGCACCGGGATGTCGCTGTTCAGGACCTCGTCCGCGAACGTCGCGTCGGTCACGGTGATCGGGGCCGTCATGGTGCCTCCTTCGTCGGCTGCGTCCCCCGCACAAGCTCCTTGGAGTCCTGTTCATTCCCGGTGTCCGGCGCGGTACGTCCGAGCAGGAGCGCGACACCGGCGTTGATGAGGTCGGCGCCGGTCAGCAGCACCCGGGACGCGATCGCGACGACGACCGGGGCGCCGGCCGGCAGCACCGGTGTCAGCACCAGCGTGAGGGCGGCCTCCCGCGCGCCGATGCCGCCCGGCGCGATGAAGACGATGAAGCCGGCGACGAACGCCAGCGCGTAGGCGCCGGTCGCGATGAACGGCAGGCCCCTGCCGTCGCCGCCGGCGGCCACGCACAGCAGCCAGGTGTGCACGCCGAACAGGGCCCAGCCGAGGACCGTCCAGCCGATGGCGCGGAGCGTGACGCCGAGGCTCACCGGGTGCTCCAGCGGCGGGCGCCGGATGAGCCTGAGCATCGTCCCGAGCGCCCAGGTCACGATCTTCGGATGCAGCAGCATCATCAGGACGGGCGCCGACAGGAACAGCCACCAGTACTCGTCGCGGGCCGCCCTGGACGTCAGCGGCAGCGTCACCGCCGCGACCGCCAGCCCGCACGCCGTGGACGTCGCCACCGCCAGCATCGTGGACCCGAAGCTGCGCTCCGGCGGCACCTTGTGCTCGCGCGTCATCTCGATCTGCGTGACCAGCGCCCACACCTTGCCCGGGACGTACTTCCCGAGCTGGGAGATGCCGGAGATGCGGAACATGGCGCGCACCGGCAGCGGCGAGCCGAGACCGGCGAGGAACGTCCGCCATCCGAGCATCCAGACGAAGAGGCCCGCCAGCCCCGCGGCCAGCGCCCCGGCCAGCGCGGCCCAGGACATCTGCTGGAACGCCCGCACCGTCGCGTCCCACTGGGAGGCCACGCTGTAGCCGCAGAACGCCAGCGCGAGTATCACCAGGAACACGCGCAGGCCCCGGACGGCGACGACCTTCATCTTCACGGGCCCCAGCGTAGGCGAACGTGACCTTGCGGCCGTCCGCTCCGCCTACAGTTGGGGACGATGAAGATTTCCGATGTGGTCGCCTTCATGGGCCACCAGGTGCACGTGTGCCGGTACCGCGAGGCGGGGACGCTGCTCGGCTGGATGGGCCGGGACCTGCGCCGCAAGCGGGTCCTCGACGTCGCGGGCGGCGACGGCTACTGGGCGGGGCGGGCGCGCAAACGCGGCGCCGACGCCGTCTCCATCGACCTCGCCCGCGGCAAGATGACCTACGGGCGGACGCTCGCGAACGCACCCGCGCTCATCGAGTGCGACGCGCTGCGGCTGCCGTTCGCGGACGGCTCGTTCGACGCGGTCCTGTCGGTGTGCGCGATCGAGCACTTCGACGACGGCGGCAGGTCCCTGGACGAGATGGCGCGGGTGCTCAAGCCCGGCGGCCAGATCTTCATGTCCGCGGACGTGCTGAGCCGCGCCGACGCCTGGCCGAAACTGCGGGACGCGCACAAGGCCAAGTACCACGTCCAGCACACCTACACCCACGAGAGCCTGCGCAAGCTGATGGACGAGCGCGGCCTGGACCTGGTCAGGTACAGCTACCAGTTCCGTACGGCCGCCACGGAGCGGCTCTACCTGTCGCTGTCCGCCCACGGCGGGAAGGTCGGCTTCAACGCCGCCGCGCCGCTGGCCCCGCTCGTCGCGCTCGCCGACCGCACGGCCCCGAATGAGCGCGGCAGCATCGTGCTTGTTCAGGCGCGTAAGAGGTAGTTGCCGGGGGTGTGGGGGGCGGTCCCCACAATGAAGCGATGACCATGGGGTAGGGGCCCCTGTGACTTACGTGGAATGAGATCACCCGAGCGTGTCCCCGGCGGGCGTAGGCTCGGAGGGTAAAGGGTGATCTACGCCACCGCGCTGGATGGGGGAGTGGACCGTGGCGCCTCGGATTCTGCTCGATGCCACCGCCGTGCCGGCCGACCGCGGCGGGCTCGGCCGGTACGTCGATGGGCTGCTGTACGCCCTGCACACGCAGGGCGCCGACCTCGCCGTCGCCTGCCAGCGGGCGGACGAGAAACGCTACCGGGACCTCGTTCCCGGGGCCCGGGTCGTCGCCGGCCCGGCGGCGCTGGCGCACCGCGCCACCCGGCTCGCGTGGGAGCAGTCGGGGCTGCCGCACGTCGCCGAACGCGTCGGCGCGGACGTCATCCACCTGCCCACCTACACGATGCCGGTGAGCGCCGTCCTGCCGACGGTCGTGACGATCCACGACGTCACGCTGTTCGCCGAGCCGGAGCCGCACGACCCGGTTCGCACGTCCTACGTCAAGTCGGCGACCCGCACCGCGGCGCGCCGCGCGACCCGGCTGATCGTGCCGTCCCGCGCGACCCGTGACGAACTGGTGCGCGTCCTCGGCGCCGACCCGGCGCACATCGACGTCGCCTACCACGGCGTCGACCACGAGGTGTTCCACCGTCCGTCCGAGGCGGAGATCAAGCAGGTCTCCGGCCGTCTCGGCCTGCACGGCCGCCCCTACATCGCCTACCTGGGGGCGCTGGAGCCGCGTAAGAACGTCCCGAACCTGATCCGCGGCTGGGTCCGGGCCTGCGCGGGGCGCCCGGACGCCCCGGCGCTGGTCCTCGCGGGCGCCGGCGGCTGGGACGACGAGGTCGACGCGGCCCTGGCCACCGTCCCCCTGGACCTGCGCGTCGTGCGGCCCGGCTACCTGCCGTGGCCGTCGCTCCGGGGCTTGTTCGGCGGTGCCCTCGTCGTCGCGCTCCCGAGCCGGGGCGAGGGCTTCGGGCTGCCCGTCCTGGAGGCCATGTCCTGTGGCGCGCCCGTCCTGACCACGCGCCGCGGCCCCCTCCCGGAGGTCGGCGGTGACGCCGTCGCCTACACCGAACCGGACCCGGCCGACATAGCGGACGCCCTGTCCTCCCTCATCGACGACCCGGCCCGCCGTGCCGACCTCGCCGAGGCCGCGCAGACCCGCGCCCGCGAATTCTCCTGGTCGGCGTCCGCGGCGGCGCACATGGCCTCATACCGGCGCGCGGTCGAGCAGTACGCCGCCTCCCACACCCACTAGGCTCGCTCCAACCGCGTGGAGAAAGGAACCGAGTGGAAGCGATCCTCCTGGTGGGAGGCCAGGGCACCCGCCTGCGCCCCCTGACGATCTCCACCCCGAAACCCCTGCTCCCCACCGCCGGCGTGGCGTTCCTCGCCCACCAGTTGGCGCGCGCGCACGCGGCGGGCGTCGAGCGGATCGTGTTCGCCACGTCCTACCGCGCCGAGATGTTCGAGGCGGCCTTCGGCGTCCACGCGTACGGCGTCGACCTCGCCTATGTCAGCGAGAAGGAACCGCTCGGCACCGGCGGCGCCATCCGCAACGCCGCCCGCGCGCTGACCTGCGGCCCGGACGACCCGGTCCTGATCCTGAACGGCGACATCCTGTCCGGCCACGACATGCGCGCCCAGGTGAAGCTGCACGAGGAGTCCGGCGCGGCGGTCACCCTCCACCTGACCGAGGTCGACGACCCGTCCCGCTTCGGCTGCGTGCCCACCGACGCCGACGGCCGCGTCACCGCGTTCCTGGAGAAGACGCCCCACCCGGTGACGAACCAGATCAACGCGGGCTGCTACGTGTTCCGCCGCTCCGCCATCGACGCGATCCCCGAGGACGAGGTCGTCTCCGTCGAACGTGAGACGTTCCCGTCGCTCATCTCGTCCGGCGTCACCGTGATGGGCCACGTCGAGTCGGCCTACTGGCTGGACGTCGGCACACCCGAAGCGTTCATCCAGGGTTCCCGCGACCTCGTCCTGGGCGCCCTGGCCTCACCCGCCATGCCCGGCGAACCGGGCGAGCGCCTGACCCTCCCCGGCGCCCGCGTGGCTCCGGGCGCCGTCGTGCGCGGCGGCACGACGGTCGGCCGCCACGCCGTGATCGAAGCGGGCGCCACCGTCCTCGGCAGCGTCCTCCTGGAGGACGCGTTCGTCGCCGAGGGCGCCACGGTCCGCGACTCGGTCCTCAGCCGGGGCGCCCGCGTGGGTCCCGGCGCGGTGCTGGACGGCGTGGTCCTCGGCGACGGCGCCGTGGTTGGCCCCGGCAACGAACTCCGCACCGGCCTCCGCGTGTGGCCGGGCATAAAACTCCCCCCGACCGCCATCCGCTTCTCCACCGACACCTGACGGAGATGAGGCAGGGGAGCGACCCCGTTGCCGGGTCCCCGGCGAAGGCCGGGGCGGCCGGGGAGAAGACCGCTGGGCGTCTCCCCGGCCGGGTCCGGGAGTGGCGGCCGCCGTGGCCGCTGGATCTTCTCGGCACGCTGTCGCCGCATCGGCGGGGGCCGCATGATCCGGCGTTCCGGGTCGAGCGGGACGGGGCCGTCTGGCGCGCGTCCCATACGCCCGGGGGGCCGGGGACGCTGCGGCTTCGGTGGGCGGGGGACGCCGTCGAGGCGACCGCCTGGGGAGCGGGGGCCGAGTGGCTCCTGGACGGGGTGCCGGAGCTACTGGGGGCCGATGACGTCCCGGAGGAGTTCGCCGCGCGGCATGACGTCGTCCGGGAGCAGGTGCGCAAGCGGCCCGGGCTGCGGATCGGGAGGACCCGGCGGGTCTTCGAGGCGCTCGTGCCGGCCGTCATGGAGCAGAAGGTGCTCGCGGAGGAGGCCTGGCGGGGCTGGGGGTATCTGCTGCGCCGGTTCGGGGAGCCCGCGCCGGGGGCGCCGCGCATGCGGGTGCCCCCGCCGCCGGAGGTGTGGGTCCGGATTCCCTCGTGGGAGTGGCATCGGTCCGGGCTGGAGGCCGTCCGGGCCCGGACGATCATCGGGGCGGCACGGGTCGCGGGGCGGCTGGAGGCGGAGCCGAGCGGGCCGAGGCTCCGGTCGCTGCCGGGCATCGGGGTCTGGACGGCCGCCGAGATCCGGCAGCGGGCGGCCGGTGATCCCGACGCCGTCTCCGTCGGCGACTACCATCTGCCCGCCCTGGTGGGCCTGGCACTGGCGGGCCGGAAGGTCGACGACGCCGGGATGCTCGAACTGCTGGAGCCCTACGCCGGCCATCGGTACCGGGTCATCCGGCTGCTGGAATCGTCCGGGAGGCGCCCGCCGAGGCGCGGCCCCCGGTTGCCGGTCCGCGACTACCGGTCGTTCTGACCGGCTCGGGGGCCCGGCGGCGGCGCAGCCAGAAGTTGTCCGGGGTCCAGTCGAGGCCGTCGCGGCTGTCCGCGCCGAACAGCGGGCCGAGGACGGCGAGGGCGATGATGAGGGCGAGCACGAGCAGCATGTTCTTGTCCTTTGGGATCGCAGTGGCGTTCCCGCGCGCGGTGCGATCGGGTGAGGCGGGGTCTCCGCCCTTTCCGCCGCAGCTACAGTTTGACTCCGTCCAACATTCAGGTCCAGCGACGATTACTGCAGGGATTGTGTAAGAATCGCTTCACTATGTTGGATCTGGGGCGGCTGCGCGTGCTCCGCGAGCTCAAGCTGCGCGGAACGCTCGGTGCCGTGGCCGACGCCCTCGGATACACCCCGTCCGCGGTGTCGCAGCAGCTCGCGCAGTTGCAGCGGGACGTCGGCGTCCCGGTGGTCGAGCGGGCCGGGCGGCGGCTGCGGCTGACCGTGGCGGGCGAGGTGCTCGCCGAGCACGCCGAGACGCTGCTGGCGCAGGCCAAGCGCGCGGAGGAGGCGACGGTCGCGGCGAGCGGCCGGGTCGCCGGGGTGGTGCGGCTCGTGGGGTTCCAGACGGCGCTGCTGCACGTGCTGGCGCCCGCCCTGCCGCGGCTGGCGAAGGCGTATCCGGAACTCGTGGTGGACGTCCTGGACGAGGAGTTCCACCGGGTTCTGCAGGCGCTCGTCCTCCAGGAGATCGATGTCGTGCTGACGGACGAGTACTCGCATCTGCCGCGTCCCCGGCGTCCCGAGCTGACGTCCGAGGTGCTCGTCACCGAGATGATGCGGGTCGCGCTGCCCGAGGATCACCCGCTCGCCCGCAGCGGGGCGCCGGTCCGGCTGGCCGACCTCGCGGACTGCCCGTGGGTCACGGGACATGTCGGGACGAACCATGCCGATCTGCTGGAACGGACCTGTGTCGAGCTCGGCGGTTTCCGGCCCGACGTCCGGTACCGGTCGAACGATCTGCTGATCGTTTTCGCGATGGTCGCGGCGGGCGGCGCCGTCTGCCTCATCCCCGACCTGGCGCTCGCCGAGCGGGAGGAGGGCATCGTCGTCCGCGACGTGGCCGACGCCCCGGTGGACCGCCGCATGGTCATGTGGACGCGCGTCGGCGCGGAGGTGCGGCCGTCGGTGCGGGCCGTCCTCGAAGAACTGCGCAAGTCGGCGGACGCCCTGGCGGAGCGCCGTCCCAGCTGCGTCCGCGGCGCCCCCTGACCAGGCCGCGTACCTCAGGCGCCGACCAGCGGCAGCCGCCGCCCAAAGGTCCCGATCCGGCCACCGAACCGCTTGACCGGCCGGGCGGCCGGGCTGTCTCCTCATCAGGAGGCCATCCTTGGGTACTTAGGTACCATGGATAGCGGAGGTGAACGATGACCGCGACCACGAAACGCCAGGCGCCATTGAAGATCGACCCGGCGACGGATGAACTGATCACGCAGGCCGCGCACTTCCTCGGCATGACCAAGAAGGACTTCGTCGCCGAGGCCGCCAAGACCTACCTGCGGCAGCGCCACGAGGAGGTCCGCCAGGGCATGATCGAATCCATGAAGGTGCTGGACGGCTCGCTCACCTCCAGCGTCGCCGCGCTGACCGGCCTGTCGCCCGAGCGGATCGAGCAGCTCGGCGGCGTCGGCGACTGGGACGAGTGAAGTAGTGCCGGTCCGCCCCACTCTCCGCTGCCTGCGCGAGGATCTACACCTCCCCATCCCGCCGGCCTCTACTCCGCTGGACGAGATAGACCACCCGCTGCTGAACAAGGCGAGCGAGCAATTCGCCGGGGGCGCCGCGCATGCGGGTGCCCCCGCCGCCGGAGGTGTGGGTCCGGATTCCCTCGTGTGACCCCGACCAGGAATGCACCCGGGGACACCCGGGAAGCGAATGCAACCCGCGCACCTGACAGGAGATCCAAGTTGAGTGATCTTCCCGGCCCGGCCCGACTCGCTGAGGCGCTGTACCCGCACACCGGCGCACTCATCTCCGTCGAGCCGACCGAGCGCGGATTCTCCTCGGACCTCACCGCCCTGGTGACCGGTGAGAAAGGCGCATGGTTCGTCAAGGCCGTCCGCAACCGTCCCGGCGGCCGGCGCGATTCCCTGGTCCGGGAAGGGCTCATCAACCCGTGGGTGCATCCGATCTCCCCGGCTGTGCAATGGCAGGCCGAGAGCCCGGAGTGGATCGCGCTTGGCTTCGAGATCGTCAGAGGCCGTCACGCCGACCTGACGGTGGGCTCGGCCGACCTGCCCATGGCGGTCGAACTGCTGAACCGCATCGGTGGCCTGCCACTGCCGGAACTCGCCGCGGACTGGCATGAGACCCGGTGGGACCGGTACACCGACCAGCCTGAGCTGTTGCGCGGGGAAACACTGCTGTACACCGACATCCACCCGTCCAACATCATCATCGGCGACCGGGTATGGGCGGTCGACTGGGCGTGGCCCACCCGGGGCGCCGCTTTCATCGACCCGGCGCTCCTGGTCATCCAACTTGTCGCGGCAGGGCACAGCCCCGAGCAGGCCGAAGGATGGGCGTCCGCCTGTCCGTCGTGGAAAGGCGCCGATCCCGCGGCGATCGATGCGTTCGCCGACGCCAACGCGTCCATGTACGGGACGCTCGCCGACCGGCGTCCCGACGCCACGTGGCTCGGCGCGATGGCCACGGCCACCCGCGCGTGGGCGCGTCACCGGGCCGGCATCGGCGATGGATCACGTCCTTGACGCGCTCCTCGGCCTGAAGGCCGGGGATTCAGCCTGTGCCGGGTGTGCGGCACTTCTGTGGCTTCCTGTTTCACCGGGTCCCGCCCTCCGCTAGGCGGAGGGGCTTACGGTCCCTCCGCAGGCGTTTTGCCTGTCCGCCCGTCCGGCGGCCAGGATGTTCTTGGCGGCGTTGACATCGCGGTCGTGGACCGTGCCGCACGGGCAGGCCCATGCGCGGATGTTCAGCGGCATGGATTCGGCGACCGTCCCGCAGGCCGAGCACAGCTTGGAGGAGGGGAACCAGCGGTCGACCTTCGCGAAGGTGCGGCCGTACCGTTCGGCCTTGTACTCCAGCATCGCCACGAACTGGGACCAGCCCGCGTCGTGCACGGACTTGGCCAGGCGGGTGCGCCCGAGACCGGACACGCACAGGTCTTCCACGTAGACCGCTTGGTTGTCGCGGATCAACCGGGTGGACAGCTTGTGGTGATGGTCTCGGCGCGCATCGGCCACGCGGGCGTGCAGCCGCGCGACCTTCGCGGCGGCCTTCCGCCGGTTCGCCGACCCCTTGGCCTTGCGGGACAGAGCCTGCTGCGCTTTGCGCAGCCGGCGTTCGGCGCGGCGCAGGAACCGGGGGCTGGTGATCTTGCGGCCGTCGGAGGTCACCGCGAAATGCGTGAGCCCCAGATCGATGCCGACCTCGGCCGCCGCCTGCGGCAGCGGCTCGCTGGTCGTCTCGACGACGAAGGAGGCGAAGTACCGGCCGGCCGCGTCCTTGATCACCGTCACGCTCGACGGCTCGGACGGCAGCGGGCGGGACCAGCGCACCCGCACGTCCCCGATCTTGGGCAGGCGCAACTTCCCGCCCGGCGTGATCGTGAAGCGGGCGTTGCGGGTGAACCGGATCGCCTGCCGCCGGTCCTTGCGGGACCGGAACCGGGGCGGTGCGACCCGGCGGCCTTTGCGCTTGCCCGACACCGAGGCGAACCAGTTGCGGTAGGCGGTGTTCAGGTCCGCCAGGGCCTGCTGGAGCACCACGGCCGACACCTCGCCCAGCCACGCCCGCCCGCCGGTCTTCTTCGCCTGCGTGATGACCAGCTTGGACAGCTCTGCGTCCGGCAGGTACGGCAGCCCGGCCGCATGCGC
This sequence comes from Actinomadura formosensis NBRC 14204, assembly GCF_001552155.1. Classification (GTDB taxonomy): domain Bacteria; phylum Actinomycetota; class Actinomycetes; order Streptosporangiales; family Streptosporangiaceae; genus Spirillospora; species Spirillospora formosensis. Next base: position 11 of record NZ_BCQQ01000146.1, on the reverse strand, counting down.
ATCCTCGCGGA
>NZ_BCQQ01000145.1 GCF_001552155.1 Actinomadura formosensis NBRC 14204 | reverse complement strand
CAGGCCGCCGCCGGGGTGGTGCGGCGGGTGCCGCGGGTCGTGGAACTCGATCCGCTGCCGGTGCCGCCGGAGTCGGGGACGGCGTTCGCCGGCCTGCGGTTCCTGATCGTGGACGACGGCTGCGGGATCGCGCTGGAGCTGGGCGACCTGCTCGAACGCCATGGTGCGCAGGTGCGGACGCCGCCGGACGTCGACGGCCCCTGCGACGGGCTCGTCCACCTGGCGGCGCTGCGCCCGGGGGCGGCGAGCGTCCTGCCCCCGGCGTTCGGCGCGATCCGGCAGGCGCTCGCCGGCGGATTGCGCTGGCTGGTCCTCGCGAGCGGGGCCGGGGGCACGTTCGGGCACCGGTTCGACGGCGGCGTCGGCGATCCGGCACCGGGTGCGGGCCTGCGCGGACTCGCCCGGACGATCGCGCGGGAGCATCCCGAGGTCCTCGTGCGCGCGCTGGACGTCGACACCAAGGACACCCCCCGGGCGCTCGCCCAGCGGATCATGGCGGAGCTGCTGACCGCCGACGCGCCGGTCGTGATCGGCCACGAGGGCGGCCTGCGCTACGGGCTGGAGCTGGTGCCGTCCGGGCCGCCCGGCGGCGCCCCCCTGAACCTCGCACGGGACGCGGTCGTCCTGCTGACCGGCGGCGAGCGGGGGATGACCGCGCGGCTCGCCCTGGAACTGGCCAGGACGAGCGGCTGCCACATCGAGCTCATGGGCCGCACGCCGGAACGGGAGATCCGGGTGGACGCCCTGCTGGAGCACGCGGCGTCCGTCCGGTATCACGCGGGGGACGTGCGGGACCCGCGGGCCGTCCGGGACGTCGTCGAGAACATCTACCTGACCCACCGGCGGCTGGACGGCATGATCCATGGTGCCGCGCTCGCGGAGCCCCGCCCCGGCGGCGGCACAACGCCCGGGTCCTTCGAGGACGTGTACCTGACGAAGGTGGCCGGTGCCTGCGCGCTCGCCCAGGCGGCCGGACCCGACCTCGGGTTCTTCGCCGTCCTGTCCGGTGCGGACGGCGAGCGGGGCGGGGCCGGCGCCGCGGCGGCCAACGACGCGTGCGGCACGCTCGCGCACGTGTGGCGCAGGCGGCTGCGCGGGCGCGTGCTCGTCGCCGAGACCCTGCTCGGCCCGGACGCCGGTGCGCCCGCACTGCTCAGGGAGATCACGCACGGGGACGAACCGCACGTCGTGCTGACCGGAGAAGTCCGGTGAGCGACGCCCGGGAGCCGATCGCGATCGTCGGCGCCGGGGCGGTGTTCCCCGGCGCGGGATCGGCGGCCGAGCTGTGGCGCAACATCCTCGCCGGGTTCGACGCGATCAGCGAGGTGCCGCCCGGACGCTGGGATCCCGCGCTCTACTACGACCCGGACGCCTACGGCCGGGCGCCGCAGAGCGACCGGTTCTACTGCCGGCGCGGCGGGTTCGTCGACGAACTGGCCACCTTCGACCCGGCCCGGTTCGGGATCACGCCGGCGGCGGTGCCGGGCATGGAGCCCGACCAGCTCCTCGCGCTGCGCACGGCCGGCGACGCGATCGCGGACGCGGGCGGCGCGGAGCGGCTGCCCGACCGGTCCCGGATCGGCGTGGTCATCGGGCGCGGCGGCTACCTCGCCCCGGGCGCCGCCCGCCACGACCAGCGGGTCAGAACGTCCCATCAGGTCGCCGCGATCCTCGCCGACCTGGTCCCCGAACTCGGGGACCGGCGGCTGGCGGAGATCCGCCGGGCGTTCTGCGCGCGGCTCGGGCCGGACGGCCCGGACGCCTCGGCCGGGCTGGTCCCGAGTTTCACCGCGTCCCGCATCGCCGACCGGTTCGACCTGCGCGGCCCCGCGTACACGCTGGACGCGGCGTGCGCGTCGTCGCTGCTCGCGGTCGAGCACGCCGTGCGGGCGCTGCGCGGCGGGCAGGCCGACGCGATGCTGGCCGGGGCCGTGCACCATGCGCACCACGCCACCGTCTGGAGCGTGTTCAACCGGCTGCGCGTGCTGAGCCCGACCGAGACGATCCGCCCGTTCGACCGGGCCGCGGACGGGACGCTCCTCGCCGAGGGCACCGGGATGGTGCTGCTCAAGCGGCTGTCGGACGCCGAGCGGGCCGGCGACCGCGTCCACGCGGTCATTCTGGGCGCCGGATCGTCCAGCGACGGCCGCGCCGCGAGCATCCTGAGCCCGCCGGTGGACGGGCAGGTCCTCGCGGTCGAGCGGGCCTGGCGGGACGCGGGCCTGGATCCGGCGGCGCCCGGCGCGGTCGGGCTCGTCGAGGCGCACGGCACCGGCACCCCGGCGGGGGACGAGGCGGAACTGGCGACGCTGCGCCGCGTCCTCGGCACCGACGGCCCGCGGATCGGGCTCGGCACGGTCAAGTCGATGATCGGGCACGCGATGCCCGCGGCCGGGATCGCCGGGCTGATCAAGGCGGCGTTCGCGCTGCGCGACGGTGTCCTGCCGCCGACGCTGCACGCCGACGACCCGCATCCGGCGCTGGCGGACGGCCGGCTGCGGCTCGTCCGGGAACCCGCCGAGTGGGAGCGGCGGGGCGGCCCGCGGCGGGCCGTGGTCAACGCGTTCGGATTCGGCGGCGTCAACGCGCACGTGGTGTTGCAGGAGCCGCCGTCACCCGCTCCCCGCCGGGTCGCCGCCGCGCTGTGGGCCGAGGGCCACGGCGCGTCCCCGCCGCCGGCCACCGGGATGCGGCTCGACCTCGGCACGCCGCTGGTCAGGCTGGACGGGGCCGTGGAGCCGCTGCGGCTGGCTCCCGCGGTGCCGCCGCTTCCGGCCGGCGATCCCGTGCTGGCGGAGCTGGAGGCGCTGCTCAACGACGCGGCGGCCGGGGCGCAGTCCGTGCTGGAGGCGCTCGGGGGCGGCCCGTCGCCGGTCCCGGCGGGAGAGGCGTCCACGATGTCCGCCGAGCTGAGCATTTCCCGTGTCTTCTCCGTCGAGGCGATGCCCTATCTGGCGGACCACTGCGTGGTCCCGCAGCCCCCCGGCTGGCCCGACATGTCGGACAGGTTTCCGATCGTTCCGCTGGCCACGCTGGCGGAGGTGATGGCCGACACGGCCCGCGAGCTGCTGCCCGACATGGTGGTCATCGGATTCGAGAACGTCCGCGCCGTCCGGTGGGTCGTGGCGACCCCGCCGACGACCGTGGACATCCGCGCCTATCTCGTCGATGACGGGGACCGCCCGCGCAGGGTGAAGGTCGTCATACCCGACCATGCGGACGGGACAGTCCTGCTCGCTGACCGCTACCCCAGCCCGCCCGCCCCGGACCGCACTCCGCTCACGATCGAGGGCCCGCCCATAGTCACCGCTGAGCGGCTGTATGAGGAACGCTGGATGTTCCAAGGTCCGCTCTTCCACGGCATCAGCGAGATCAGGGCGCTCGCTGAGGACGGTGTGCGTGCCGTCCTGACCTCCTTGCCGACGCCGGGTGCGCTCATGGACAGCGCTGGGCAACTGTGCGCGCACTGGATCCAGGTGTACGGCGACACCAACCAGACGGTGTTCCCGGTGGGGGTCGAAAGGGTCCTCATGTACGGGCCCTTGCCGCCTGCCGGGGAACGCCTGGAGACGACCGTCTGGAACCAGTCCCTCACCGACACGACCATGCGCTGCTCGGCGGAGATGGTCCGGGAGAACGGAACGGTGTGGGGACGCATCGACGGATGGACCACGAGCCGCTTCTACACGGACGAGGCCCTCTGGCGGATGAAGTTCACCCCCGAGGTCTCGGGGACGGGGGAGCCCCAGCCCGGCGGCTGGACGCTGGCCCGCAAACGCTGGGACGGAGCCGCGTCCCGCGACCTGCTCATGCGCCAGTACCTGTGCGCCGCCGAACGCGCCGAGTACGACGGCCTCCCGCCGTTCGCGCAGGGGCCGTGGCTGCTCGGACGGATCGCGGCCAAGGACGCCGTGAGGGACCACCTATGGCGCAACGGCCACGGACCCCTGTTCCCCGCAGAACTCACAGTCCAGGAGGGACCGGCCGTAACGGGACCGTTCGACGAGCCCCTCACGGTCTCGATCGCTTCGGACGCCGAACTGGGCGTGGCGCTGGTGCGGCCCGGTCACGCACCGGCCGGCATCGGACTCGCCGTGAACGAGAACAACGCGCGGATACGCGCGGCCAAGCAGGCGGTACTGCGGTCGATGAACACGGGTCCGGACCGTCCCGAACCGGTCGTGACCGTCGCTGACGCCGAGCGGCTCCTCATCGCGGCCAACGGCACGGTCACCACCGTGGAGACCCGCGAACTCGCAGGCTACGTCGTCGCCTGGACGACCGCCTCCGGCGACGCGAACATGCGGGACAGCCGAACCTGACACAGCCCCCGCCGACCTGGGCGGGCGGTCAGGAGGTGATCGCTGGTCCAGGCGCCGAGGCCGAGCCGGGTGAGGTGGCGGGACCGTCACAGCTTGGGGGTGAAAGGACGGCGGTGGGCGGGGTCGTCGGGCTCGGCGAGGCCGCGCAGGGCCGTCTCGACGAGTTCGATGGCGCGCAGGACGGCGACGAGGCGGGCGCCCTCGCGGCGGTAGGCGTCCAGGACGGACTCGATGCCGTGCGGCGGGACGGTGTCGCCGAGGTCGACGCGGGCGGTGCGGAAGCCCTCGCGGGCCGCCTCGACGGACGCGCCCACGTGGTGGCGCGCCATCCGGGCGAGGGCGATGGGGTAGCGGCGCAGGACGCCGTAGCGGCGGTACTCGGGCGGGAGGAGATCCAGCAGCCAGGCGAGAGCGGTGTCCTCGAAGCGGTCGGTGCCCGGTGGGTGCACCTGCGCGGGCCAGCCGGGCGGAACGTAGGTGCTCACGAGGGCAGGATAACGCGTATTAGAACCTATGTTCGAGACAAAACGGACGCTATTCCGGTGGCGGGGTCCGGCGGATCCGGATCCTGCCCGAATCCAGGTCGTCGCGGGTGGCGCCCGATCCGGTCTGCTCGTGGTCGTCCTGGCGCAGCACCTGCTGGCGCTGCTGCTCCTCCAGCTTGACCTTCTTCGAGCCTTCGAACGCGGACGCGAGGTCCTCGAACATGCCGCCGCCGAAGCCGGCGCCGGTCTCGCCGTCGCCGCGGATGGCGCCCATCAGGGACGACTTGCCCGTCCCCTCGCGAGGCCACTCGATGATCTCCGGTTCGGCCGCCTCGGGGCGGTTGCCCATCGGACGGCCCTTGACGCGCTTACGGCGGCGAAAGGGTGACTTCACACACTCTCCAACGCGATGAGGCTCCAGAATGATCCCGGCGGACATTCAGGGTACGAACGACCACCGAGTGGGAGAACCGGTGAAATCTCCCTGGCGGAGCCCGAACACCGACTGTGGACGCACCGCTACGGTCGCGTTCACCTCCGGGTCCAGGAAATCAACACGATATCGGGTGGCGTACTTGGCGTTGACCAGGTCGATGAACCGCTGAAGATCCCCGGGCGCGGTGACGATCTCGGCCCGCCCCTCGATGACCACGGGGTTCTCCGCCTCCTCGGTGGCCACCACCACCTGCGGGTTCGCGCGCAGGTTCACCATCTTGCGGGACGGGACGGCGCTGCTGAACAGCAGGGCCTCGCCGGACCAGGCGCCCCACACGGGCATGGCGTGCGGACGTCCGTCCGGCCGCACCGTGCACACCCAGAAGTTGCGCGCCGCGCGCAGCCGCTCCACGGCCCACGACCACGGCAGCAGGCCGCTTCCCTCATCCGGTCCCCGGATGCCGTAGCCGGGCATGTACGGACGTTCCGCAGTGGGTTCGACTGGTCCCCGTCCCGCGGCACCGGCGGCCGACATGGCGCTCTCCCCTCCATCGTGCACTGTCCCGTCCATATCGTTACAGACGGCGGTGTCCCGAGGTGACGCTCGGTGGCTCGTTGGAAGCGGCTCAGCGCGGTAGCCTGCGGGACGTGCGCCTATCCCATGTCATCACGGTTCTGGAGGAGCTTTACCCGCCCGCCTGGGCGGAGTCCTGGGACGCCGTCGGCCTGGTCTGCGGAGACCCCGATCAGGAGGTCGGCCGGGTCCTGTTCGCGGTCGACCCCGTCGCCGCCGTGATCGACGAGGCGCTGGAGTGGGGTGCCGACCTGGTGGTCACGCACCATCCGCTGCTGCTGCGCGGGGTGCACTCGGTCGCCGCCACCACCCCCAAGGGACGGCTCGTCCACCGGATGATCACCAACGGGATCGCGCTGCACACCGCGCACACCAATGCCGACCGGGCCGATCCCGGCGTGTCGGACGCGCTGGCGCGGGCGGTCGGCCTCACCGGCGAGCTGCGTCCGATGGTCCCCGCCGCCGACGACCCGCGTCGCGGCCTCGGCCGGATCGGGGAGCTGGACGAGCCCGTCACGCTGCGGGAGTTCACGAAGCGGGCCGCCGCCGGGCTGCCGTCCACCGCCTGGGGCGTCCGGGCGGCGGGCGACCCGGACGCCGCCGTCCGCACCGTCGCCGTCTGCGGCGGCGCCGGCGACTCCCTCCTCGGCACCGCGCGGGCCGCCGGTGTCGACGCCTACCTCACCGCCGACCTGCGGCACCATCCCGCGTCGGAGTTCGCCGAGTACGGCGGGCCCGCGCTGGTGGACGCCGCGCACTGGGCGACCGAATGGCCGTGGCTGGCCGATGCCGAACGCCGGCTGGCCGCGTCCTCCCCGGAAGCGGGCAAGTTGGAGACACGGGTGTCCACGCTCGTCACCGACGCGTGGCGCCTCCACGCAGAAGGAGCAATGTGAAAGCCGCACCGCAAGCCCAGCTTCGCCTGATCGACCTGCAGGAGCTCGACAGCTCGCTGGACCGGCTGGCGCACCGCCGCCGCACGCTGCCCGAACTGGCGGAGATCGAGCGGCTGGAGGGACGCCTGACCGAGCTGCGCGACGCGATCGTGGCGGCCGAGACCGAGCTCGGCGACCTGCAGCGGGAGCAGAAGAAGGCCGAGCAGGACGTCGACCAGGTCCGCACCCGCGCCGACCGCGACCGGCAGCGGCTCGACTCGGGCCTGGTGACCTCGGCGAAGGACCTCGCCGGCCTGCAGACGGAGATCGAGTCGCTGCAGCGCCGCCAGTCCGACCTGGAGGAGGTCGTGCTGGAGATCATGGAGCGCACGGAGGAGGCCGAGGGGAGGGTCGCCGCGCTGCGCGCCGAGCGGTCCGCCGTGCAGGACGAGCTCGCGGGGCTCATCGAGCGGCGCGACACCGCCCAGCGGGGGATCGACGACGAGGCCGGGACCACGAGCACCGCGCGCACCGCCGTCGCCAAGGACATCCCGGAGGACCTCCTCGCCCTCTACGAGAAGCTGCGCGGCCAGTTCGGCGGCGTGGGCGCGGCCAAGCTGTTCCGGGGCGCGTGCCAGGGCTGCCATCTGGCGCTCAACACCGTCGACCTGAACAACATCCGGTCCGCCGCGGAGGACGAGGTCATCCGCTGCGAGGAATGCCGGCGCATCCTCGTCCGCACGCCCGAGTCGGGGCTGTGAGCGCGGGTGCCGGTGGCCGCGGGGAGCCGTCCCGCACCGGGGGCGGGGGCTCGCGCAAGCTGATCATCGAGGCGGACGGGGGCTCGCGCGGCAATCCCGGCCCGGCCGGGTACGGCGCCCTCGTCCGGGACGCGCTGACCGGCGAGGTGCTCGCGGAGGTCGCCGAGTCGATCGGGCACGCCACCAACAACGTGGCCGAGTACCAGGGCCTGATCGCCGGGCTGACGGCCGCCGCCGCGATCGACCCGTCCGCCCGCGTCGAGGTCCGGATGGACTCCAAGCTCGTCGTGGAGCAGATGTCCGGCCGCTGGAAGATCAAGCACCCGGACATGGTCCCGCTGGCGCTGCGGGCGCGGGAGCTGGCCGAGGGGCTCGGCTCGGTGTCCTACGGCTGGATCCCGCGCAACCGGAACGCGCACGCCGACCGGCTCGCGAACGAGGCCATGGACGCCGCCGCCCGCGGCGAGCACTGGACCCGCAAGGTCGAGGAGACGCCGGGGGAGTCCGAGCCGCCGCCGCGTCCCGTCTCGTCCACCCCGATGACCACGGTCCTGCTGCGGCACGGTGAGACGCCGCTGTCGGTCGAGAAGCGCTTCGCCGGGACGGGCGACACCCCGCTCACCGCGAACGGCGTCGCCCAGGCCCGCGCCGCCGCGCTCGCGCTCAAGGACCGCGGGCTCGACGCGATCGTCACCTCGCCGCTGTCCCGCTGCCGTGGCACCGCCGCCGAGGTCGCCGCCGTCACCGGCCTGGACGTGCGCGTTGAGGACGGCTTCCGGGAGGCCGACTTCGGCCGGTGGGAGGGCCTCACGTTCGCCGAGGCGGGCAAGGGCTGGCCGGACGAGCTGAAGGCGTGGCTCGCCGACCCGGGCGCCGCGCCGCCCGGTGGGGAGAGCTTCGCCCAGGTGTCCCGCCGCGTCCGCACGGCCCTGGACAAGCTCAAAGTCCGCTACCGCGAGCAGACGGTGCTGGTGGTCTCGCACGTCACTCCCATCAAGCTCCTGGTCAAGGACGCCTTGGGCGCTCCCATGTCATCCCTGTACCGGATGCACCTGGACGTGGCGGCGCTCTCGTCCATCGACTGGTACGCCGATGGACCCGCGACACTGCGCACCTTCAACGACGTCCACCACCTTCCCTAATGACCCGGCGGCGCCTACCCTGCCCGGTAGGCGCCTGACCTGGGGAGGGACCGCGTGATCACCAAGATCCTGCTGGACGAGTCGAAGCTCCCGGACCGCTGGTACAACATCGTCCCCGACCTGCCCGCGCCGCCGCCCCCGCCCCTGCACCCGGGCACGCGCGAGCCGGTCGGGCCGGACGACCTGGCGCCGCTGTTCCCCGCGGACCTCATCGCCCAGGAGGTCAGCGGCGACCGGTACATCGAGATCCCGGAAGAGGTCCGCGAGGTCTACCGGCTCTGGCGTCCGACACCGCTGATCCGGGCGCACCGCCTCGAACGCGCTCTCGGCACCCCCGCCCGCATCTACGTGAAGTACGAGGGCGGCTCGCCGGTCGGGTCGCACAAGCCGAACACCGCCGTCCCGCAGGCGTACTACAACGCGCGCCAGGGCGTCCGCCGCCTCACCACCGAGACCGGCGCCGGCCAGTGGGGGAGCGCCCTCGCCTTCGCGTGCGCCCAGTTCGGCCTGGACTGCGAGGTCTGGATGGTGCGCGCCTCCTACGACCAGAAGCCGTACCGCCGCTCGATGATGGGGCTGTACGGGGCGCGGGTGCATCCCAGCCCGTCGCCGCTGACCGCGTCCGGCGCGAAGATCCTCGCGGACGACCCGGACTCGCCGGGTTCGCTCGGCATCGCGATCAGCGAGGCCGTCGAATCCGCCGCCCCCGACGACACCCGTTACGCCCTCGGCAGCGTCCTCAACCACGTCCTGCTGCACCAGACCGTGATCGGCGAGGAGGCCCTCGAACAACTCGCCCTCGTCGACGACACCCCGGACGTGATCGTCGGCTGCACCGGCGGCGGCTCCAACTTCGCCGGCCTGGTCTTCCCGTTCCTCCGCGAGAAACTGCGGGGCCGCATGAACCCGGTCGTCCGCGCCGTCGAACCCGCCGCGTGCCCGTCGTTCACCCGCGGCCGCTACGCCTACGACTTCGGCGACACGGCCGGCTTCACCCCCCTGCTCAAGATGCACACGCTCGGGCACGACTTCGTCCCCGACCCCATCCACGCGGGCGGCCTCCGCTACCACGGCATGGCCCCCCTGCTTTCCCACATGTACGAACTGGACCTCTTCGAGGCGACGGCCAAACACCAGCGCGAGTGCTTCGAGGCCGGCGTCCTGTTCGCCCGGACGGAGGGCATCGTCCCGGCCCCCGAACCCACGCACGCCCTGGCCGCCGCCGTCGAGGAGGCCCGCCGCTGCGCCGAGACCGGCGAACCCAAGGTCATCCTCACCGCCCTCTGCGGCCACGGGCACCTGGACATGGCCGCTTACGACCGCTTCCTGTCCGGCCAGATGGAAGACCACACCCTGCCCCAGGCCCGCCTGGACGAGGCCCTGACCACCCTCCCCTGAGAACCCGCTACCCTTGGCCTACGGCGGACGAGCCGGCCGGACGGCCGCGTCGGGGAGCGATTCCCGTCGAGGAAAGTCCGGGCTCCACAGGGCAGGGTGGTCGGTAACACCGACCCGGGGTGACCCGCGGGACAGTGCCACAGAAAGCAAACCGCCACCGGTCCCCGGTGGTAAGGGTGAAACGGTGAGGTAAGAGCTCACCAGCGCCCACGGTGACGTGGGCGGCTCGGTAAACCCCACCCGGAGCAAGGTCAAGAAGGGGCCTCGGGAGAGGCCCCGCGCAGGTGCCCGAGGGCGGCCCGCCCGAGCCTGCGGGTAGACCGCTGGAGGCCGCCGGCAACGGCGGTCCGAGATGGATGGCCGTCACCCGCCGCCCGCAAGGGCCGGCGGGCACAGAACCCGGCTTACAGGCCGGCTCGTCCGCCCTTCGGCGCTTCTTCGCGTGTGCCGTCCTTCTTCGCATGCGCCGCGCGACTCCCGGGAAGCGGGTCACAGGACACAGAGGGGATGAAACAGGGCGCTTACTGTCCTGGTAGAAGCCGGTCGGCTTGACCGGTGACTGCGGCGGGGTCGGGGTGCTGGGCCTGGGCTCCGTGGAAAGGAGCGCTGATGTTCAGCATCGTGTTCGCGGCCCTCGTGCTCGCCGGGCTGCTCGGGGGGCTCGTGTACCTGTGGGACTTCTCGCGCGCCAGCCGGCGCGACGCGCTGTTCCTGCCGGCGCCCGACCGGCGCGCGCGGCGGGCGCGCCGGGTGACGGGCATGTACGTACGGGACTACCGGCGTGACGACGAGCTCGTCGGACGCTGATCGGGGGATGGGCGTGCGGGTCGTCCTGGCGGGGGGACGGCCCGCGCCTCGTCAGGTGAGGGTCCGGGTTTCGGGGGCCTCGTCCGGGACGGGCGCGAACGTGCCGGACGAGCGGTCCAGGATCTCGACGGTGGCGGACGAGAGGTCGAGGTAGAGGCCGACCAGTTCGATCTCGCCGGCCTCGACCCGGTCCCGCAGCCACGGGTAGGTCAGCAGGTTGTCGAGCTGCTGCATCACGTTGATCTTGCAGAGCCGGGTGAGCGGCGGCTCGTCCCAGGTGTCGGGGTCGGTGGCGAGGAGGCGGGCGAGGCTGTGGTTGCCGTGCCGCAGCCAGCGCGACAGGCCGGTCAGGTGCTCGACCTCGGTGCCGCCCGCGAGGAGCGCGGCCATCGCACCGCAGTTGGAGTGGCCGCACACCGTGATCGTGCGGATGTCGAGGACGTTGGTGGCGTACTCGACGGTCGCGGAGACCGAGTCGTCCGGCGTCCGGGAACCGTGCCGGGGGACGAGGGCGCCGACGTTCCGGTTGATGAACAGGTCGCCGGGGCCGCTCGCGGTGATGATGTTGGGGACGACGCGGGAGTCCACGCAGGTGATGAACAGGTGCTCGGGCTTTTGCTCCATCGCCAGCTCGGCCATGATCGGCCGGACGAGCCGGGCCGTGCTGTCGTGGTACTCGCGGACGCCGTCCAGCAGCACGGCCGCCGGGGAGACCTCGGGGGCGTCGAGTTCGGCGTCGGCGCGACGCCGCCGGTTCGCCCAGGGGGCCCACCAGCGGGCCGGCGGGATCGTCTTACGTGGCTGGGTCGCATCGCCTGTCACGGCTCTTTCATACCAAGCGCCGTGAACCCCGTCGATGCCGACCCCGCCTTCGCCGGCGTTCGCGGGCGAGCCGCCCCCGCGGGCGTGGCCTGCGGATGGGGCCGCAGGGCGTGGACGGGGGCGGCGCCCTGGAACAGTGAGAGGGCCGCCGGACGAAGATCCGGCGGCCCTCGCGCGAACGTGCCGTGCGCCTAGCGGCGGTAGTTCTCCCAGTCGTCGTTCGACTGGCCATCCTGGTATCCGCCCTGCTGCGGCGAGCCGCCCTGCTGCTGTGAACCGTGGTAGCCGGAGCCGTACGCCTGGGTGGAGTTCGGGTCGGGGTAGCCGCCCTGTGCGCCTTGCTCGGGCGGCGGGGCCAGCGGGTCACCGCCGCTGTAGCTGCTGCCGCTGAAGTCGCCGTAGACTCCGCCACCGCCGCCGAGCGGGTCTTCGTAGCGCGTCGACTCGCCGTAGGCGGGGGCGGTCGGGTAGCCGTCGCTCTGCTGGCCCTGCCCGTATCCGGCCTGCCCGCCCATGCCGGAGTCGTACCCGCCGCCCGGCCCGCCGGACGGCCACGGGCCCGTGTTGCCGGTGCTCGCGGGGGTCGAGCCGGTCCCGTAGGAGCCGGTGCCGAGCGGGTCGCCCAGCGGATCGTTCAGCGAACCGCCGCCGTAGGAGCCGCCCGGGTCCGAAGTCCGCTGCCGGTCGGACTGGATGCGCTGCAGCAGCTCGTCCACCGTCGGAAGCTTGTGGCCGTCGGTGTCGGACCCTCCGCCGCTGCCACCGTGCGCGGCCGGAGCCGCGGGAGCCGGTGGCGGCGGCGCGGCCGGCTCGTCGGGACGGCCGAGCGGCAGCCCGAGCGGGTCGGACGCCCGCTGGTCGCCGCCGAGCCCGCCACCGGAGCCGAGCGGCATCTCGAAGTCCTGGAGTCCACCGGGGGGCGGCCCGGCGGCCGGACGTCCGCCCAGCGGGTCGGCGCCGTAGTCGCCGAAGGAGGGTTCGGGGGAGCCGTACTGGGGCTGCTCGGGGACGCCGTACTGGTCCTGCCCGCCGTAGGAGGAGTCACCGGGCCCGTAGTCGGCGGCCCCGTACACGGGCTGCGGCTCCTGGCCGCCGTACACCGGCTGGTCGGGCGCGCCCGGCCCGCCGTAGGGCGGCTGCATGCTCGGACCGCTCTGACCACCCGGGCCCGCAAGGTCGGTGGGGATCGGGTCGAGCGCCGTCGAGCCCGGGTCGCCGCCGAACGGCCCACCGCCCTGGAAGCCGCCGGGCGCCGGCGGGGGCACATGCTGCGGCCCGGTGCCGCCGCCCGGTCCGCCGCCCTGCCCGCCGAGGCCGTTGAGGACGGTGCCGTCCGCGCTCATCGAGACCGGCTGGGTCAGCTGGGGCGGCTCGACCGGTGGCTGCTCGGGCGGCGGGGGCTGCGCGTTCAGCGGGTCGGCGGCGGGGTCCGGCTCGGCATGGCCGCCGCCCTGGTCGTGCTGCCAGGGGAATTTGGGCTTGTCGAAGGTGATCGTCGCCCAGTAGTCGTCGTCCTCCATCTCGTCCGACGGCCGGCCGCTCGGGGCGGGCGGCGGCGGGGCGGAGCCGGTGGGGGCGGCGAGCGGGCCGCCGCCGGCGACACGGCGGTCCGGCACGGGCTCGGGGGCGCGGTCGTAGCCGCCGTCATAGCCTTCGTCGTACCCGTCGTTGTAGCCGGGCCCGTAGTTGTCCGGGCCGCTCATCTGCTCGGGCGGCGGGACTCCCCGGCGGCCGCGCGGCTGCTGCGGCTCGTCGTCCATCCAGTCGTCGTCGTCGCGTCCCGCCCTGCTGGCCCGCAGGCCCAGGGCCACGAGGACGACCACCAGGACCACGACCACAATGAGGCCGAAGACCACGATGTAAGAAGTCATGCCACCACCCAATGCCTTGGCCCAGCGGGAGTCGCCGGCGCGGACCGCGGGTTCGTCCCGATTGTCGCAAATGACCCGATCATCACGGGTTTCCGCCCCCGCGGCTCAGCCCGATTCTGTCCGAGCGCTATGACCGTTGTCACACCCTTCGCGCACATCTACCCTCACACGGCGCGTGCCGATCGGCCAACCTCGCCGACCCGCACACCCCCGTCAGCTCCAGCCCCCCGAGGGGTCCGCCCTGACCCTGTGCTCTCAGGCCCCACGGTCAACGCGCCTGTTCGCCGCCGAAGTTCCCGGTGATCCTGCCGCGGCCGATCGTGTGCTTGGCGATGGCGGGAAGCGAGTTCTTCAGTGCGGCGCCGTTCTGGAACGGTGCCGGATCGTCCAGCGCGTAGATGGTGAACCGGTACCGATGCTTTTCTCCCTTGGGCGGGCACGGGGGCGCGTAACCCGCCTTCTTGCCTGTGGTCAGCCCCGCGAGGGTCCTGTCCAGCCGGGCACCCTCGACGATCTCGTTCACCGTTCCGTCGATGCCCGCGATCACCCAGTGGACGTAGGCCCCGCCAGAGGCGTCGGGGTCGTCCATGACGATCGCGAACGATTTGACCCCCGCCGGCGCCGACCACCGGAGCGGCGGGGTCTTGCCCTGCCCGCCAGGGTACGTCGCGCAGCCGTACCGCGGGGGCAGGTCGCCGCCATCATGGAAGACCGGGCTGGTCACCGTGAACCACTCCGACAGTTCGGCGCTCTTGTTCTGCGGCTCGCCGATCAGGCCGCAGCCGCTCAGCGCCCCGGCCAGGGCGAGGGCACCCGCCGCGGCCAGGATCGGACGCCGGTCTCTGCTCATCATCGATACGCTCCCGGGCGAGATCGTACGCCGCACGTCGCCGGGCCGCCGTCTTCTCGGCCCGCGTCTCGGCCGCGCGCGTCCGCCGCCGGCGCCCCCTTCCTCGTCCGCCCCCACGATAGGGGTTTTCCGGGACTGGAACGGGCCGATCCCGGTGTCGTCCCGCGGTTCGCCCGAAGAAGATCCCTGTGACGTTGGTCATGCGTGTTTTGTCCCGCTCCATCCCACTATTTGAGAAAGAGTGGCGGGTTTCACAGCCGATCCACCTCTTCCCTTTGCCGGGATGGGAAGTTTTCGGGTTCTTTCCTGGTTTTTCATTGGTGTCGGGCACGTTCCATCCGCTAGCTTGTGAATGTCTTCACAAGCCGACCGTGACTAATTGGAGGGCCGCAATGGCCAGGACCGCCGAGGACACCCCTGGCGCTCCCCACATCCTCATCGTGGGTGGCGGCTATGTGGGCATGTACACCGCGCTGCGTCTGCAGAAGAAGCTCAAGCGAGAACTGAGACGCGGCGAGGTCAAGGTCACCATCGTCGACCCCAACTCGTACATGACGTACCAGCCGTTCCTCCCCGAGGCCGCCGCCGGGAACATCTCGCCGCGGCACGTCGTCGTCCCGCTCCGCCGGGTGCTGCCCAAGTGCACCGTGCGCAAGGGCCGGGTCACCGAACTGAACCACGACGAGGGCTGGGCGATCCTGCAGCCGCTGGCCGGCCCCCCGGAGCGGATCTCCTACGACTACCTGGTCATGGCCGCCGGGGCCGTGCCACGGCTGCTGCCGATCCCCGGGCTCGCCGAGCACGGCATCAGCCTCAAGACCGTCGGCGAGGCCATCCACCTGCGCAACCACGTCCTGGAGCAACTGGAGATCGCCGAGTCGACCAACGACGTCGAGCTGCGCCGCAAGGCGCTGACCTTCGTGTTCGTCGGCGGCGGGTTCGCCGGCGTGGAGGCCGTCGCCGAACTGGAGGACATGACCCGCGACGCGACCAAGTACATGCGCAAGGTCACCCCGCAGGACCTGCGGTTCATCCTCGTCGAGGCCGCCGACCGCATCCTGCCCGAGGTCGGGCCCGACATGGGCAAGTGGACCGCCGAGCAGCTGCGCGGCCGCGGCATCGCGGTGAAGATGAACACCTACCTCGAATCGGCGGTCGACGGGCAGATCGAGCTGTCGGACGGCAGCAGCTTCCCCGCCGGGACGCTGGTGTGGAACGCGGGCGTCAAGCCGTCCCCCGTCGTCCGGCACGGTGACCTGCCGCTGGACGAGCGCGGCCGCGTCAAGGGCACCGAGTACCTCACCATCGAGGGCCTGGTGCGGGCGTTCACCGCCGGGGACAACGCCGCCATCCCGGACCTGACGCAGGAGGGCATGTACTGCCCGCCGAACGCGCAGCACGCCGTCCGGCAGGCCAAGCTGCTCGGCGACAACATCGTCCGGTCGCTGCGCGGCAAGACCCTCAAGCCGTACGTGCACGCCAACATCGGCGCCGTCGCCGGGCTCGGCCTGCACAAGGGCGTCGCCCAGACCTACGGCTTCAAGGTCAAGGGCTGGCCGGCGTGGTTCATGCACCGCAGCTACCACGGTGCGAAGGTCCCGACCTTCAACCGCAAGCTGCGCGTCGTCGCGGACTGGACGCTCGCGCTGTTCCTCAAGCGCGAGACCGTCTCGCTCGCGACCGTGGAGCAGCCGCGCGCCGACTTCCAGCTCGCCGCGCTCGACGAAACCAGGGGCAAGACCAAGGAGAACGCGGCCTGACCCGGCCCGCACGCCATGACGCCCCGGCGGTTCCCGTGACCGCCGGGGCGTCCCGCGTCCGGGCGGGGTGCGGAAGAATCGACGGGTGCGGATCGCGATCCTGGGGCCGCTGGAAGTGCGGGCGGACGGCGGCGAGCCCGTCGCCGTCGGCGGCGCCCGGCTGCGCGCCCTGCTGACACTGCTCGCGCTCGACCCCGGCGCGGTGATCCCGGCCGAGTGGATCATCGACGCGCTCTGGGAGGACGGGGTGCCGGGCGGCGCGCCGAACGCGCTGCAGTCGCTCGTCCGCCGGCTGCGGGCCGCGATCGGCCGGGACCTGATCGAGTCGCGGCCCGGCGCGTACCGGCTCGTCCTGCCGCCCCGCGCCGTGGACGCCCACGACTTCGAGGCGCGGGTCCGCGATGCGCGGCGCGCCGCGTCCCCGGCCGCGCGGTCGGCCGGCCTCGGTGCGGCGCTCGCGCTGTGGCGCGG
>NZ_BCQQ01000144.1 GCF_001552155.1 Actinomadura formosensis NBRC 14204 | reverse complement strand
TTCCTGCGCAACAAGCGGCAGGAGTGGGAGGAGTACCGGCGGCAGGTGACCGAGTTCGAGCGCAGGCGGCTGCTGGCGGTGCTCTGAGCGGGCCGCCGGATTACGGTTGGTCCTGTGACCGAGTCGCGGACTCCCGAACGCCGTTCCTCCCTCGCCGGGCGCCTGGCACGGCTCGGCTTCACCGACGTGCCCCGCGCGGAGCGGCTGCTGCGCGCCGCCGAGCGCGCCGCCGGCTCCCGGCCCGGCGACGACCTGCTCGACGCCCTCGGCGGCACCGCCGATCCCGACCTCGCGCTGGACGGGCTGCTGCGCCTGCTGGAGTCCGCCGATGACGGGCTGCGCGCGGCGCTCGCCGACGAGCCGGGGACGCGGGAGCGGGTCACCACCGTCCTCGGGGTGAGCGCCGCGCTCGGCGACCATCTGGCCCGGCACCCCGGCCACTGGCGGGTACTGCGCGACGGCCCGGGCGCGCCGGCCGGGAGCCCCCGGGACGACCTGCTGGCCGCCGTGGGCGCCGACCCGTCCGCCGGGGAGCCCGTCGCCTCCGCCGGCGACGCCCTCGCCGCCCTCCGGGTCGCCTACCGCCGGCGTCTGCTCGCCCTGGCCGGACGCGACCTCATCGGCGTCGCGGACGTCGCCGAGGTCGCCGCCGAACTGGCCGACCTCGCCGCCGCCGCGCTCGAAGCCGGGCTCGCGATCGCCCGCGCCGGCGTCCCCGGGCACGACACCTGCCGGCTCGCCGTGATCGGCATGGGCAAGTGCGGGGGCCGCGAGCTGAACTACGTCAGCGACGTCGACGTGGTCTTCGTGGCCGAGGCGCGCGAGGGCCGGGACGAGGCCGCCGCGCTGCGCACCGCGACCCGGCTGGCGTCGGCGACGATGCGGGCGTGCTCGGCCGGCACCGAGGAGGGCGCGCTCTGGGAGGTGGACGCGGCGCTGCGTCCCGAGGGCAGGGCGGGGCCGCTCGTGCGGACCCTCGCCAGCCACCGCGCCTACTACGAGCGGTGGGCCGAGACGTGGGAGTTCCAGGCGCTGCTGAAGGCCCGCCCCGTCGCCGGGGACGCCGATCTCGGCGCCCGCTACCTCGACACGATCACCCCGATCGTGTGGAAGGCGGCCGAGGGGGAGAGCTTCGTCGAGGACGTCCAGGCCATGCGGCGCCGTGTCGAGGCCGACCTGGGGCGGCGCACCGCCGACTCCGAGCGGCAGCTCAAACTCGGCCCCGGCGGGCTGCGGGACGTCGAGTTCTCGGTGCAGCTGCTCCAGCTCGTGCACGGCCGCGCCGACGAGACGCTCCGCAGCCCGACCACGCTGGACGCCCTGGCCGACCTGTCGCGGGGCGGCTATGTCGGACGCGACGACGCGGCGGCGCTGGCCTCGGCGTACCGGTTCCTGCGGCGGGTGGAGCATCTCGTCCAGCTGCACCGGCTGCGCCGGACCCATCTCGTCCCGGCCGACGAGGACGGCCTGCGCCGCCTCGGCCGCGCCCTCGGGCTGCGCACCGACCCGGTCGGGGAGTTCACCGCGCTGTGGCGGCGGCACGCCCGCGAGGTCCGCCGCATCCACGAGAAGCTGTTCTACCGGCCGCTGCTGCGGGCCGTGGCGCGGCTGCCGGGGGAGGAGGCGAGGCTCACCCCGCAGGCGGCCCGCACCCGGCTGGAGGCGCTCGGCTACGCCGACCCGGCGGGCGCGCTGCGGCACATCGAGGCGCTGACCGCGGGCGTGTCGCGGCGCGCCGCGATCCAGCGGACGCTGCTGCCGGTGATGCTCGGCTGGTTCGCCGACGCGCCCACCCCCGACGCGGGCCTGCTCGGGTTCCGGCAGGTCAGCGAGGCGCTCGGCACCACGCCCTGGTATCTGCGGCTGCTGCGCGACGAGGTGGGCGTCGCCGAGCGCATGGCGTGGGTGCTCGGGTCCAGCCGGTACGCCACCGACCTGCTGCTGCGCGCCCCCGAGGCGGTCGCGCTGCTCGGCGGCGACGGTGACCTGACCCCGCGTGCGGGCGCGGCGCTGCGCGCGGAGGCGCTGGCCACCGTCCGGCGGCACGCCGAGGGGAGCCGCCCGGCCGAGGAGGCGGTCGGCGTGCTGCGCGCGCTGCGCCGCCGCGAGCTGTTCCGGGTCGCCGCCGCCGACCTGCTCGGCCTGGCCGGCGTCCGGACGGTCGGGGAGGCCCTCACCGGCATCGCGACCGTCACGATCGAGGCCGCCCTGCAGGCCGCCGCGACCAAGATCGAGATGCGGTCGGGGGAGCCGCTGCCGACCCGGCTGGCCGTCGTCGCGATGGGCCGGTTCGGCGGCCACGAACTCGGCTACGGCAGCGACGCCGACGTGATGTTCGTGCACGAGCCGCTGCCCGGCGCGGACGAGGGCGCGGCCGGACGCGCCGCCCACGCGGTCGCCGAGGAGCTGCGCCGCCTCCTCGCGCTGCCCGCCCCCGACCCGCCGCTCGTGGTCGACCCGGACCTGCGCCCGGAGGGCCGGCAGGGGCCGCTGGTGCGGACGCTGGCGTCCTACGCCGCCTACTACGCCCGCTGGTCGGAGCCCTGGGAGGCGCAGGCGCTGCTGCGCGCCGACCCGCTGGTCGGGGACGAGGGGCTGCGCGAGCGGTTCCGCGCGCTGATCGACCCGGTCCGCTGGCCGGAGGACGGCATCGACGACGACGCCGTCCGGCAGATCCGCCGGCTGAAGGCGCGGATGGAGTCCGAGCGGCTGCCGCGCGGCGCCGAGCGGCGGCTGCACACCAAGCTCGGGCCGGGCGGCCTCGCGGACGTCGAGTGGGTCGCGCAGCTCCTCCAGCTTCAGCACGCCCACGAGGTGCCGGGGCTGCGCACGACCCGCACCCTGGACGCGCTGGACGCGGCCGTCCGGGCCCGGCTGCTGGACGCCGCCGACGCCGACGTCCTCGCGCGGGCGTGGTGCCTGGCCACCCGCATCCGGGGGGCGATCACGCTGGTGCGGGGCCGCGCGTCCGACCTGCTGCCGACCGATCATCACCGGGAGCGCAGCGCCGTCGCCCGCGTCCTCGGCTATCCGGGGCCGGGGGACCTGCTGGAGGACCACCGCCGCCACACCCGCCGCGCGCGGGCCGTCGTCGACCGCGTGTTCTACGGCTCAGACTGAGCCGCCGTGTACTCCCGGGGAAGTAGCTACTCCCGGTGCGGTAGGCCGGTCAGGAGCGGCCCGTGCGGCAGGCGGCGGAACCCGCCCTGGAGCCGCCCGCGGACCGCCCGGTGCGCTGCGCCAGCCGGTGCGTGATCTGGGCCCGCGCGAGGATGAGCGGCACGGGGCACCGCAGGTAGAGGAACCAGGACACCCAGAGGGCGCCGCTGATCAGCGCCATCCCGGCCACCGCGTCCAGCACGTAGTGGTTGGCGGTGGACAGGATCACGAACACGGTCGTCGCCGGGTAGAGCACGCCCAGGACCTTGATCCACTTCTGCGTCGTCAGCCTGACCAGGATGAGCCCGCACCACAGCGCCCAGCCGGCGTGCATCGACGGCATCGCCGCGTACTGGTTGGTCAGGCTCCCGGACGCGTCGCTGGCGTACAGGCCGAGCGAGTGCAGCGCGGTCACCGGGTCGACGAAGCCCGCGGTGTGCAGGAACCGCGGCGGCGCCAGCGGATACAGCCAGAACCCGAGCAGCGCCACCCCGGTGGCGAACATGATGGACGTGCGGAGCCACCGGTAGTGCTGCGGCCGGTAGCGGTACAGCCAGACGACGACGCCGAGCGTCACGATGAAGTGCATCGTGGCGTAGAAGATGTTGGCGGCCCGCGCCAGCCACGGCACGGCCAGCAGCGTCTGGTTCAGGTGCAGCTCGACGTCCAGCCCCAGATAACGTTCCAGGCGCATGATCTCGTGGGCGTGGGCGAACGCCGGGGCCGTCCCGTCCTGGACCAGGACGACGCGCGTGAGCGTATATCCGGTGTAGAAGAGCACGACCAGCAGGAGCTCACGCCACACCGGTGGCGCGGCGAGCGCCCGGTGCCGCATTCTCGCGACCCCGTGGCCTCTGCGGACTGCTGGGGGGGCTGGTTGAGCCATGATACCTATCTTTGCCCCACGGCCCCCTGGATGAGATCACCACGCCGGACGGTCTTCATCTCAGTCTTGAGTAGTACGACCCTGAGGGGGCATCCGGACTTTCGGGGGAGGGCCCCGGGGACGCCAGAGTGATCTTCCTTTCCGGGGGACGGGCACGTTTCCGTTACGGGACGACCTGCTCGACCTTCATCGGTTCGCGCAACGCGCTGCCGACCGTGCAGTACTTCGCGTGCACGCGCCCGGCGACGGCCTTCAGCACGTCCTCGGCCTTGTCATCCCCCGCGGGGAGTTCGACATCGTAGGTGATCGTGATCGTGCCCAGCATGCTCGTCGCGATCTTGTCCGCCTGGACGGTCGCGGCGAGCCGCGCCATCCGGTGCCCGCGTTTGGCCGTCAGCGGCTCCACGGTGACCAGCTCGCAGCCGCCGAGCGCCGCCAGCAGCAGCTCGACCGGTGTGAAGACGCCCTCGGTGTCCCCGTCGCCGATCGCGACCCGCGCGCCCCGCGCGTTGACGGCCTGGAACCCGTCCTCGGTGCGCTCCACCCTGACCTCGGCCATGACATCCCCTTCCGATCGTCTGATCTTCGCCACGTCAACACGGGCGTCCCGGCTGTTCTTCCCCTGTTTCAGGACGCGCCCAGCCGCTCCCGCTCCTCCGCGACGATCTGCCGCGCGAGCTCCTGCTGGGAGATGTCGACCGCGTCCGGGGTCCGCTCCGCCAGATCGCTGCGCCGCGCGTACTCGTCGAACAGCCTGGTCTTGACCTGGAGGATCTCCAGCATCCGCTCGTCCACCGTGCCGGGAGTCAGCAGCCGGTGCACCTGCACGGTCCGCACCTGCCCCATCCGGTGCGCGCGGGCGACCGCCTGCGTCTCCATGGTCGGCTTCACCTGCGGCTCGCAGATGATCACCACCGAGGCGGCCTGCAGGTTCAGCCCGACCCCGCCCGCCTGGATCTGCGCCAGCAGGACGGCGTGCCCGCGCTCGCGGGTGAACGCGTCCACGATCTCCTGGCGGCGCGGCACCGGAGTGCCGCCCGAGATCGGCCCGCGCGCGTGCGGGCCGAGGGCGTCGCGGACGGCGGCCAGCACGTCCCGGAAGTAGGAGAACACCACGACCTTCAGCTCGTTCTCGGCGGCCTCCTGGACCAGTTCCCGCAGCCGGCCGAGCTTGGCCGACCCGTCCGGGACGGCGTACGCGGCGCGGCGCATCGCCATGAAGTTGCCCTCGATCACCGCGGCCCGGTAGGCGGCCTC
Source organism: Actinomadura formosensis NBRC 14204 (assembly GCF_001552155.1). GTDB lineage: Bacteria > Actinomycetota > Actinomycetes > Streptosporangiales > Streptosporangiaceae > Spirillospora > Spirillospora formosensis. The sequence goes on along the minus strand of NZ_BCQQ01000144.1, from coordinate 11,567 downwards.
GTCCGCCGCGCTGAACTCCTCCCACTCGTCCACGTGCACGACCTCGGGCAGCTCGACGAGCACGTCCTGCTGGTTGCGCCGCAGGTAGACCGGCGCGACCGCCGACCGGAACGCCCGCGCGCCCATCGCCGCGTCCCCCGGGCGGATCCGCTCGGCCGTCTCGGGACGCAGGTGGGCGACCAGGCTGCGGAACTCCTCCACCCGGTTCTCCATCGGGGTGCCGGTGAGGAAGAGGACGTGTTCCGTCCGCCCGCACCACGCGGCGACGGCCCGCGCCCGCCGCGTCTCGTGGTTCTTGGCGTAGTGGGCCTCGTCCACGACGAACATGCCGAGGCCGAGGCCGTCCGGGACGTCGAGGCTGTGGAGCGTCGCCAGCGTCGTCACCGCGATGCCGCCCTCCGCGATCCAGCTGCGCTGCGCCGCCGCCCGTCCGCCGCCGTGCAGCGGATGCGCGGCGATCGAACTGCGCGTCTCGATCTCCCGGACCCAGTTGATCAGCACGCTCGCCGGGCACGCCACCAGGAAGTGCGTCGCGCCCTCGGCCCGCAGATGGGCGATCGCGGCGATCGCCTGGATCGTCTTCCCCAGCCCCATCTCGTCGCCGAGGACCACCCGCCGCTGGGCGAGCGCGAACCGCGCCCCGAACGACTGGTAACCGCGCAGCGACACCCGCCGGAACGTGTCGTCGAGCGGCTGCGCCTTGACGCGTGCCGCCAGATCACCCGGGAGGAAGCCTTCGGCGGCGTCCTGCTCGGGCTCCAGCGCGGCCAGCTCGGCGAGGAGGGTCTGGTAGTCCGACGCCCGCAGCTCGAAGTCGATCCACGCCTCGTCCGGCGAGACGTGCGGGCGCAGCAGATCCACCGACGCCTGCGAGATCAGCAGCCCGGTGCCCCGTGCCCGGCGCAGGGCCTCCGCCAGCTCGCCGACCGCCTGCCGGGCCCGCTCCCGCTTCGCCGGCCGCGCGAGGACCCGCCGCCACCACGACCCCGCCGGGCGCGCGTCGTGGACCAGCGGCCCGATCCGCTCCTCCACCTCCTCGGCGGCGGCGCGGGCGCGCGCCAGCTCCGGCCCGGCGTCGACCAGCCGGTGCAGCGCCACGACCAGCGGCGTCAGCGCCTCGTCCCGCCGGTCGGCGTCGATCCGGATACCCGCCGACCGTTCCGCCGCCTCCGCCAGGCTCCCCGCCGCCGCGTGCAACTGCTGCGCGGTCTGCGGCCCGATCCCCGGCAGGAGTTGAAGCCGGTACGGGGTCGCGGCGAGGACGTCCGCAACGCTGGTGAACCCCGCCTCCTCAAGCGGCCCGAGGCGCAGCCGCCCGTCCGTGACGTCCTTCAACCGGGCGAGGGGAATCGACGCGAGCTGCTCCCGCGCCGCCCCCTCGCGCAAGGGCGCGAGCGCCCGGTGCACGTCGGCGAGGGCGCGCCGATGGTCGGCCAGCAGCTCACGCGCGGCCCCCAGCAGCGAATGCCCGTCCCGCAGGACGTCCCCGGCCTCGTACGCCATCCCGCTCCTCACCCGAAATCCCCGCACATCATGCCAGGCCCCCATCCGGCCGTTCTCCGGGAAATCCACGGCGCCCACGCCTAGCCTGGAAGCGGCGGACGGCGGAGGCGACGATGTTCGATGATCTGGCGGGGAAGAGGACCGGCGAGCGCATTCAGCTCATTCGCGAGCGCCGCGGCCTGACACGGCCGACGCTGGCCGGGCTTATCGGGAGATCCGCGTCCTGGCTCAAGGGCATCGAGAACGGCCGCCGCCTCCCGCCCCGCCTGCCCACCCTGGTCAGGCTGGCCGAGGCGCTCGGCGTGGGGGACGTCGCGCTGCTCGCGGGAACCGACATGAACATCGGCGATGCGGCGTCCATACCGCTCGCCTCGTTCTCCCGCATCCCGCACGCCGCGATCCCGGCGATCCGCGACGCCGTCCGGGAACCGCTGCTCGCCGTCGCGGACACGCGTGCCGATGTCCCGGCGCTGGCGGCCCGCACCTCGCAGGCATGGCGGCTCTGGCACGGCTCGCCCACCCACCGGACCGACGTCGGGCGGATCCTCCCCTCCCTCCTCCGGGACGCCCGTATCGCGGCCAGGGTCACCGCAGGCGAGGAACGCCGGACCGCGAACGCGGTCCTGGCCGATGTCTACGCGCTCGTCCAGCACGAACTCGTCTGGGCGGCCGAACCCGAACTCATCTGGGTGGTCGCCGACCGCGGCGTGACCGCCGCCCACGCCGCGGACCGGCCGATCCCGCTGGCCGGGGCCGCGTGGACGCTGGCGATCGTTCACCGGTCCATGGGCGACGTGGACGGCGCGCTGCAACTCACCGGTGAGGCGGCCGACCTTCTGCGGCCCCGCCTTGAAGACGGCCCCGTGGAACTCCAGGCCATGTACGGCGCACTGCACCTCCATGCGGCCACGTCCAGCGCCCGGGACGGCCGGGAGGGCGACGCGCTCCGCCACCTCGACGAGGCCCAGGCGATCGTGGAGCGGCTCCCTCCGGGCTACCACCACCCGTGGACGCAGTTCGGCGCGTCCAACATGGCGGTACATGCGGTGTCCGTCCGTGCTGATCTGTCCAAGTCCACGGCCGCGCGCGACGAGGCGCGCCACATCGACCCGGACACGATCCCGAGCCGTGAACGCCGTGCCCGCCTCATGGTGGAGACGGCCCGCACCTACCACCGGCAGCGCGACCACTCCGCCGCGCTGGACTGGCTGGAACGCGCCTACCCGGTGTGCAACGACTCGGTGCACTACTCGCCCGAGGCACGGCAGATGGCCTCGGACGCCGTGGACCACGGCGGCCCCATGATCGACCGCCGCGCCCGCACCTTCGCGCGCCTCCTCGGCCTCCCCGTCTAGCGGCACTCCGCGTCCCGCGCCGAGGGGCGCGAACCGCACCCCTCCACCTACGGTCGCGTACTGCGCCTCCTCCTCTGCGTGACGGAGCGCATGCTCTCCGTCACGTGACGAACACGAGTCAGGAGGGCGCGTTGCGCATGCCGTGCAGGAAAGAGCCACCAGAGTTGTACGCGTGGGACGTCCGCGCGTCCGATGCCGGGCAGGGCGGGGTGACCGATGACAAGGACCGCGCGATCCGGAACGTGCACCGGGCGCTGCGGGACTTGGAGGCGCGGGGCCGGGGGAAGGTGCGGCGGGTCGCGCTCGCGCCGGACGGCACCCCCCGGTACGTCGACCTGCGCACGGTCGGTGAGGCGTGGCTGGACGAGGCCACCGGCGCGATCGTCTGGCGCACCGGATGAACGCACCGTACTTCCTCGACCGGCTGAGCGAGGCCCTGACCGCGGACGGCCGGCACACGACGCGGCGCTACGCGGAAACGCCTCCCCGGCTGCGGATCTTCGCGCCCGACGCGCCGGTGGTCGGGGAGCGCATCCGGGTGAAGGCGGGCGTGGGCGGCGTGCCGTGGTTCATCTCCTCGACCGGCGTCCCGCTCGCACCGTGCCACGACCCGGCCGGGGCGTGCGCGGAGATCGCCGCGCGGCTCCCCGCGCCCGCCCCGGCGCCCCGGCCACGGTGGCGAGATCGGGTGCGGGCCGTCCTCAGGTGGCGTAGGGGGCGGTCAAGGTCATGGGCATGCCCGCGATGCCCAATGCGTCCTGCGGGTAACAGGAGCCGGGCGGTGTAGGAGTGGGTCCTCGGCCTAGATGTCGTAGTAGAGCTCGAATTCGTGGGGGTGGGGGCGGAGGCGGATGGGGTCGAGCTCGAACTCGTTCTTCATGGCGATCCAGGTCTCGATGAGGTCGGGGGTGAAGACGCCGCCCTCAAGGAGGTAGTCGTGGTCGGACTCCAGGGCCGCGAGGACCTCGGGCAGGGAGCCGGGGACCTGGGGGATGGCGCGGGCCTCCTCGGGCGGGAGCTCGTAAAGGTCCTTGTCGATCGGCTCGGGGGGCTCGATCTTGTTGCGGATGCCGTCCAGGCCGGCCATCAGCATCGCGGAGAAGGCCAGGTACGGGTTGCAGGACGGGTCCGGGACGCGGAACTCGACGCGCTTGGCCTTCGGGTTCGAGCCGGTGATCGGGATGCGGATGCAGGCCGAGCGGTTGCGCTGGGAGTAGACCAGGTTGACCGGGGCCTCGAAGCCCGGGACGAGGCGGTGGTAGCTGTTGACGGTGGGGTTGGTGAAGGCCAGCAGGGACGGGGCGTGCCTCAGCAGGCCGCCGATGTAGTAGCGGGCGTTGTCCGACAGGCCCGCGTAGCCGACCTCGTCGTAGAACAGGGGCGCGCCGTCCTTCCAGAGGGACTGGTGGCAGTGCATGCCGGAGCCGTTGTCGCCGAAGATCGGCTTCGGCATGAACGTGACGGTCTTGCCGGCGGCGCGTGCGACGTTCTTGACGATGTACTTGTAGAGCTGGAGCTGGTCGGCGGTCTTCAGGAGGGTGTCGAAGCGGAAGTCGATCTCGGCCTGGCCGGCGGTGCCGACCTCGTGGTGCTGCATCTCGACGTGGACGCCGGCGGCCAGGAGCTGCGCGACCATCTCCGAGCGCAGGTCGGTGTAGTGGTCCATCGGCGGGACGGGGAAGTAGCCGCCCTTGTAGGGGGGCTTGGCGCCGAGGTTGCCGCCGGGCTCCTCGCGGCCGGTGTTCCAGGCGCCCTCGACCGAGTCGAGGTAGTAGTAGCCGGCGTTCGGCTTCGTTTCGAAGCGGACGTCGTCGAAGATGTAGAACTCGGCCTCCGGGCCGAAGTAGCAGGTGTCGGCGATGCCGGTGCCGCGCAGGTAGTCCTGCGCCTTCTTCGCCACGTTGCGCGGGTCGCGGCTGTAGGGCTCGCCCGTCAGCGGGTCGTGGACGAAGAAGTTCAGGTTCAGGGTCTTGTGCTGCCGGAACGGGTCCACGACGGCGGTGCCCGGGTCGGGGAGCAGGAGCATGTCCGACTCGTGGATCTCCTGGAAGCCGCGGACGGACGAGCCGTCGAACATCAGCCCGTCGGTGAAGACGCTCTCGCCGAAGCTCTCCACCGGGAACGTGAAGTGCTGCATCTTGCCGGGCAGGTCAACGAACCGGCAGTCGACGAATTGCACACCCTCGTTGCTGATGTAGCTCAGGACGTCTTCGGCGTTGCTGAACATCCGGCCTCCTCTGAGCGCTTCTCGGCTTCCTGAAAGCTATGGCGGCACCGTTTCCCGGTCGTGTCTCATATGTTTCCGCCGTGTTACGCGTCACGCCCGGCACGGGGAGGCCCGTCGGGGTCACCGAAAGGACGGGATAGCGTAGAGGCCATGAGCAGTGGCAAAGGGCGGCAGGAGGCGGCCCGGCCGCGGTGGACGCAGACGTGGCTGAGCGGGGCGGGCGCCGCGGGCGCCGACCTCGGCCGTCCCGGTGAGCGGCTCGGCCTGCCCGGCGGCGGCAGCGGCGCCGTCGCGTCCTACGGCCGGCGGCTCGTCGCGCTGTTCGTCGACTGGGGCCTGTCGATGCTGGTGGCGAGCCTGCTCACGCGCCAGTTCGGCTGGGAGCAGGCCGAGCGCAGCCTGTGGACGCTGGTCATCTTCGGTGTCCAGGCGTGGATCCTCACCGCGTTCCTCGGCATGACGATCGGCAAGCGGCTGTGCGGTATCCGGGTCATGCGGCTGGACGGACGGCCCGTCGGCCTCGGCTGGGCCCTGGCCAGGACGGCGCTGCTCCTCCTCGTCCTGCCCGCGCTGTTCTGGGACCGCGACTACCGGGGCATGCACGACCGCGCCGGCAACACGGTCGTCGTCAACGTCTAGCCGGAGAAACGAGAAAGCGCCCCCGCGGGGGCGCTTTTCCCATGTCGTGTCAGCGCAGTCGCGTCAGCGCATCTTCGGCTTCGGGCCCTTCGGCATCTTCGCGCCCTTCGGGATCGGGCCCTTCGGCATCTGCATCGACCGGGGGAGCGCCTGCAGCCGGTCGTTCAGTTCCGCAACCTGCCCCTTGGTCAGGTTGCGGGGCAGCTTCATCAGGTGGCGCTGCAGCTTGTCGACCGGGATCTGGCCCTCGTCGGTGCCGACCTGCACGTCATAGATCGGCACCTGCTGCGCGGCGCGGGAGATGCGCTTCTTCTCGGCGCCGAGAAGCTGGCCGACGCGGTTGCGGGGGCCCTCCGACACCAGCACCACCCCGGGACGGCCCACCGCCCGGTGCACCATGTCGAGGTTGCGGTTCCCGCTGACGGCCTCGGTGACCGTCCAGTTGCCGCGCATGTTCTTCAGGATCGCGGCGGCCGCGCCCGGCTGCCCCGCGATCACCTTGTACTGCGCGCGCTGCGCCAGCTGCCCGAAGACGATCAGGCCGACGGCGAGCGCGGCCAGGACGGCCAGCGGCACGAAGAACCACAGCTGGCCGACGATCAGCCCGATGAGGATGACGACGACCAGGGTGCCGATCGCCGAGGCGAACACGATCGGCAGGGCCTTCGGGTCGGCTTGGCGCAGCACCTGGGCGACCATGCGGATCTGCTTGAAACGGCCCGGACGCTCCTGGGCCCCGTCCGTGGGCTTTTTCGACATGGCCTCAAGGATAGACGGGTCACCCCCGTGACCCGACAACCCCCGCCCCGTCAGGAGCGCGCTTCGACGGCCTGCTTGTAGAGGCGCCCGGCGCGGTAGCTGGACCGGACGAGCGGCCCGGACATGACGCCCGCGAAGCCGATCTCCTCCGCCTCCGCCGCCAGCTCCACGAACTCCTCCGGCTTCACCCACCGCTCGACCGGGTGGTGGCGGGGGGTCGGCCGCAGGTACTGGGTGATCGTGACCAGCTCGCAGCCGGCCTCGTGCAGGTCGCGCAGCGCCTGCGAGACCTCCTCGCGCGTCTCGCCCATGCCGAGGATCAGGTTCGACTTGGTGACGAGACCGTCCTCACGGGCCTTGGTGAGGACCTCCAGCGACCGCTCGTACCGGAACCCGGGCCGGATCCGCTTGAAGATCCGCGGGACGGTCTCCACGTTGTGCGCCAGCACCTCCGGCCGGGCCGAGAACACCTCGGCGAGCCGCTCCGGCACGTTGTTGAAGTCGGGGATGAGCAGCTCCACGCCGCAGCCGGGGACCGCCGCGTGGATCTGCCGGACGGTCTCGGCGTACAGCCAGGCGCCGCCGTCCTCCAGGTCGTCGCGGGCGACGCCGGTGACGGTCGCGTACTTCAGGCCCATCGCCGTGACGGACTCGGCGACGCGGCGCGGCTCGTCCCGGTCCAGCGCCTGCGGCCGGCCGGTGTCGATCTGGCAGAAGTCGCAGCGCCGGGTGCACTGGTCGCCGCCGATCAGGAACGTGGCCTCCCGGTCCTCCCAGCATTCGTAGATGTTGGGGCAGCCGGCCTCCTGGCACACCGTGTGCAGGCCCTCGGATTTCACCAGTCCGCTGAGCTCGCGGTACTGCGGGCCCATTTTCAGCCGCGTCTTGATCCACTCGGGCTTGCGCTCGATCGGGGTCTGGCTGTTGCGCGCCTCGATACGCAGGAGCTTGCGCCCCTCGGGTGTCACCGTCGTCACGCGTCCCAGACTACGTCCCGCTCTCCGGTGACGGCACACCGGCCGGGGGCCGTCCGGTGGGGCCTCAAAGCCGTATCGGAGGGATCTCGAACTTATGACAGTACCCCGTTCCCGCTGGCAGATTCGCGTGTTTCGGCCATGTTCACCAGCGGATCTCTCTAGGGTGACTCCCTGTCGTCACGCAACAGCGTTAGCAGGAGGACCGCAGTGGGGCTGGCAATGTCGTACCTCAGGGTGCCGCCGGTGCTGGAGGGAGAGTCGGATCCCGGCCGCATCGCCCGCCACGTCTTCGGTGCCGCCGACTGGCGCCGCCGCGGCGCACCGGGACTGTTCGAACTCGGTTGGGCGTGGCAGGCCGTGCACTACCTCGTCACCGGCGACCCGTGGGACGGGCGGCAGCCCGAGGCGGACGTCGTGTGCGGCGGGCGGCTGCTCACCGAGGACGGCACGGACGAACTCGGCATGGATGTGATCTACCTCGCACCCGACCGGGTCAAGCCCACCGCCGACCACCTGGTCGCGACCCCGTTCGGCGAGGTCGCCGGACGCTATGACCCGGCGGCGATGGGCAGGGCCGGCGTGCAGGACGCGGGCAGGCTGGACGCCGCCGCCCGCGACAGGGTCCTCAAGCCCGCCTACGAGGGGCTGACCGAGTTCTTCAAGGCCGCCGCCGGGGACGGGCAGGCCATCTACAAGGTCATGGCCTGAGCCTCCGGGGGCGTGCCCCCGGAGGGATGCGCCGTGGTCAGACGCCGAGCTGGGCCGTGGTGCGGTGGAGCGTCTCCGCCGCACCGAGCGCCGCCGCCAGGTGCCGTTCGACCAGCGGGACGATCTCGGCGACGGTGACGCTCCGGCCGAGTTCACGGCTGAGGTTGGTCGACCCGACGTCCCGGATGCCGCAGGGGACGATCTTGTCGAACCAGCCCATGTCGTTGTCGCAGTTGAGCATGAAGCCGTGCATCGCCACGCCCCGCGCCACCCGGATGCCGATGGAGCCGATCTTGCGGTCGGGGGCGCCGGGCACCCACAGCCCGCTGCGTCCCTCCACCGTGACGGTCTTCAGTCCGAGGTCGGCGCAGACGTCCATCATCATCTGCTCCAGCAGCCGCACATACCCCACGACGTCCTTCGGGTCGGGCAGCCGGACGATCGGGTAGCCGGTGAGTTGCCCCGGCCCATGCCAGGTGATCTTGCCGCCGCGGTCCACGTCGATGATCGGGGCGCCCGGGTCGCCGAACGGCCGGTCGAGCGCCCCGGTCCGCTTGCCCGCCGTGTAGACCGGCAGGTGCTCCAGCAGCAGGACGGTGTCGGGGATCGCGTCGTCCACGCGCAGCGCGTGGGTGCGTTTCTGCAGCTCCCACCCGTCCTCGTAGGGGACGGCCGCCGCGCCGAACCCCGCGTGCACCACCACCAGCTCGCGTACGTCCACATCGCTCACCCGGCCAGCTTATGCCTCGCGCGGGCGGGGGCGCGTCAGAGGTCGGCGAGCAGGCGCGGTTCCAGCCGGGTCTCCTTCGCGCTCCCCGGCCCGTCCGGTTCGACGCGGTAGGCGCCCGCCTCCTGCCGGTACGAGACGGCCTGGACGAACTCGGTGCCGACGTAGTGCAGCCCCACGGACTCGTCGGCCGCGTACCCGCCCGGCAGCGTCCCCTCCCCGACGAGCTGCTGCAGCAGCGGGCGGCGCTGCGGTTCGCTGTCGTAGTGCACGCCGCACGAGTACGGCAGCAGGCCGAGGCCGTCGAGCATCGGGGTGAGCTGCGGCCCGAAGGAGTCGGTGGTGCCGCCGACGTGCCAGCACAGCGCGCCGGCGCTCTGCCCGGACAGCACGATGCCCTCCTGCCACGCCTCCCGCATGATCTCGTCGAGCCCGTGCAGCCGCCACAGCGCGAGCAGGTTCGCGACGCTGCCGCCCGACACGTAGATGAGGTCCTGGGTGAGCAGGTGCGCCCGGATGTCGGAGACGTTCGGCATCGGGAACAGCGCGAGGTGGCCGACCTCGGCGTCCAGCGAGGAGAACGCGGAGTAGAGGCGGGAGACGTACTCGGCGCCGTCGCCGACCGCCGTCGTCAGGAAGCAGACCCGCGGCCGGTCCTGCCCGGTCAGGTCGAACGCGTAGCGCAGCAGCGGGCTCGGGATGATCCCGTCGCGGCCGTCCGGCAGGAACGTGCCGCCGCCGATCGCGAGGACGTGCGGCTGTCCGTCAGTGCTCATTCACCCTCCTCTTGGGCTCTTGGGGCAAGCCGTCTCAATGTCACCGTATGGTCACCCATCGGGGCCGGGTCTTTGACGAGTCTTGGGATTCCCAGGACGGGGGATTCACAGAACGGCGGCGAGAGCCTCGTCCACGGTCTCGTGCGCGAACCGGAACCCGGCCCCGGCCAGCCGCCGCGGCAGCACCCGCTGGCTGACCAGCGGACCCTCCCCGGCGAACTCGCCCAGCGCCGCCCGCAGCGCGAACCGCGGCACCGCCAGCCGCACCGGGCGGTGCAGGGCCCGGCCGAGCGCCCTGGTGTACTCCGCGTTCGTCACCGGGTTCGGGGCGGTCAGGTTGACCGGCCCGTCGAGGTCGTGGTCGATGAGGAACCGCAGCGCCGCGACCTGGTCGGCGAGGGAGATCCAGCTCGTCCACTGCCCGCCGCCGCCCAGCGTGCCGCCCAGGCCGAGCTTGAACAGCGGGAGCGTCCGCCCCAGGATTCCGCCCTCGCGCGCCAGCACGACGCCGGTGCGGGGGAAGGCGACGCGGACGCCCGCCTCCCGCGCGGGCGCGGCGGCGGCCTCCCAGTCGCGGACGACCCCGGCGAGGAAACCCCGCCCGGCGGGGGACCGCTCGTCGACCTCGCGCCCGCCGGTGTCGCCGTAGTAGCCGATCGCCGACCCGCAGACCAGGACGCGGGGCCGCGGGTGCGCCGCCGCGATCGCCTCCGCGATCGTCCGGGTGCCGGTGATCCGGCTGTCCCTGATCTTCTGCTTGTACGCCTTCGTCCACGGCCGGTCGCCGACTCCGGCGCCCGCCAGGTGGACGATGGCGTCCGCGCTCAGCGCCTCCCTGTCGACGCATCCGTCCGCCGGTGACCAGCGCGCCTCGTCCGGCCGCGCCGGCTCCCGCCGGACCAGCCGGACGACGTCGTGGCCGTCCTCCCGCAATGACTGCACCAGCGCCGAGCCGATGAGGCCCGACGAGCCCGTGACGGTGACCCTCATCTCTCCACCCTAGGCGGACGGCGCCACCGGACGCTGAGATTCTCAGCGCACTCCCGGGTTTCCCCGGATGCGCGGAACCCCGCCGGCCGTACGGCGCGGCGGGGTCGCAGGGCCCGGAACGGGCCGGGATCAAAGACCGAGGTCGGCCTCGAAATTGCCCTCCTCCAGGCGGTGCTTGACCGTGGCGAGGAAACGGGCGGCGTCCGCGCCGTCGATCAGCCGGTGGTCGTAGGTCAGCGCCAGGTAGACCATCGACCGGACCGCGATGACCTCACCCAGCTCCGGGTCGTCGATGACGGCGGGACGCTTCACCACGGCGCCGGTGCCGAGCATGCCGACCTGCGGCTGGTTGAGGATCGGCGTGTCGAACAGCGCGCCCCGGCTGCCGGTGTTGGTCAGCGTGAACGTGCCGCCGGCCAGCTCGTCCGGGCTCACCTTGTTGGTGCGGGTGCGCTCGGCGAGGTCGGCGATCCGCTGCGCGAGGCCGCCGAGGTTCAGCTGGCCCGCGTTGTGCACGACCGGGACCATCAGGCCGCGCTCGGGCACGTCCACCGCGATGCCGAGGTTCTCGACGTCGTGGTAGGTGACCTCGTTGGTCTCGCTGTTGATGACCGCGTTCAGCTTCGGGTGCGCCTTGAGCGCCTCGACCGCCGCCATCGCGAAGAACGGCATGAACGACAGCTTGACGCCCTCGCGTGCCGCGAAGTCGGCCCTCGCCTGCTCGCGCAGCCGCGCGATCTTGGTGATGTCCACCTCGACCACCGTGGTGAGCTGCGCGGACACCTGCAGCGACTCCACCATGCGGCGGGCGATCGTCTGCCGCATCCGGGACATCTTCTCGGTCCGGCCGCGCAGCGCGAGCTGCTCGGCCGGGGCGGCGGCGGGCGCCGGGGCGGCGTGCCGGCC
>NZ_BCQQ01000143.1 GCF_001552155.1 Actinomadura formosensis NBRC 14204 | reverse complement strand
ACCCCGGCCGCCAGCGCGCGCGGGAGCCCCCGCGCGGACGCGGCGCCGCGGGCGCGGACGAGCGTGCCGAGCAGCAGCACCCCGGCGACGGTCATCCCGACGGCGTTGCCGAGGCCGAGGGCCGCGACGACCCACTGCCGTCCGACCGACAGCACCAGCGCCACGTCCGCGCCCATCACGACCAGCCAGCCCGTCACGACCGCCGCGGCCCCCATCCGGCCCTTGTGGCACGCGTACAGGACGCGTCCGAGATGCGCGACGAGCCCGTACCCGAGCAGGCCGGGCGCGAACGCGAGCACCGCCCGGGACAGCACTTCCTGCTGGTCGGGATGCCCCGGGTTGAACACGGCCGCGATCGGCACGGCGACGGCGGCCAGCGCGGCGGCGCCCGCGCACGACACCAGGATCACCGCGCGGGTCGTGGACGCGGTGATCTGGTCGAACCGGTCCTGCTCCGCGGCACTGATCCGCGCCGACAGCAGCGGAAACGCGCTGGTCGCGATCGGCACCGCGAGGATCGCCCACGGCAGCAGGTAGATCGCCCACGCGTACTGGTAGTTGGCGAGGGCGCCGCCCGTGCCCTGGTAGCTCAGCCGGACGACCAGCAGCGCCGACAACTGCTGCGCCGCGACCGTCGCGAGGCCGGCGAGCGCGAGGCGCCGCACCCGCCGCGCCACCCCGTCCGGGAACCGCAGCGTCGGGCGCAGCCCGAGCTTCAGCCGCCATGCCGCGACCCCGGCGGTCGCGGCCATCGCGACACCGCCGAGCGCCGTCCCGATCGACAGCGTCAGCTCCGCGTCCAGCGGCAGCCCGGCGAGATCGTTCTCGTGGCCGCGGCCGAGCGGCGCGTAGGCGAGGTAGGCGCCGATGACCACCAGGCTCGACATCAGCGGCGCCAGCGCGGGCGCGACGAACCGGCGGTGCGACTGCAGCAGCCCGTACAGGACGACCGCCATCCCGTACATGACCATCTGCGCCGACATGATCGCGAGCATGCTGGAGCCGACGTCCACGACGTCGGCGCGCGAGCAGCCCTCCAGATCGCGGCCCACCAGCAGTTCCACGATCGGGCGGGAGCCGAGCGCCATCAGCGCCGACAGCGGCACCATCAGCACGACGATCCAGGTGAGCAGCGCCGAGCCGATCCGGCGGACCTGCTCGCGGTCGCCGCGCTCGGCCGGTCCGGCCAGCACCGGAACGACCATGCTGGCGAGCGCGCCGCCCGCGACGATCTCGTAGACGATGCTGGGGAACTGCGTCGAGGTGAAGTACGCCTGGCCCAGGCAGGATGTCGTGACCGTCTGGGAGAAGGCGTAGGTGCGGCCGAACCCGGCGAGCCGCGACAGCACGGTGATGACCGCGATGACGACGGCGGCGCCCGCGAGGCCGCCGGTCAGCCGGCGCCCCGCCGGGGAACGGCGGTCCGGCGGGGATGTTCCGGGCGGGGGCACGATGGGTGAAGGCACTCGTGGACGTTCTGCGGAGCCGTCCGGTGCGCCTAGGCGGGGCCCGCCGCGACACCGTTGCCCGCCGGGCCGGCTTGCGGCGGGACGGCCGGGCGGAACGCGTCCCCCATGTCCGGCTTCCGGGTCACGGCGAGGGCGGGCGCGGGGGCGGCGGCCGGGCGGCGGCCCAGCATGTCGAGGCGGTTCAGCACCGGGTTGCCGGCGATGACCTTGGTGAAGCTGACGAACTCGCTGGCGGCGTTCAGCCCGGCGACCCCGGCCAGCACGGCGAGCCGGGGGCCGCGCCCGAGCCGGGTCGCGGCGAGGCCGAGCAGCGCGCCGAGCGCGTTGGCGCCGGTGTCGCCGAGCATCGCGCGCTCGCCGAGGTCCTCGGGCAGCAGCGCGGCGGCGGCGCCGAGCGGGGCCGCGACGACGGCGGAGCCCGACCGGGTCAGCGCCAGCGGCGTGCCGGCGATGAGGCCGACCTTGACGGCCCGCCCGGGGCGCAGGTCGAACAGGTTCATCAGATTGGCGCCGCCCGCGATGATCGCGCCGTTGACGAGGGTGTCGAACGCGCGCCCGGTCCGGGACGGGGCGGGCGACCCGGCGATCGCGGCGGCGGCCAGCCCGGTCGCGCCGATGCCGAGGATCTTCACCGCGCCGCTGGTGACCTCGCCGCGGGCGAGCGCGGTCAGGTGGCCCTTGAAGCCGCGGGACGAGGCGGAGCCCGCGAGGTCGTCGTAGCCGCCGAGAGCACCGGACCCGGCGCCCGCGAGCAGCGCGGCGGCGCGCATCCGGCCGGCGGCGCCGGGGGTGAGCAGCCCGGCCGCGGCGGCGCCCGCGACGACCGCGGGGCCCTCCAGCAGCGTCACCGGCTCGCCGCGGTGGTTGGTGCGGCCCCACACCTCCTCGCCCGGCAGCCCGTTCAGGCCGGGGGGGCGCCGCGTCAGCGCGGTGTAGGCGGCGCGCGCCGCCACGGCGCCGAGCCCCATGCCCGCCGCGAGCCGCGCACCCCTGGCGATGCCTCGTTTCATCAGGTCACCCGTTCTTCCCCGCCGTGGGCGCGGGCGAGGGCAGGTAGCCGCTCACGCCGGCGCCCGTGCCGTACTGCCCGGACTTGCCGTCGATCTCCTTCTGCAGCGCCAGGATCGTCACGACCTGCCCGGACGCGGTGTCCACCACGTCCACGGTGGAGACCGAGCCGTCGGAGTCGGAGTCGCGCAGCGCCGCGATCAGCCCGCCCTCCTGCGCCGAGGTCGACGGGCCACCGACGACGGTACCGCGCCCGGCGGCGTCGAGGGCGGCGGCCAGCGAGATCAGCGCCTTGTTGTCCTCGTCGCCGCCGTCGTAGGCGTACGGGGCGGCGGGCGCGACCATGACGGCGAGGGTGGCGTGCTGGCCGGGCTTGCCGCTGGTGGTGACGTACCCGGCCTGCCGGAACCCGTTGAGGACGGCGCCGCCGGCGGCGTCCTCGCGGCCGGACTTGGCGGGGTCCCGGGTGACGAGCGCGTTCGCCAGCACCGTGCCCGCCTTGTCGTAGGCGTCCGCGTCCGCGGGGAACTCGACGCCGTCGCCCTTCAGCCGGGTGGTCAACTCGTCGACGGCCGTCCGCTGGTCGTCGTCCAGAAGCTTCTTCTGGATCGTGACCCGCCCGGTGACGGCGGCGCCCGCGTTCTTCGCCAGCTCGCTGACCTGCTCGATGCTGTCGTTGCCGGCGCCCGGTGTCTCGATGAGCACCACCGACTGGCCCTTCAGCCGGTTCTGGACGAGCTGCGGCGACAGCACCTTGGTGAACTGCTCCTGCCCGTTCACCTGGTGCTGCAGGTCCCGCTGCGCCAGCCGGGCCTGCTGGGCGGTCTTGGCCGCCGAGTTGGCCTGCTGCCGCAGGGTTTCGCTCACCGAGTCCGACAGGGTGGTGGAGCCCAGCACGATGCCGAGCGCCAGCGCGAGGAAGATCGCGACGATGGAGACGAGGTGGTAGCGGAAATCGATCACGTGAAAAGTCCGGTCAGCCAGAAGACGAAGGCGTGCCAGCGGTCGGCCAGCAGGGGACTGATGACGTCCCCCGCCGGGGACATGGCGACGGCGGTGACGATGGCGATGAACGCGCCGAGGACGAGGAACAGCAGCGACCCGGTGGAGATGCGGCTGCGGTAGAGCCTGCTGACGCCCTTGGCGTCGACGAGCTTGCTGCCGACCCGGAGCCGGGTGAGGAACGTGCTGGCCATGCCGGCGCGGCCCTTGTCGAGGAACTCCACCATGTTGGCGTGCGTGCCGACCGCGACGATCAGGGTCGCGCCCTTGTCGTCGGCGAGCAGCATCGCGATGTCCTCGCTGGTGGCGGTGGCCGGGAACACCACGGCCTGCTGCCCGAGCTCGTGGACGCGTTTCAGGCCCGGCGCGCGGCCGTCCCGGTAGGCGTGCACGACGATCTCGGCACCGCAGGTCAGCGCGGCGTCGGAGACCGAGTCCATGTCCCCGACGATCATGTCGGGGCGGTAGCCGGCCTCCAGCAGCGCGTCGGCGCCGCCGTCCACCCCGATCAGCACGGGACGGTACTCGCGGATGTAGGGCCGCAGGGTCGCGATGTCCTCGCGGTAGTGGTAGCCGCGCACGACGATCAGCGCGTGCCGCCCGGCGATCTTCGTGCCGATGTCGGGGACGCCGACGCCGTCGATGAGCAGGTCGCGCTCGCGCTTGACGTACTCCATCGTGTTGGCGACGAACGCCTCCAGCTGGGACGCGAGCCCCGCCTTGGCCTCGGCCAGCGCCGTCTGGACGGACTCGGCGGTCTGCTCGGTGCCCTTGGTGACGACGTCCTCGCCGCGGAACACGGCGGACCCCTCGACGCGGACCTGGTCGCCCTCCTGCAGCTTGGTGAAAATCTCCGGGCCGACGTCGTCCAGCAGCGGGATGCCGGCCTCGACCAGGATCTGCGGGCCGAGGTTCGGGTACCGGCCGGAGATGCTCGGCGCCACGTTCACCACGGCGCCCGCCTGGCACGCCACCAGCGCCTCGGCGCTGACACGGTCGAGATCGACATGGTCGATCACCGCGACCTCGCCGGGTTGCAGCCGCTTGGTCAGGTTCTTGGTGCGGCGGTCGAGCCGGACCGTGGCGCTGACTCCCGCCCGGCCGTCGTCGCGGGCCCGGCCCAGCGCGAGGACGCGCCGCGGCAGTTTCCGGTTCAGCCGGGCGCGCCACTCGGCGGCGGACTCGGTGGTGGGTGACGGGTCGTTCATCGTCGACCATCCTGCCAGAGCGGGCGAGCCAACGCCGGAGGGCACGGATGTCCGGGCGCATCCGCGCGGGCACCCCCGGTGACCCCGCGGGCGGTCACCGTTCCTCGGCGGCCATCGCGAGCAGCTCCTCGGCGTGGGCGCGGCCGAGCTCGGAGTCCTCCAGGCCGGCCAGCATCCGCGACAGCTCCCGGACGCGTCCCTCCCGGTCCAGGGCGGTGACGTCGCTGCTGGTCACCGTGCCGTCATCGGACTTCTCCACCAGCAGGTGCCGCTCGGCGAACGCCGCGACCTGCGGCAGGTGCGTGACGACGATCACCTGCGCGTTGCGGGCCAGCCGCGCCAGCCGCCGCCCGATCTCCACCGCGGCCTTGCCGCCGACACCCGCGTCGACCTCGTCGAACACGAACGTCGGGACGGGGTCGGCGCCGGCGAACACGACCTCGATCGCCAGCATCACCCGGGACAGCTCACCACCGGACGCGCCCTTGTGCAGCGGCAGCGGCGGCGACCCCGGATGCGGCGCCAGCCGGACCTCGACCTCGTCGACGCCGTGCGGCCCGTAGTCACCGGTCGGGTTCACCGTGACGACGACGCGCGCGTGCGGCATCGCCAGCGCCGTCAGCTCCCCGGTCACGGCATCGGAGAACCGCTCGGCGGCGCGGGTGCGGACCGCGGTCAGCTCCCCCGCCTCGGCGGTGAGCCGCTCGGTCAGCTCGGCGTGCTCGGCGCGCAGTTCATCGATGCGGTCGTCGTCGCCCTCCAGTTCGGTGAGGCGGGCCGCCGCCGTCCGCGCCCACTCCAGGACCCCGGCGGCCGTCCCGTCCGTCCCGCCGTACTTGCGGATCAGCGCGGTCAGCTCCGCACGCCGCTCCTGGACGGCCGCGAGCCGCGCCGGGTCGGCGTCCACGGACTCGGCGTAGGACGCGAGGTCGGTGCCGACGTCGGAGACGAGGTAGCCGGTCTCGGCGAGCCGGTCGGCGAGCGCCGCCAGCTCCGGGTCGTGCTCGCGGACGGCGTCGAGCGCGTTGCGGGCCTGGCCGAGCAGGCTGGTCACGTTCGCGGCCTCGAACGCGGCGGCCGGATCGCCGAGCAGCGCCTCATGCGCGGTGTCGGCCGCGCCGCGCAGCGCGTCGGCGTGCCCGAGCCGCTCCTCCTCGGCGGCGAGCTCGGCGTCCTCGCCTTCCTTCGGGTCGACCTTCTCGATCTCCTCCAGGCCGAAGCGGAGCACGCCGGCCTCCTGGGACCGCTCCCGCGCCCGCGTCGTCAGCTCCTCCAGCAGCGCGGTGACCTGCCGGTGCCGCTGGTACGCCTTGGTGTAGGCGCGCATCGGCTTGGTCAGCGCGCCACCCGCGTACCGGTCGAGCGCGGCGCGCTGCCGCCCGGCCTGCAGCAGCCGCTGCTGGTCGGACTGGCCGTGCACGGCGACCAGGTCGTCCGCCAGATTGATCAGCACGCTCACCGGGACGGACCGGCCGCCGAGGAACGCGCGGGAGCGTCCCTCCGCCGACACCGACCGGGTCACGATCAGCGCGCCGTCGTCCAGCTCGCCGCCGGACTCCTCGACCCGCTCCACCGCGCGGCCGCCCGGGTCGACGGCGATCCGTCCCTCGACCGTCGCGCGGCCCGCGCCCGGCCTGACCCGCTGCGGGTCGGCGCGGCCGCCGAACAGCAGCCCGAGGCTGGTGACCACCATGGTCTTGCCTGCCCCGGTCTCCCCGGTCACCACGTTGAAGCCAGGCGACAGATCGAGCACGGCCTCGTCGATCACCCCGAGGCCCTGGATCCGCACCTCATCGATCATCGGACGCACCAGCGTCACAACCCTCCGCAAACAGATCCCCGATCGGCGCCTGTGGAGATTATCCCCTCTGCTCGCCGGACACTCCCCCGTCCGGCTCCGGGTCCGATCCAGGAACGCCGCCCGGCACATCTCCCGGCCCGGTGGGGCCGGCGATGCCGCCCGCGGCCGGGGCGTCGCCGATCTGCGAGTCCCCGAGCGGCGGGGACGGCCGGGTCGGCTGCCGGACCCGGCCGCGCCAGCCCGTCACCGGCAGCCCGAACTTGGTGACCAGCCGGTCGGTGAAGGGGGTGAGGTGCAGCCGCGCGAGCCGCACCGGCTCCGCGCCGCGGCGGACCTCCACCCGCGCGCCCGGCGGCAGGTCGAGCGTGCGGCGCCCGTCGCACCACAGGACGGCGCGGGGCGTGTCCGGCAGCACCTCCACCGCGACCAATGAGCGCGGCGACACCACCAGCGGACGAGCGAACAGCGAATGCGCGCTGATCGGCACGACGAGCATCGCCTCCACCTGCGGCCACACGACCGGGCCGCCGGCGGAGAACGCGTACGCGGTGGAGCCGGTCGGTGTGGCGCACACCACCCCGTCGCAGCCCCAGTTCGACAGCGGGCGGCCGTCGATCTCGGCGACGACCTCCAGCATCCGCTCCCGCTCGCCCTTCTCGATGCTGGCCTCGTTCAGCGCCCACGTCGTGCCCATCACGGTGCCGTTGCGGCGGACGGTGACGTCCACGGTCATCCGCTCCTCGACCTCGTAGCGGCGCGTGCACACCCGGTCGACGGTGGCGGCGAGGTCCTCCCGCTCGGCCTCGGCGAGGAACCCGACGTGCCCCAGGTTGACACCGAGCAGCGGGGTGCCGGACGTGCGGGTCAGGTCGGCGGCGCGCAGCAGCGTCCCGTCCCCGCCGAGGACCATGACGACCTCGGCGTCGTCGGCGGCCGCGGCGGTGCTGGGCATGACCTCCACGCCCGCGCAGCCGATCCGCCCGGCTTCGTCGTCCAGGACCCGCACGCAGATCCCGGCCTCGCTGAGCCGCTCGATGACCAGCTGCGCGCTGCGGACGGCCTCGGGCCGCCCGGTGTGCGTCACGACCAGCACCGACCTTTTGCTCATGCTCTCGCCCCACTCCCCGGCGTGCTCCGGCGTACAGACGTCTGGACGAACACCCCTCGGGAGGACGTTCCCGGTTCGGCCGTCCCCTGGACATCCCAAAGGCCCTGTACGTTCCGGAGACCCTGGAGGTTCGGGGGCCCGCCGCTCACCGCGGGCCCTCCTCGATCGCCTTCGCCAGGCCGGCCTCGTCCAGCGGCGGGGCCCCGGCGCGCAGCCACAGGAAGTACTCCACGTTGCCGGACGGGCCCGGCAGCGGGCTCGCCGTCACACCGAGGACGCCCAGGCCGAGCGTCGCCGCGTGGTGCGCCACCCCGCGCACCGCGTCGGCGCGCAGCTCCGGGTCGCGGACCACGCCGCCCGCGCCGACCCGGTCCTTGCCGACCTCGAACTGCGGCTTGACCATGACCGCGTAGTCGGCGCCGGGCGTGGCGCATTCGCGCACCGGCCCGAGGACGAGCTTCAGCGAGATGAACGACAGGTCGCCGACGACCAGATCCGGGAGCGGGTCGCCCAGCATCTCCGGCCGCAGCTCGCGGATGTTGACCCGCTCCAGGACGGTGACCCGGTCGTCGGTGCGCAGCGGCCAGGCGATCTGCCCGTAGCCGACGTCCACCGCGTAGACGTGCGCGGCGCCCGCGCGCAGCAGGACGTCGGTGAACCCGCCGGTCGAGGCGCCCGCGTCCAGGCAGACGCGGCCCCGCACCGCCAGGCCGCCGAACGCCTTCAGCGCGCCCGCGAGCTTGTGCCCGCCGCGCGACACGTACTCGGGGCCGGCACCGGATTCGGCCACGACGATCGCGGCGCCCGCCTCGACCTGCGTCGCCGCCTTCGCGGCCCGCTGCCCGCCGACCCGCACCCGGCCGTCGGCGATGAGCTGCGCGGCATGCTCTCGCGACCGCGCCAGTTTCCTGCGGACGAGTTCGGCGTCCAGTCTCCGGCGAGTGCTCACGGGCGGGGGCGCAGGGCGTCGGGGAAGGCGGGGCGGGGCGGCTCCTCCTGCCCGGCGGACGCGAGCAGTTCCTGAAGCCGCTGGTGGACGTCCTCGAAGATCTCCACGTGCGCGGGGACGGGCCGCCCGCCGAGCTCGCCGAGGCGCGCCACGGCGGCGTCCACGCGCGGATCACCGGTCGGGTCGGGCGGCGCCGCGGCCGGGAACCCCGGCTCCGGCGCCTGCTCCCCGGCCTCCCCGGTCTCGCCGGCGGCCGGGAACTCCGGCCTCCCCGCGGCCTCGTCGGACATCACGTTTTACCTCCCAGCGGTCCCGGAGCGCCCGTGACGAGTCGCCTCCGGCTCATCCCGAACGCTACCGTCCCTGAACGACATCGTTACCGGACGAACGGGGAACTGCCTGACCATGGCGAACGAGGAGGACTGCCGTGCGGCGCTGGACCGCGTCGCGGCGCGGCTGGCGGAGGTGGACGCCGACCGGCTCGCCGAGCACGTCGTCGAGCGGACGATCAGCTGCCGCATCCCCGATCTCGGGCTGGCCTACCGCACCCGCCTGCACCAGGGGGGTCTCGACCCCTTCGAGCCGGACGGCGACCCCGGGTCCGCGCAGGTGCGCCTCACCGTGGGCAGCGACGATCTCGTCGCGATGGCGCACGACGAACTGAACCCGGCCAAGGCGTGGGTCGCCGGCCGCGTCAAGATCGAGGCGAGCATCTTCGATCTGCTGCGCCTCCGCAAGCTGCTCTGACCTCACTGGCGGGTGGGCGCGGAGGCGAACGGAAGGCTTTCCAGGGCCTCGGTGAGGGCTTCGCGGGGCGGCGGCGTGTCGCTCTCCCAGGCGGCGGACGCGAGGGCGCGCAGGCCGTCGTAGGGGTCGCCCGAGCCGGTGACGGTGAACGTCTCGCCGCCGCGCCGGGCCGTCCAGCCGCCGCAGCGGTATCCGCCGTCCACCGGGACGATCTCCGGATGCGGGACGAGCAGCCCGGTCAGATCGGGCGCCAGGTAGGTGGGGCGCCGGTTCGGCGGCGCCGTGAGGGCCCGCATGTGGCCGGTGACCCCGGTGAACACCAGGAGGCTGTCGGCGCCGCCGTTGTGGGCGCCCTCGATGTCGGTGTCGAGCCGGTCCCCGACCACGAGCGGGCGCCGGGCGCCCGTGCGCAGGATCGACTCCTGGTGCAGCGGGCGTTCGGGCTTGCCGGTGACGATCGGCTCGACGCCCGTGGCGGAGCTGATCACGCGGAGCAGCGCGCCGTTCCCCGGGTGCGGGGGCCCGTCGCCGCCGGGGATGGTCAGGTCGCCGTTGGACCCGACGAACAGCGCGCCCATGGCGACGGCCTGCGCGCCCTCGGACAGCGCCCCGTAGGTGAGTCCGGGGTGGTAGCCCTGCACGACGGCGGCCGGCCGTCCCGCCGCGGTCGACACCGGGCGTAGTCCGTGCTGGTACAGGGCGTGCCGCAGCCCCATGCCGCCGACCACGAGGACCTCCGACCCGGCGGGCAGCCGCTCGGCGAGCAGGCGCGCCGCGGCCTGCGCGGACGTCACCACGTCGTCCGCCTCGGCCGGGACGCCGACGTCGGTGAGCAGCGCCGCGACGGCCGACGGCGTCCGGGAGGCGTTGTTGGTCACGAATGCGAGACGCTGCCCGGCCGCCCGCGCCTTGGCGAGCGACTCCGCCGCCGCCGGGACGGGCCTGCGGCCGACGTAGACGACCCCGTCGAGGTCGAGCAGGGCGACGTCGTACGCCTCGCTCAGGGGACGGTCGCTGCCTTTCATCGCGCTCCTCATGCGTGCGATCGTACGGGGGTGTTACCTGCGGGTAAGGCGCGGGTCAGCGCCGCGCCGCGAGGGTGGCCCTGGCGTGCCGCAGCGCCCTCGCGTAGTCCCGGTTGTCGGGACGCATGGCGGCGGCGAGCGCCAGATGCTCGACGGCCCCCTCGAAGTCGCCGAGCCGGCTGAGCGCCAGCCCGAGCCCGAACCGGGCGTAGTCCTCGGCGGGCTCCTCCTCGACGATCCCGCGGAAGCTCTCGGCCGCCGCGCCGAACTGCCGGGCGCCGAACTGGGCGCGGGCGAGCGCCTCCCGGATGCTGTGCGACCCCGGCTCGGCCTCCGCCGCCCGCGCCAGCAGCTGCAGCGCCGCGGCGGCGCTGCCCGACCGCAGCAGCTCCAGGCCCCGCGTGTACCACTCGTAGACCCCGCCGCCCGGCGAGGCCGCGTGCTCGCCCGGATCGTCCGCTGGGGAATCGTCCGGCCGTCCAGATCCTTGACCATTCATATGGACCTCCCCTCGGATCACCGTACCCGCCGGGGCGCCGGGCGCCTCCCGGCGCACACGCCGCTCACGACTACGATGCCCACCGTGGACGACGATCTCCCCTCCGGTCTCGGCCCGGAGGAGTTCAGCGCCCAGATCTTCGGGACGTCCGGGCCGCGCACGGGCGCCGGCCTGGAGCTGGCCCCGTTCCGCGGTGTCCGGTTCGTCCCGGAGGTGGCGGGCGATCCGGCCTCGGTCACCATGCCGCCGTACGACCTGATCGACGAGGCGGCGGCACTGCGGCTGCTGGCGGGCGGCGGGCACAACATCGTCCGGCTCAACCTGCCGCGCGCCGCCGGGGAGGGCTACGAGGCGGCGGGCGAACGGCTCCGCCGCTGGCTGGACGAGGGTGCCCTCGCCATCGACCCCGACCCGGCCCTGTACGTCTACGAGGCGGCCCGCGGCGGGACGGTCCTGCAGCGCGGCCTGATCGGCGCGCTGGGGCTGCGCCCGGAGGCCGACGGCGTCGTGCTGCCGCACGAGAACGTCTTCCCCGGCCCGGTCCGCGACCGGCTCGCGCTGATGACGGCGGCGAACGCCAACCTGGAGCCGATCTTCCTGGTGTACGAGGGCGGCGGGGACACGGCGCGGATCGTCGACGACGCCGCCTCCCGCGCGCCGCTGGTGGAGTTCGACGCCGACGACGGGCTGACGCACCGGCTGTGGCGCATCACCGACCCCGTCTCGCACGCGCGCGTGGCCACAGACCTCCGGGACAAGCAGGCCCTCATCGCGGACGGCCATCACCGTTACGCCACCTACCGCGCCTTGCAGGCCCGCCACCACGCCGCCGGTGACGGGCCCGGCCCATGGGACACCGGGCTGGCGCTCCTGGTGGACTCGACGCGTTACCCACCGCATCTGGGCGCGATCCACCGCGTCCTGCCCGGCCTCCCTCCGGACGACGCAGTCGGCAAGGCCCGCAAGGTCTTCCGGGTGACCGACTTCCTGGACGAGGGGTCCGCCGTCGAAGCCTTGGCCAATGCGAAGGGCCCCACGTTCCTTCTCGGCGGAGGTGACACCTTTCATCTTCTTTCGGAGCCCGACGAGGACGCACTCGCGCGCTGCATGCCGTCCGAGCACTCGCCGCGCTGGCGCCGGCTCCACACCGCCGTCCTCGACCATCTCCTCATCGAGCACGTGTGGGACATCCCGGAGAATGAGAACGCCATCGAGGTGGTGCACGACGACCCGTCCGCCGCCGTGGCCCGCGCCCGGCGGGCGGGGGGCACGGCCGTCGTCCTGAACCCGCTCAAGGTGGCGGACGTCCTCGCCGTCGCGGGCAAGGGCGAGCGGGTGCCGCGCAAGTCGACCTCGTTCGGCCCCAAGCCGCGCACCGGACTCGTCCTGCGGCTCCTCGACCCGGACACCGCAGAGAGGCCATGATCGGGGGATGGACACCACGACCACGATCACACCGCTCGGCGGGGACGTCTACGAGATCGACACCCGGATGGCCGGCCACACCGGCATCACCGCCGGATACCTGATCCTGTCCGACCGGCCATGCCTGGTGGAGCCGGGCACATCCGGCTCGGCCCCCGTGGTGCAGGCGGCGCTGCGGGAGATGGGCGTCGGACCGGACGACCTGGCGACCGTGGTCGTGACCCACATCCACCTCGACCACGCGGGCGGCGTCGGCGACATCGCGAAGATGTATCCGCGGGCGGAGGTCGTCGTCCACGAGAAGGGCGCGCGGCACCTGGCCGACCCGTCCCGGCTCATGCGCAGCGCCCGGATGGTGTACGGCGACAGCCTGGACACGCTGTTCGGGGAGCTGAAGCCGACGGACGCGGCACGGATCCGGGCCGTCGAGGACACCGGCGTCATCGACCTCGGCGGCGGGCGGCGGCTGGAGTCGCACTACTCCCCCGGCCACGCCAAGCACCACGTCGGGCTGATGGACTCCCAAACCGGCGACCTGTACGTGGGCGACGCCGCCGGCATCTACATCCCGGAGACGGCGGATGTGAAACCCGCGACGCCGCCGCCCGACTTCGACCTCGACACCGCGCTCGCCTCGCTCGCCAGGTTCCGGTCACTGGGCCCGCAACGGCTGCTGTTCGCGCACTACGGGCCCGTGAGCGAAGTGGACGACACGCTCGAACGGTCGGCGGAGGAACTGCGGGTCTGGGTGGACGCCGTCCAGGACGCCAAGGACCAGGACCTCGACCTCGACCACGCCGTCGCGATGGTCGTCGACCGGACCAAGGACCGCTACGCCGTCACGGGCGGCGACATCGACCCGGAGCTCGCCGCCAAGTACGAGCTGCTGAGCAGCGCGCGGAGCAACGTCGCCGGAATCATGCACGCCCTGGGCAAGCACGCCTGATCAGCGGAACGGGCCGGTGACCTCGAACGTGCAGCCGTCCGTACCGGCGATGAAGCCGCTCCTGCCGCGCTGGGACGAAAAGTACAGGCGTGAACCGTCCGGGCTGAACGCAGGACCGGTGATCTCCGACTTGTCGTGGCCGGCGACGCGCAGGAACGGCGTCACGATCCCGTCCGTGGTGATGAGGTTGATCTCCATGTTGTCACCGTCCTCGGCGACGTAGAGGTCACCGGACGACGTGGCGGTCACGGCGTCGACGCTGTGCAGGGGCGCCTCTCCGGTGGTGACGAGGCCGTCGTCGTAGGCGATGTCCAGCCGCTCATTGGCCGCGTCGTAGGCCCACACACGGCCGTCGCCCTTGGTGGTGAAGTAGCAGACGCCGTGCGTGTAGTAGCAGCCTTCGCCGCCGTCGAAACGCATGGCGTCCACCACCTGCTCACGGGTCGGGGTAAGCCAAAATTGGGGACTGGGCACTTTCGTCCACCGGACGGGGCCCGTCCCGGAGCCGACCAGTACTTCGAGTGTGCCGGACGAAAGGTCGCCCCACGTCTTCGGCCGGAAACGGTAGAAACAGCCGTCGCCCTGGTCCTCGGTCAGGTAGACGACCTTGCGCACAGGATCGGACGCGGCGGCCTCGTGCTTGAACCTGCCCATCGCCGGACGGGCCACCGCCGCCTTCCGGCCGCGCGGATCCGTCTCGTAGACGAGGCCGTAGTCGTGCTCCTCGCATGACAGCCACGTGTTCCACGGCGTCGCCCCACCGGAGCAGTTCAGCGTGGTGCCGTTCAGGATGCGGTAGGCCCCGGTCACCTTCCCGAACGCGTCGAACCGCAGAGCGGACACGCCACCGACGAGGGGGACCTCCGAGTTGCTGACGTAGATCCAGCCGTCCCCGTCGGGGAAGCACGCTCCGCCGTCGGGGGCCGGATGCCAGGTGTGCCTCGTGCCCTCGACGCGTTGCTGCGACCGCGCCACGATCCGGCTCCTGAACCCCCTCGGCAACTGGAGCCCATTGCCGTCCGCGGTCTGCAACGGACCGTACGGGCTGGGACCTGGCTGCGCCGGCCCCGATGCGAGGGCCCGCTGCCACAGGGCGCCGGAGAACGCGGTCGTCCCACCGGCGACGGCGGCGGCGCGCAGGAACGCGCGTCGGTTGAGAGGCATGACTCTCCTCAGGGAGTCGGTCACCGCCGGACGGATCCGGCGGCCCCCGAACGGCGCGGTCCCGTGAATATCCGGGAAACCCGACCACCGGTCAAGTACCGGGCGTCACTCCTCTTCCGGGGGCCGCTCGTCCACCGGTTTCGGCTCCAGGAACACCGCCGGGGCCTCGGGGACGTCCTCCTCGGGCACGTCCTGGATCTCGGGTTCGGGGGGCTGGAACGCGATGTCCGTCGCCGCGGGCTCGGTGCCCTCGGCCTCTTCGGCGCCCTCTTCATCCTCGGTGTCGACGATGTCGAGACCCTCGATCTCGGCGTACCGTTCGGCGGCGTCGGTCTCGCCGTCCCGGTCCGCCGCCGCGGCCCGGGCGAACCAGTCGGCCGCCTCGCCCTCCCGGCCGGCCGCGACGAGCGCGTCCGCGTAGGCGTAGAACAGCCGCATCGACCACGGCCGGAGCCGCCGGTCGCGCAGCTCGGGGATCTGCAGGGTGACCACGGCCGCGTCGTACTGCCCCATGTCGCGGCGCACACCCGACTCCACGATGCGCAGCTCGACTCGTCCCATCGGGTCGAGCTTCTCCGCCTCCGGCGACCTGACCAGGTCCAGGGCGCGTTCGGGACGGCCGAGGCCGCGCTCGCAGTCGGCCATCACCGGCAGGTACGAGTCGTCACCGGCGCCGAGCCGCCGCGCGGCCCGCAGCTCCGCGAGCGCCTCCGCCCACTCACCCGAGTGGTACGCCGCGATCCCGGCGGCCTCCCGGACGATCCCGACACGGGACGCGAGCCGCCGCGCGGCCCTCGCGTGCTTGTAGGCCTGCTCCGGCTCGTCCTCGGCCAGCCGCCCGGCCATCACCAGGTGGCGCGCGACCTTCGCCGCCAACTCCTTCGGCAGCGTGCGCAGCTCGACGCGGGCGTCGGCGTCCAGTTCCTCGCCGGTGACGTCGTCCGGGAGCAGCGGATCATCGTGCCTCGGCGCGGGACGCTCGCGCTCCTCGGGCCTCTCCCGCCGGTCCCGGCGGTCACGCGGCGGCCCGTAGGAACGTCCGCCTTCCTGCGGACGCTTAGGCCCGCGTCCCTTGAAGGGCGGCTTGTCGCGCTCTCCGGGACGTCCTTCGCGCTTCCCCTCGAACCGGCGCCCGCCAGAACGACGCTCGTCACGCCCCGTCCTGTCGTCACGATCCTTGAACCGGCGCTCCTGCGGACGTCCCTCGAACCGCCGCTCTCCCTGACCGCCGCCTGGACGCCCTTCCCGGCGCGGACCGGCACCCTGACCCTGGCGAGGCCCACGAGGACCGGCAAAGCGCCCTTCCCGGCGCTCACCCCCCTGCTGACCGCCGAACCGCCGTTCCCCCGGCTTCCCCTGGCCACCACGGGGCCCATCGAACCTGCGCTCCCCGGGCTTTCCCTGGCCACCACGCGGCCCATCGAACCGGCGTTCACCGCGCGGGCCACCGGAACGGGCCTCACGACGGTCGTCCGAGCGTCCCTCACGGGATTCGGTGCGCCGATCGTCGGAACGTTTGAAGGGACGGTCCGGCTTCCGATCATCACGCTTACCACGTGAATCCCGGCCCTTCCAGCCACCACTGGCGCGAGGTGCTCCACCGCGAGGCCCGCCACCCTTGCGGTCCCCGGCCCCGCCAGGGCCGCCACGGGCGTTACCCCCACGACGGGCCGGCGCGTTCCGCCGCCCGTTATCGCCCCGCCGCTCGCGGCTGTCGTCGCTGCGGCTGTCCTCTTCCGCGCTCATCACGTCCGTCACTGTTCTTGATGGTGGTTCGTGAACCCTTGCAGCCTACTTCGGCAGAACCACGACATGCGTCGAGGGCCGCCCCGCAAATTCGGGGCGACCCTCGACCAATTCAAGTCCGGCGGTGTCCTACTCTCCCACACGGTCTCCCATGCAGTACCATCGGCGCTGAAGGGCTTAACTTCCGGGTTCGGGATGGGACCGGGTGTTTCCCCTTCGCCAAAACCACCGAACGACCAACCCCCAACACCCCACCAAACAGGGGGGTGCGGGAAGACTCGTCCGAGCGTCAGGCTCGGTATCCACTTATGACACTACGGGTACCCGGTTGTTTTCCGGGAACCACACAGGGACGCGAACAACTACACGCAACACATGCGGCGATTTGGTTTGAACGGATCATGTGTTCAAGCCACTCGGCCTATTAGTACCGGTCGACTCCACACGTCACCGCGCTTCCATCTCCGGCCTATCAACCCGGTCGTCTACCGGGGGCCTTACACCCCACAAACGGGGGTGGGAGAACTCATCTTGAGGAAGGCTTCCCGCTTAGATGCTTTCAGCGGTTATCCCGACCGAACGTAGCCAACCAGCCGTGCCCCTGGCGGGACAACTGGCACACCAGAGGTCCGTCCGTCCCGGTCCTCTCGTACTAGGGACAGACCCTCACAATTCTCCTACGCGCGCAGCGGATAGGGACCGAACTGTCTCGCGACGTTCTAAACCCAGCTCGCGTGCCGCTTTAATGGGCGAACAGCCCAACCCTTGGGACCT
>NZ_BCQQ01000142.1 GCF_001552155.1 Actinomadura formosensis NBRC 14204 | reverse complement strand
GACGGTTGCGCAACCGTCGGCCCGCGCCTGGGCTAAGTGCCTTGGGCCGTCTCTGGGCCGTCTGAGTCGGAATCGGTGCCCTCGTATAGGCCATCTACGGCCCTGCGAGAGCGGCTCTCGCTGCTCTGCATCAGATGCGTGTAGACGCGAAGGGTGAACCCTGGGTCGGTGTGCCCCAGGTACTGGCTGAGTGCCTTGATGTTCTCGCCGGCGTCCAGCAAGACAGAGGCGTAGAAGTGCCGAAGAGCGTGCATCCCGTGTTCCCGGGCGGACTGGTGGCGGGCACCTGGTTCGGGGTGGGGGATGACTCCAGCCGCCACGAGGGCGGGTTTCCATACCCGAACGTTGAAGTCGGTTCGGCGAACTGCGCCTACGCCGCCGCTCCGGGTGAAGAGAATCTTCTTTGTGACTAGTGGTCCGTCAGGACGGAGCCATGGCAGTGATACTTCTGCGGGTGGGTGTTTCTCTATGTGGACTCTGAGTATTTGGGACACGCTGCTTGGTAGTGGAACGTCGCGTTCCTTGTTGCGCTTCGGTGGACTGAACACCAGGTGGCCGTTTGCGACTTTGATTTGATAGGCGATGCGGAGCCAGCCAGAGTCGAAGTTGACCTCATCGACCGGAAGCCCGAAGATTTCACCTTGCCGGAGTCCACATCCGGCGCCCAGGTCCACCATCGCTCTGTAACGCTCAGGGAGTGCCGTGCGGACACGGAATACGCGGTCGCTGGTCCAGGGCGCTACTCGGCCCTTTCCGCTTGCGGGCGGGCGCACCGAGCGTGCCTGACACGGGTTCTTGAGGAGGTGCCCGTCATCCACGGCCGCGCTTAGGACAGCAGAGACACTGCTGAAGATGACACGGCGGTACGACGACGCCGGAACGGCGTTCTCCAACTCGCTCAGCCAGTCTCTGATGTGAGCGGGCTGGAAGGAACCCAGCGGGCGCGACCCGAGGTAGGGGATTGCATGACGCTGGAGTTGAACGGTGACGGACGTGCGGGTTGTGATGTCGGTGGTCTGTGCAGCGAGCCACCTTTCCGTGTACTGGCGAAAAGTTGTCCGGCCTGCGGCCGGGTCCATGTACTGGCCACGCGACATGTCGGCCTCAGTCTGTGCCAGCCATTTCTCTGCGAGGCGCTTTTGTCCGTCGGGAAACGACATGCTCTTTTCAGTACGGTCGGGTCCGATGTAGCGGGCGCGATAGCGCTTGCCCGTACCGTGACGCGTGGTCTTCACGCGCTGAGGCTTCCCATTGATGATCTCGGTCTTGAACCAGCGGTCTTGAATGTGGCCGGCCATACGACGGAAGTTCCCTTCTCAGAATTGGGAAGAGTTGGTCTATCGGGGTGGGTGCTGGGTGTTCGCTCAGGCGGTGTCTGCCGCCATGCGCTCAGTAGCCCATTGGCGTACTGCGGCCGGGTCGTAGCGAAGGTGTTTACCGACGCGGAACCCAGGCGGCCCGGTGCGCTTCTTGCGCCACTGGTAGACGGTTTCCAGGGGCACGGAGAACAGCGAGGCGATGTCCTCGGGGGTGAGGTAGCGGTCTGGGAGCCCGTTGCGCAAAGTGGAAAACGGCGGTCCGGCGGTGTCGTCCGTGTCCATGAAGGGGATCCCTCTCGATGGTCGGGCTGTCCTAGTCGCGGATTTCTGCGTCACCTTCGTCATCTGCGTCACTTGCGTCTTTGACCTGCGGGTTTGTGTGACGCAGAGGTTTCGGGGTGCGTCACGTGGTGACGCAGGCTGCGTCACGGAGGTGACGCAGGTGACGCAGAGGTGACGCAGCCGGGCCGTTCTGCGTCACCTCTGTTGCGGCAGGTCAGGGGCGGGTTTGTGTCCTTGGGTGACGCAGGTGACGCAGGTTCTCTTCTCTTAGGACAAGAGAAGGGGTGTGTTGTAGTAGGCGCCACGGTTCGAAGAAGAGCACCCGCCTCCGTCTCTCCCGCGAGCTGGCGGGGCGCCCGGGGTGCTCTTCTTGCCTGTCCTCCGGCGTCAGAGGATTGACTCTTGCTGGGGTGGCGGCGGCCCCGGGGTCCGGGTCATTTCGATGTAGCGGCTCTGGTTGATGCGGCCCCAGTCGATGAGGACGCCGCGGGCGGCGAGGGTGGGTTGGAGGCGTTTGAGGCGGTCTGAGAGGACTTTGCCGGTGGTGGGCCAGCCTTTAGGTAGGGGGCGGTGGTCGTCGCCGGTGTACAGGCTGGTGAGGGTGTGGAGCCATTGGGTGGAGGTCATCCGTGTCGGGTCGCCGGGGGTGAGGTCGGCGGCGTGTTTGAGGACGGTTTGGGCGAGGAGGTCTCCTTCGATGACGTCGTCGTTGAGGTCGTCCAGGCTGGTGCGGTAGGCGTTGAGGGCTCCGAGGCCGGTGGCCGCGTCGAGTTGGGCGCACAGGTGCGCGAAGTCGGCCATGCGCAGGTCGGTGGGGATGTCGGCTTCGGCGGCGCGGACTTTGACGGTGAGGTCGAGCAGGGACCCGAGGATGGCGGGGAGGGCTTCTTCGAAGTCGCGCCACAGTTCGGCTTCGGTGCGGCGGACGGCGGGGCGTTCCAGGCGGAGCGGCAGGAGGCGTTCGGCGAGGTCGGGCCGGATGACGCCGACGTCGATTCCGGTCAGCAGCAGGGGCCGGCGGTAGCGGGCGCGGACCACGTCGCCGTCGGTGTACAGGGCGCGTTTGATGGTTTCGGCGCCGGTGACGATGCAGCACATGAGGTCGGACAGGTCGGGGGCCAGGTGGGACAGGTTGTCCAGCGCGGTGACCCATCCGGCCGCTACGGCGGCGATGAGGTTCTCTTCGTCTTTGGGGGCGCGGCGCAGGTCACCGCTCATGCCTTCGATGATTCTGACGAGCATCCGGCCGCCGGTGGATTTGCCGGCGCCTTGGGGGCCGGTGAGGAAGGGGGCGGGGACGGGCACCGATGGGCCCAGGCAGCCGATGAGCCAGGCAACAGCCAGGCATTCGGTCTCGGGGTTGGCGAAGTTGCACAGCCGCAGTAGCAGATCGATGCCTTTGCCGCCTGTGTCGGCGGCGGGCAGGGGAAGTTCGCCGGTGAGCTGGGTGCGGCGCCAGCACACCTCGCGGGGGTCGGGGGTGCGGACGTCCCAGCCGGTGGGGTGGATACGGACCGACTGCCCGTCACTGCGCCCCAGGTCCAGCCACGTCGCACCGTCGAATCCCGGTGCGACGCGGATGTGGACGGATTGGACGTCCTGGGTCACCGCCAGCGCCTCGATCAGGTCGAGCGCTTCTTTGAGGGCGGTTCCACTGAACACGCCGTGCCCGTCGTTGAACAGCCCGACCATGAGTTCCTGGCGGTGGCTGCCCGAGGTGCCCTGGGAGCGGATCGGCCGCGCCACGGGGTGGCCGTTGTGCTGGGCGAACACGGTCCCGTCGGCGGTGCGGAAGTACCGGAAGTGGGCTTGGGCGTAGTCGGTGATGACCTGGCGGGCCGGTGTCTTGTCGTCGTCGGCCATGGCTTAGAGTCCCAACCTGGTGCGGGCGTTGGTCCACGCGTCGGTGCAGTGCCGGGGGGATTCGCCCTTGGCCTGCGCGGCGGTGAACAGTCTGGTGATGTGGGTGTCGGTGAGGCAGCCGCACCGGCCGTGGGTGGACAGCACGGCCAGGAACGTGCGGTACACGGTGGTGTGGACGGCGCTTTGGGCGTCGGTGATGCGCTGTTCGGCCATGGCGATGCCGCGGTCAAGGTAGGTGGGCGTGCGGTGGGGGCACTGCCCGCCCCCGCCGGGCACGGTGACGGCGGGGCGTGCGGGTGAGACGGCGGCGGGTCTGGCGGCGGGTCTGATGGTGGCCAGCGCGCGTATGGCGGTGGGCAGGTCGGTCATGGTGCCGGTTCCGGGACCGCGCCACCGGGCGTAGGACATGAGCGACTTGATGTCGACGCCGGGCCGGACCGCGTTCACCGACTGCAAGACGCCCCGGTAGATCCAGTGCTCGCCGCGCGTCGTGGCGACGGTGCGGGTGGCGGGCAGGGCCGCGCGGGCCCAGGCGATGGCGGCCGGGTTGTCGAGGTCGACCACGGTCACCCCGGCACCGCCGGGGTGGTAGGCGACCGCTCCGGCCTGCCGCCATGCCGGGGCCCACGCGGGCGAGGTCAGGACGTGCGGGTCGAGGGTGGCCGCGGCCCACCCGTGGCAGGGGCCGGGGCACCGGCAGGGGCCCGGGACCTTCATGTTCGGGCGCCCGCCGCAAGCGCCGTTGGTGCATGCGCGGCAGTTCCCGAACGGCACCTTGGCTGCCCGCAGGGGCAGCGGCGGCACGCCGGCCGCGGCGAGGTTCAGCGCGGTGCGCAGGTGGGGCCCGTCCGGGTTGGTCATGCTGCGGTCTCCTCCTTGGGCATGGGCAGGGTGAACAGGTCGAGTTGCGGCGCGTCGGGCCGGTCGGTGCACGTCCGGGTGTGCGGGACGTCGGGGCGGGTGTGGCCGTAGAGGTCGGTGAGGCGGTTCCATACGGCGTGCTGCCAGGGTCGGCGGGTGGCGGCGCCGAGGACGGCGGCGGCCATCACCGGGGGTACGGCGTCGGCGATGCGCTGGAACCGCGCGGAGCGGGATCCGTGCCAGGGGTAGTCGGGTGGGAAGGTCTGCAACCGTCCGGCGTCGCGGTCGGTGAGGCGTCCGGCGGTGGGGCCGTGGTCGGTGCGGTACCAGGTGCGGGCGCCGTTGCCGGTCAGTGACAGGGCGGGCCGGTCGGCGGAGAACTCGTTGCCGCCGGACGTTTGGCGGTTGCCGCGGGTGTTGACCCGTACGCCGGTCGGCCAGCCGAGAGCGGCGGCCATCGACGTTGCCGGGAACGGGGTGAGCGGGTGGGGCGGCCGGTCGGTGGGGCCGGGGCCGAACCGTTGGCAGTCCCACCGGTTCCGGTAGGGCAGGCCGGTCAGGTCGGGGGCGCCGTCGCGGGTGGCGATGAGGAAGACGCGGGTGCGGCGGGTGGCGGCGCCGAAGTCGTCGGCGCGCAGGGTCAGCACGGTGCAGGCGTCCCACCGGTGCATGGCGGCCAGTTCGGCGGCCATCTCCCGCCAGATGCCGGCGACGGCGGGCACCTGTTCGGCCACCAGCCACCGCAGGCGGGGCAGGGACAGGGCGAGGTCGAGGGTTTCCAGGACCAGCGCGGTGCGCGGGTCGGTGACCTCGGCGCCGATGCCGTCCAGGAAGCAGCGCGGGCGCTGGGTGTCGGCGAGGTGTTCGACGGCGGCCAGGACGGCGCCGTAATCGGCGCGGCCCGAACGTTTGCCGCTGGCGGCGTAGGTCGGGCAGGGCGGCCCGGAGATCCAGCCCTCGGTGCCGCCGAGGCGGGCGGGGTCCAGGGCGCGCACGTCGGCTTGCACGCGGGGGTGTCCGGCCGCTCGGGCGGTGCGGCAGGCGTCGGCGTTGACCTCAAAGCCCAGGGTGGGGGCGAGACCGATCATCCGGGCGCCCTCCGACAGGCCACCGGCGCCGGCGAACCCTTCCAACACGGTCATGCGGCATCACTCCCGGTGGCTGGGAAGGCGTCGTGTTCGCCGGGGGGCGCGACGCGTGGTGTCTGCAGGTGCGACGCGTCGGGCCCACCTGGTGGTGATGCGTCGTGTTGCGCCATGGTGGGGGGCGACGCGTCGTTTAGGGCCTGGGGTGACGGGTCGGGCTGGCCGGTGTAGGCGGCCCAGGCGCGGGTGACGGCGCCGGAGCCGGGGAACAGGTCATCGAGGGTGTCACCGGGGGCGGCGCCCAGAAGGGTGAAGACCCAGCGGCAGAACGCGGCGGGTTTGGCGCCGATCACGCGGCCGGGCAGCGTGGTCATGGGTGAGACCCCGTGAACCAGGGAGTCGACCCGACGCGTCGCGTCTGTCGCCGACAGACGCGACGGGTCGGCGGGGCGCCCGCCGGCGTAGATGACCGGTTCCCAGGCGTTCAGCGGCCGGCGGGATCGGGTGGGGCGTTCGCCGCGGTGCCAGGCGGCCACCCGCACGCCGGGCGGGCACAGGGCCAGTACGGCGGGCAGCGCGGCGGCCGAGGTCGACAGCGCCCACCCGTCATAGGTCACCAGTCGGGTGATGAGGGCGGCGTGGTCGACCTCGCCGGCGTAGTCGGGGTGGCCGCGGTACAGCCATGCCTTGCCCGGATAGGGCGGGTCGGCATAGGCCAGCCGTAGCGGACGGCCATCCACGACGCCTCCCCCGATACCGGTGCCGGTGGCGGGGGCGCCGACGGTGCGGTTGAAGCGGTGCCGTGCCTGCCGGCAGCGCACCGAACAGCACACCGCATCGCGCCGCATCGTGGCGGGGATCGGCCGATCGCACCATGCGCACAGGCGTCGTGCCGTGCCGGTGGAACGCGACGCGTCGTGGGCGGCCGGAGCCGACGTTTCGCTGTGCGGCCGGGTCATGCGGCATCGCTCCCGGCGGGCCGGTGCGTGGTCCAGCGGTGGCCGCATCCGCAGCGCCACCGGCCGGCGGCGTGGGAGTTGGCGGCGTGGGAGTTGGCGGCGGGGTGGACGGTGGCGTGACCGCGGCAGTTGGGGCAGTCGGTGCGGGGGTTGATCGCGTTGAGGAGGTTCGCGAACGCGGTGCGGGTGAGGTTGAGGGTCGGTCCGGTCGGGTCGGCCTGGTCTCGGATGGCGACGCCGGCGGGGGCGGGGGCGAGCGCGATGCAGGTGTTGGAGGCGCCGCAGTGGGACGAGACTCGCCAGCGGTCCGGGGCGGTCGGTGGTGTGGTTCGGTCGTTGCGCCGGTGCGGCATGGGGTCCTCCCGTTCGGGGTTTTGGGCATGGGTCGGAGCGGCCCCGCGGGCGCGGCGGGCCGGGTGTTGGGGGGGTGAGGTGACCGGCGGGCGGGTTAGTTTTCTCACCCGCGCCCCGGCCGCCCCTCACTTGGCCGCTGAGCTGCGGAAAGTTAGGTGGGTTAGCCGGGTTAGGAGGGTTAGACGGCCGCCCCTGACCGGGCCCCTGGGAGGGATTTTGAGGGGGTGGCGGCCGCCTAACTCACTCGTCGTCGTCCAGGTCGGCGGTGGCCTTCTGTGCGATGACGTGGCGGAGGTCGGCGGGGTCGAGGCGGGGGACGTTGCCCTTGTTGGTGGTCTTGACCCCCAGCTCGGTGAGCCGCTCGCGGAGCTGCGCGCCGGTGAGGGCGAGGTAGGGGCCCCAGGCGGGGGCCAGGTCGCGCAGCAGCGCGGGTACGTCGGCCAGCCGGACGCGTTCGGTGCCGAGAACCTTGTCGAGGTCGTCCAGCAGGTCACGGTTGTCGACCGTGGTGGGCTCGGTGGTGGCCTGCACGGGGGTGGCCGGGTTGACCTGGGCCATGGCGCGGGCGATGACGTCGGCGGCGGCGTCGTATCCGGTGTCGTCGTCGACTTCGACGAAGTACCAGCGCAGCAGCTCAAACGGCGCGTCGGACACCCCGGTGATCAGGGAGGTGCCGCGGTCGCGGCCGGGCCGCAGCTCGGTCGCGCGGATCCCGGCGGCGAACGACCCGTCGCCCAGGAACCCGTCGTTGGACCGCCAGGTCTTGACGTAGAAGCACGCGTTCACGCTGACCAGCTCCACCAGCTTGGGCGGGATGGCCTCCTTGCGGGAGGACTGGGTGTCGAACATGAGTGTGATCGCGGTCTTGCGGGCGCGTTTGGCGGTCTTGGTGGCCAGCTCGGCGGCCTGGTCCCCGTACTGGGGGTGTCCGAACAGCTCGTGGCATTCGGAGAACAGCGCCACGATCGGGCGCAGGTCGCCGTGCTGTTCGGCCAGGCCGCGGGTGACCTTCTTGGCGCCCAGCTCGGCGAGGCGGTTCTCGCGGCGGCCGACCTCGGCGTACAGCTCGTGCAGCCGGGCCAGCGCGGCAGCGGCGGTCTCGTCGTCCACACCCTTGTGGTAGCGGGCCAGGCGGGGGGCGTAGGAGTCGAAGTCGCCGTTGTTGGCGAACACGAACACATCCAGCTCCGCCAGGGGGTCCAGCGCCGCACCGAGCATCACGACGCGGCAGGCGTTGGACTTGCCCTGCCCCATCTGCCCGCCGGCCACCACGTTGTTGGCCACCACCGGCACGACGATGGCGTCCCCGCGCGGCGACACCCCGGCCGGGACGCCGGTGAACACGTCCGCGGTGCCCTCGTGCAGCAGCGGGTACTCGGGGGCGTTGCGGGACAGCGCGCCCGCGTCGGCCACCCACAGATCGACCGATCCGGCCTTGCCGGTCCCGGTCTTGTCGGCGTCGGCGGGCCACACCTCGATCTCGGTGCGGTGCAGGTTGCGGGCCAGCACCGGCCGCAGGTCGGCGACCATTTCGGCGGTCACCCCCAGCGGGAGGGTGAACACCGCGTGGTAGCCCTGCCCGTCGCGGACGGGCGCCGGGTCGAAGGTCGGCACCCACCCGTCCTTGAACGCCTTCTTCAGTTCGGGGATCTTCAGGTGCTGCAACGCCAGCACGATGGTGTCGGCGGTGACCACCGTGTGGGTGTCGGCGCCCTCGGCGGCGGGTGCGGCCAGCCAGCCGGGCACGCCGGTGCCGCGGCGCCGGCCCTCGTTCCACAGCCATGCCGCCGCCGCCCACGGCGCCGCCGCCATGGCGGGGCCCCACGCGGTTTCCACCGCGACGACCGCGCCGTGCACGACGGCGGCGGCGCCCATCAGCGGGGCCCCGACCTGGGACGGGTCGTCCTCGGACACCGCCATCGCCACACCCAGCCCCAGCAGCGCCCCCAGTCCGGTACCGACGCTGACGGCGGCGGTCTTGACGAACTGGACAGGGTTGGTGATCCAGTCCATCACCCGCTGGTGACGGCGCTGGCGGGCCTGTTCGGCGCGCTGCTCCCACTCGGCGACCGCTTCGAAGTCGCCGGCGGCCTCAGCGGCGCGCATCATCCGCTCGTAGCGGGAGTTGGTCTTGGCCTCCCACACCCGCCGGGCCACCACACCCGCCCCGACCGGCACATACCAGACGTTGCGGGCCACGAACCGGGTCCGGTCGTCGGCGGCCAGCCGCCGCACCGCACGCGCCGCCCACACCGCATCGGAGCGGTAGCCGCGCCACCGCGCGAACGCCTGCTCACGCTGGCCGAACATCCGCGCGTACTCGGCGGCGGTCAGCACCCGCCCCGACACCGCCTCGACTTCCTCTGCCTGTCCGGACTTCCCGGACTTGTGGGGCTGTTCGCGGTGGTCAACGGGCAGCCGCACCACGGTGGCAAGCTCGCTGGCCTTGCTGGTGTCGCCCATTATTCGGTCTCCTCACTTGCGTCGATGGCCGTAGGCGCGGCCGTGTTCAACTGGCGGTGCCGGTGGGCCTGGCGGGTCTCCTGGCTCGCCCACACACCGGCGACCCCGGCCGCCAGCAGCACGAACCACCACGACACCGCCACACCCAGGCCCAGCGGCACGCCCACACCGGCCAGTTCCACCACGTGCCAGCGCACCCACACCACCAGCGGGTCGGCCGCCTCCTCCTCCCACCGCACGGGGGAGGAGGAGGCGCCGAAGCTCGGCGGCGGGCCGGCGCGCCCCGGCTTCCCCCGGTGCTGCGGCTCACTCATCCCGGCCACCACCCCCGCGCAACTCGTCGCGGACGCGGCGGGCGGTGTCCATCCCGCACCGCAGGGCTTGGCGCAGGGCGTTGGCCGATGGTGCGGCGGGCAGGTCGCCCGAGGCGATCAGCAGCCGGGCCCGGTCGGTCAGCGCGGCCACGTCAACCCGCTCCACGCCGCCGCCCGAGCCACTGCCCGGGGGGTTACCGGCGGGCCGGTCGGCACCGGTGTCCGCGCTGTACGCGGGGGCAGTAAGGGGCCCGGTAACCCCCGCCCCGGCCGGGCGGTGGTCCAGGCGGGCGAACGCCTCCAGGATGATCGGCAGCGCGGTCACCACCGCCACCGCGACGATCGGCCCGAGGATGTGCAGCACCAGCCGGGACAACTCGAAGGTGTCGGCGACGCCGGGCAGGTACGGCCAGGCGTTCATGGTCAGCGTCAGGCCCAGGAACCCGTACTCGATCCGGTCGAGCTTTTCGGACTTGATCGGCTGCCCGCGGGTGCCCAGGTACGCCTTGGCGCCCACCACGGTCAGCAGCGCCAGCGACATGAACGGCTCAACCAGCCACGCGAACACCCACGGCGGTGACCAGTCCTTGGCGTCGCCGGCGGCGAACGCCTGCACACCGGCGGTTGACCAGGCCAGCGCCAGCGTCAGCGCCACCATGCCCGCGGCCACCAGCAGCCTGCGCATCCGCGCGGCCTGCCATGCCCGCATCGCCGGGTCCTGCCCGAGCTTGTGCAGCCGGGCCGCCTCGTGCGCCTTGCGGCGCCGCTTGCGGACCCTGCCCGAGTCCAGCAGAAGCGGGGTGTCGTCGTCCTGCAACTCGGCCAGGTGGTGCGCTTCGGCGACCTGGCCCGCCAGCTTGCGGACACGCCGGGTCTGGCCCGCAGGTTCCTCAACCGGCACCGGCCGCTGCTGTTCGGGCTGCTGCTGTTCGGGGTGCCGCTGGTTGGGGCGCTGGGCGGCCAGGTACGCCTCCAGGGCGTTGATGCCCTGGCCGACCTCGTCGGGGTCGGGTGTCGAAGCTTGAGCGGTCATCATCTACCTCCTTTCGTGGGCCAGCGGCCCGGACGCCCCCGCGACCGACGTCAGCGCGTCGGTGGCCAGTTCGGCGACACCATCGACGGCGGCGGCGATGACCACCGCCGCCAGGGACACCAGCCGCAGCGCGGCCACCGCCAGTACCAGCAGCAGCGCCGCCGCCAGCGGCAGCACACCCGTGCGCCGCATCATCTGTGCGGTGCTCATCACGGGGGCTCCTTTCGGTCAGGCGCGGTCGATTTCCCACCGGTCCGCGCAGGTCAGGCAGGCCCCGATGCGTTGGGGCAGGACGTAGCCCACATCGCGGCGGCAGCGGGGGCAGGTGCGCCGCGCGGCCAGGGCTTTGGCCAGCGCCTCCAGTTGGGCGGGGGTGGCGGGGCGGCGGGGCTTGGCCCGGCGCACGTCGTACAGGAACGCGGCACGGATCCATCCGTTGCGGGCGGCCTGCCGTGAACGCCACAGGATCTGGCCCGCCACCGGCTGCCCACCCGGGCACAGCCCGCGCTCGCGGAGCTGTGCCCGGGTGAGCAGGTGCGCGGGCGCCATGCCCCACGACCACGTCGGGATACCGAAGCGGTCCCCGGCCGGGTCCATGAACACCACGCTCGCGGCGGCCGGCATCACCTACCGCCCGGGACCGTCGATGAACCGGGGACCGCCGATGAGCCCAAGCGGCGTGACCCGCCGCTCGCACTTAGAGCATCGGACACTGGTCATGGTCGCCTTCACCGGCGCCTTGCAGCACGCCGAGATCTGCGCGGCCATGTCAGTGGCTCTCCCGGCAGCGCGCGGCCTGAGCCGGGGTGTCGTAGGCGGTCCCACAGGTGGGGCACTCGTTCCACGAACTCATCGCGCGCCCCCCTGTGGGTCGAGGGCGGCCAGCACCGGCGCCATCCGGGCGTCCAGCAGCGCGGCCAGCCGCTTCACCGACGCCTTGGCGTCGTCTGCGGTCAGCGCCTGGGGCGCGTCCTGGGGGACGTGCAGCTCACCGGCGTCGATGTGGAACAGCAGCAGGGCACTGGTCAGCAGCGCCGGGCGGTACGACACCGCGTGGTCGGCGGGGGTGTGGTAGCCGCGGTTCCAGCGGTCGCCCCGGTCCCAGTCGCCGAACCCCCGCACCGCGGCCAGCACATCCGGGCGGGGAACGGCGACCTGCGCGCGGGTGATCAGCGCGGGGGCGTGCTCGCTGTGGGTGAAGGTGACCGACTGGAGGCGTTCGGCCGTCCAGTCCAGATAGGGCGGCGCCATGATCGGCGAGGTGGCCACCCGCCACGCGGCGGCCGTGAACGCGGCCGGGTCGGCGGTCACCGCGCCGTCCTCGTCGGATGCGAACAGCTTGGGGTAGCGGCGCAGGTACACCCCGAACCGGCTGACACCGTCGGAGGCGCGGTCACGGTCGTCACGGTCGTTGAAGACGAAAATCATGCCGGTCACTTCTTCTTGCCGGTCTTGGCGTCGTAGGCGTCCCGGACGGACTTGGGCTCACCGTTGGGCCACGTCGAGGACTTGCCCTTGGTCGGGTTGTCGGCCATCGTGGGGAGTTCCTTCCTTGAGTTCCTTGAGGAGGAGCCCCGGGACGCCAGTGCTTGGAAGTTCGGGCGTCCCGGGGTCGCACAGGGGGTCAGCGCGCGGGCATCATGTGGTGGCCCTGGCCGCGGCAGGCGCGGCAGTCCGACCGGGCCTCGCCGGGGATCCGGGACCGGGACGGCTTGGCGACCCGCTCGTCCCCGGTGCCCTTGCAGGACGTGCAGGTGGTCTTGATCAGCGTCGGCTTGCCCATGGGATGTGTCTCCTCGGTGTTGTTCGGTGGAACGGGTCGGGTGTCGTGGGCGCCCGCAGCGGGCGCGGCGGTCTGGGCGGGCGCCTCGGGCGCGGTGGGGGCGGTAGGGTGAGCGGCCGGACGCAACGTCGGTCGCCGGTCGGTCGCCGGTCAGCCGTCCAGGGCCCGGGTGAGCATGTCGACGTGCGCGGCGAACACCCGCCCGCCGTAGACCTCGGCCAGCACGGCGGTAAGGACGCTGTAGGAGGAGGCGGGCACCCACTCGGCGCGGCGGGCGTCATCGGCGCCGGCCACCGGCGGGAAGTTCAGGCGGTCGAAGCGTCCCAGGTCGGCCGTGCACAGCACGGTGACCATCCACGCCTCATCCGAGGCGCGGGGGTCGGGCACGTACCGCGGCGCCGTCGCCGTCCAGTGCGCGGACGCAACCGCCAGGCCGGTCTCTTCCTCCAGCTCGCGGACCGCGGCGGCGGTGGGGGTCTCGCCGGGGTCGAGGTGTCCGCCGGGCAGTGCCCAGCCGTGCCCGTCCGAGCGTTCCACCATGAGGATCCAGCGGCGGCCGGACGGGTCGGACAGCGACACCAGCGCGTCGGCGGCCAGCGCCTCGCCCCAGTGCCCCAGCTCGTTGCGGCCGTAGCGGACGGGCGTGCGCTCGCACGGGTTGACCGGGCGCCCGCCGATCACCTCGAAGGGAATCGCCGCGGCGTGCTGCCGGGTGGTCCAGTCGATTCGGGCCGGGTCGGTCTCGGGGTCGGCCCATCCCTGGGCGACGCCGGTTGTCAGTACGTCGGGGTGGGTGTAGGTCACGCTGTTCATGGGGCGGTTCGGTCCTTCCCGCCGGGCGGGGGCGTCGAGGGTGATGTCGAGGTAGAGCGAGACCAGCGCCGAGTTCCCACGGCGCGGGTAGGGCCGGGAGGTCTCCAGCACGATCAGCACGCCGGCGATGCGGGCGGCGGCGGTGACTTCGGCGGGCAGGCCGGTCAGCCGGATCTTCACTGGACGCCTCCCATCAGCAGCACCGCGCCGGCGAGCACGAGGAACACCAGCGCGATCAGCAGATGGATTCGGGCGTGCGGGTCCCGCGCGACGCCGCGGGCGCCGGTGATCAGCGCACTCGGGCGGACCATTCACGCCACCCCCACAGAGGCCAGCAGCGCCGCAACGAACAGCCACCCCACGTGCCAGGACTGATCAAGGGCATAAGCGCCCGTGCCGACCGGGGCGGCGGCGCCGTCACCGAGCCGGGCGAACTCGCCCTTCCCGGCCACCAGCGTGCGGCCCAGCCAGTCGGCCAGCGCCAGCAGCGTCGAACGCCGGTCGGCCCAGTAGTGCGACACCGCGTCCACCACCAGCGCCACCGCCACCGCGCAGGGGTTCACCGGCAAGCCCAGCACCACGGCGGCGAGGATGAGCGCGGCGGCCTTCACCGCGGTCAGCACGGCCACATGCCGCGCGCACAGCACCCGGCCGACCCACCCCGCCGCGCCCTTGCCGGACGCCTGCCCGTGCGTCTGCAACCAGTGATCCCCCACCTCGTGCGCGGCGTACAGCGCGGCGAACACCGCGGGGAACACCACCGGATCGGCGCCGAACATCTCAGGCCACCTCGTCAAGGTCGAGGCCGGCGAGCGCGTCCAGTTGGGCGACGGTGAGACCGGCCCACACCCCGTGCGTGGGGCGGATCCGCATCGCCAGCTCAAAGCACGCGTAACGCAGCGGGCACGCCTGGCACACCTCGGCGGCCACCAGTTCGCGGGCCGCGCGCTCGGCCGGCGACTCCGCGCCGTCCGGGCCGGTGTGCAGGTCGGGGTCAAACCGGCACTGAGCACCGGCGACGGGCCTGCCCCGCAGGTCCAGCGCGCCCAACTCCACCGCGCCCAGGGCCACGGACGCGGGCGCCGACGCGGGCGCCGTGATCGGCTTCTCCAGGGGCGGCGCGGTCATCCCAGCGCCCCCGCGAACCGGCCGACCGCGTCGAAGAACTGGTTGATCAGCGACGCGGCCTTCTCGGGGTTCTGGAAGGCGAACACCGCGATCACCAGACCAGCGATCCAGGGTCCGAACTTGCCCTTCTGAGGAATCACAGCGGGATCTCCTTTGCTTCGTCAGCGCTTCGTTCGGCCGGCGGACGGTCGCCCGCGGCCGGGGATCTGAGGGAGTGGAATGAGCGGGAGAGGTGCGTCGTCCCCGCCGCGCAGCACGGCGGGGACGACGCTCAGTCGGAGCCGCCCCGGTCTTCGGCCAGGGCGTTCATGCACAGAGATCTCGTCTTCGGGAGCGCGCTCCCGTGTCAGGCGGAGACGTGACCTTCACGTCTCTGGCCCTCCGGTTGACCAGGGGTCCGGGTCCCTCGGCCCCATCTGTCCGGGGCCCCTTGTCGTGCTTTGGTGCGCACCAATCTAGATTTGGTTCGCACCACTGTCAAGGAGTTTGCGGGACTGGTTCGAGACCCGCTGTGTCGGTTGGTCGCTGTAGATACAGAAAACCTGGCGATGACCTGCGTAAACAGTTGGCAGGGGTTAACTAGGGGCGGTTAACCCCTGTTGCCTCCGGTCTCGTCTGAGGCATCCTCAAGGTCAGGAGACGGACAGGTGGTTGGAGTTGAACCCCAATGCCCCTTGGTCTGAAGCAGGCAAGAGCTGCGCGCGGGTGGTCGCAAAGCCGTCTGCGCGGCGAGATTGAGCGCTACGTGGTGAGTCATCCCCAGATCACCGTCGCCAGCTCGGCAAGCCTGAAGGTCTACATCTCAGACTGGGAAAACGGCCGGCGTCCGATTGCCGAGCCGTACACGACGATCCTCCGCGCCCTCCTGGGGTGGACCAGTGAAGAACTAATTCAGGAGATCGCGCCCCAAGAAGCGGATGGCTATGACGAGCTAATCCGGCAGATCGACACGGCGCATGCAGTGAGCAGGTCCATGG
This sequence comes from Actinomadura formosensis NBRC 14204, assembly GCF_001552155.1. Taxonomy (GTDB): domain Bacteria; phylum Actinomycetota; class Actinomycetes; order Streptosporangiales; family Streptosporangiaceae; genus Spirillospora; species Spirillospora formosensis. The sequence continues at coordinate 1,791 of NZ_BCQQ01000142.1, read as the reverse complement.
TGGACACCCTCACTAGCCAAACGGAGCTATTACGCACTCAAGACCGGATGGTTGGTGCAATCAGCATCGTCGATCAGATGAATGCCCATCTTGGCACCCTGCAAGAGGCGTTGACATTCGCGGTCCTTCCGGACGCCCGACGGCCAGTCGCAAGAGAACTCGCGGGCGCGGCTACACTTGCGGCCTGGCAGGCGCTCGACGTGGGCGCGGCCGATCGGGCTTGGCGGCATTACGAGATGGGCAAGCAAGCCGCCAAGGAAGCAGATGACGTCCTCTATCTCGCCCATGCGATGGGAGAACAGGCGTTCGTCTTGGCGGATGCTGGCCGTCCCGAGCTTGCCGTGGATCTAGTGACTGAAGCTTTTCGCCTTGGCGGTTCCCGACTCTCGGCCAAACTTCGCGCTTGGCTCCTAAGTGCTGAGGCTGAATTGCGCGCTCTCTCTCGTGATCCAACAGGAGCGCGCTGCGCGCTGGAGAAGGCAGCACAGTCGATGCCGGATACGGCTGATCCTCGCGACGAAGCTGTGGCCAGTATCTTCTTGAACGTTGAACATTTCGACCGGTGGACCGGACATACGCTGGTGTTGCTGGGGGATGAAGCAGCGATCTCCACTCAGTATGGCGTCCTAGAGTCGCTGGACCCGACTTTTGTTCGAGCACGCGCAGGGCTGCATTGCGACCTTGCCGAAGCGCATCTAGTACGTAGCGAGTACGCAGATGCGGCACGGCAGGTTCGCGAGGCGAAGCTCCTGGCTAATCGGACAGGTTCCGTGCGCTATCGGAGGCGAATTGCCCGGCTTGGCGAGGCTGTGAAATAATCCCTCAGTCGCCGAAAGCAAGTACGTGCAGCAGGGCAACTAGAGTTCCAGAGCCCATCAGTTCGTCCTTTTTAAGGAGACGGTGAATTTCGGTGAGGGGAATCCAGGCGACGGTGCCAGATTCTTCGATGTCGGTTGGATTGCCTACGTGGCTGGCTCCGCGACCAATGAAGATCTCGTGTGGTGAGTCAACCATTCCAACCATCGGTTCATATGTGATGACGTGCTCAAGGGAGCGCGGGCGCCATCCGGTTTCTTCTTCGACTTCGCGGAGTGCTGCTTGCTGCGAGCTCTCCCCTTCATCGACGATTCCGCCGGGCAGCTCCCATCCCCAGCGGCGAGGTGTAAAGCGGTAGCGCCACAGCATCAAGACGCGGTTCCGCTCATCGATTACTGCGGCAATAGCGACCCGCTGTAGGTGCACAACGTGATGTTCGAAACGCTCCATGCCAGGCGGTTCGACGTCCATCAGGCCGAGACGAACCCACCGGTTGTCGTAGACCGTCCGCTCGCCGTGGATTTTCCATGGCTTAAGCGCGCGTCCTTGGGTGGCACGTTCGTAGGTGTCCGCTACGTAGTAGCCGCTGCCGTGGGTAACTCGCAGCGTCCCATCGGCTACCAGTTTCGCGAGCACCTGTCGCACGGTCGTACGGCCGGCACCGAACTCCTGCGCCATAGACCGTTCTGCGGGCAGTCGTGCTCCCGGCTGTAGCTCACCTGATGCGATCCATCCACGAATCGCCTGCTCGACTCCAGTAGCGACCTCACCCATCAGGCGGCAGCCCTTCATTCGTGAACCTGTGTCTCTATGTTAAGGCGATGAGCAGTGGCGCGCCGCCTGTCCACCCCGGGCCGTCTGTGGGCCGTCAGAGGGTGCCCCTGGACGACCAACAACGACCGGTGACGACCGCTCCCCCGCTGATCACGGCTACCCCGGATCACGATGACCAAGGCAGCTTCCTTGAAGCATCAG
>NZ_BCQQ01000141.1 GCF_001552155.1 Actinomadura formosensis NBRC 14204 | reverse complement strand
TTAGCCGCCCAGTGGTTGATCGTGCGCGCGGGTGGCGGTTTGGGGTCGCGGGGACGGTTCCTTACCGCCTTGTCGCCCATCCGCTCCTCACACGTGCCTTCTTCTGTACGTTGGCGAGGTGATCACATCCACCTATTACTTCGATGCTGAACGCGGCTCTGTCCGCAAGTCCAAGAAGTGCTGCGACCTCCCTCACTGAAGAGGGGCGCGAGACCGTCATATCGTCCACAGGGCGCGATATCTCCCGCACAATCCCCACACAGAAGGGCCCCATATGGCCGGCAACGCAAGGATCGACTCGTCCGTGCCGCATTCGGCGCGGATCTGGAATCACTGGCTGGGCGGCAAGGACAACTACCCCATCGACCAGGAGGTCGGGGACGAGTTCGTTCGCATCTTCCCCGGTCAGGTGGACATCGCCCGGCATTCGCGGGCTTTTCTCGGGCGCGCCGTCCGGTGTTTGGCGGGCGAGGCGGGGATACGGCAGTTCCTGGACATCGGGACCGGGCTGCCCACGGTCGACAACACGCACGAGGTCGCGCAGCGCGTCGCACCGGACGCCCGCGTCGTGTACGTGGACAACGACCCGCTCGTCCTCACGCACGCCCGCGCGCTGCTCACCTCGACGCCCGAGGGCGCCACGTCCTACATCGACGCGGACATCCGCGATCCCGGCACCATCCTGGCCGGGGCCGCCGAGACACTGGATTTCGGCCGTCCCGTGGCACTGCTGCTGCTCGGCATCCTGGGCCACCTCACGAACGAGGAGAACCCGGAAGGCGTCCTCGCACGGCTGGTGGCGCCCCTCGCCCCCGGCAGCCACGTGGTCGTCTGCGACGGCACGGACGTGTTCGGCACGCCGAGCGGGGACGGCGACGACACCGCCCGCGCCCGCGCGATCGCCCTCTATGTCGAGGCGGGCGGTGTCGCCTACAACCTGCGCTCCCCGGAGCGGATCACCGGGTTCTTCGACGGCCTGGAACTGCTGGAACCGGGTGTCGTCCCGGTGTCGCGCTGGCGTCCCGAGCCGTCGCCGTTCGGGGAGCCGCCGGCGGTGGACGCGTTCTGCGGCGTGGCCCGCGTCCCCTGACGGCCGGACACCGGGAGGCCGTGAGGATCTCACTGGGCGGAAGGGGAGGCCGGGGGCGCGGGCGACCGGTTACTCTACCAAACAGTTGTTAGAAAGAGGTTCTCATGGATCTTGAGTTCGGGACGGCGGACGAGGCGTTCCGCGCGGAGGTGCGCGAGTGGCTGCGCGCGCACCTCCCGGCGGAGCCGCTGCCCTCGCTGGAGACCGAGGAGGGGTTCGCGGCGCACCGGGAGTGGGAGCGGACGCTCGGCGAGGCGCGCCTCGGGGTGGTGTCGTGGCCCGAGGAGTACGGCGGACGGGGCGTATCCATACTCCAATGGCTGATCTTCGAGGAGGAGTACTACGCGGCGGGCGCCCCCGGGCGGGTCAGCCAGAACGGCATCAACCTGCTGGCGCCCACGCTCATGAAGCACGGGACGCCGGAGCAGCTCGCGCGGATCCTGCCGCCGATGGCCGCCGGTGAGGTGATCTGGGCGCAGGCGTGGTCGGAGCCCGGCGCGGGCAGCGACCTGGCGGCGCTGCGCTCGACCGCGACGCGGACGGACGGCGGCTGGCTGCTGGACGGCCAGAAGACCTGGAGCTCGCGGGCCGCGTTCGCCGACCGGGGTTTCGGGCTGTTCCGGTCCGATCCGGAGTCGTCCCGGCACAAGGGCCTCACGTATCTGATGTTCCCGCTGGACGCGCCGGGCGTGACCGTCCGCCCCATCGGGCGGCTGGACGGCAAGCCCGCGTTCGCCGAGCTGTTCCTCGACAAGGTCTTCGTCCCGGACGAGGACGTCATCGGCGCGCCGGGCGAGGGCTGGCGGGTCGCGATGGCCACCGCCGGGAACGAGCGGGGGCTGACGCTGCGCAGCCCCGGACGGTTCACGGCGGCGACCGAACGGCTCGTCGAGCTGTGGAAGGAGCGGGCCGACCCGTCCGACACGGCGCTGCGGGACCGGGTCGCGGACGCGTGGATCAGGTCGCGCGCCTACCGGCTCAAGGGCTTCGAGACGATCTCGCGGAGCGACGACATCGGCGCCGAGTCCAGCCTCAACAAGGTCTTCTGGTCGGAGCTGGACGTGGCCCTGCACGAGACGGCGCTCGACCTGCTCGGCCCGGACGGCGAGCTGGAGTCGCAGTGGCTGGAGGACTACGTGTTCTCGCTGGCCGGCCCGATCTACGCGGGCACCAACGAGATCCAGCGCAATGTGATCGCCGAGCGGCTGCTCGGCCTGCCGAGGGGGGCGCGGTGAAGTTCGTGCTGGACGCCGAGCAGCGGATGTTCGGCGAGACGCTGCGCAAGCTGCTGGCCGACGCGGGCACGGCGAAGGCCGCCCGCGCCTGGGCGGCCGGTGACTCGGCGCCGGGGCGGGCGCTGTGGTCGGCGGTCGCGGAGGCCGGGGTGTTCGCGGTGGCGGTGCCGGAGGAGTTCGGCGGCGCCGGGCTGCTGCCGGTCGAGCTGGCCGTCGCGGCGGAGGAGCTGGGCCGGGCCGCAGCTCCCGGGCCCTATGTGGAGACCCTCGCCGCCGCCGAGGCGCTGGGCGAGTCGCCGTGGCTGCCGCGGATCGCGGAGGGCGAGGCGCTCGTGTCGCTGGCCGTCCCCCACGCGCTGGACGCCGACGTCGCCGACCTCGTCCTCACGCCCGACGGCGTGGAGCGGCGGGCCGGCGAGGCGCTCGCGTCGATCGACCCGGCGCGGCGGCTGTTCCGCGTCGCGGAGGGCGGGGGGTTCACCGACTTCGGCGCGCTGCTGTGCGCGGCGCAGCAGATCGGGCTCGGCCAGGCGCTGCTGGAGGTGTCGGTGGAGTACGCCGGGACGCGGCAGCAGTTCGGGCGTCCGATCGGCGAGTACCAGGCGATCAAGCACCATCTGGCGGGCGCGATGGTCGAGCTGGAGTTCGCGCGTCCGCTCGTGTTCGGGGCGGCGCTGTCGTACGGGACGCCGGACTTCGCGCGGGACGTGTCCGCCGCGAAGGTCGCCGCCTCCGAGGCGTCCTACGCGATGGCCAAGACCGCCTTGCAGGTGCACGGCGCGATCGGCTACACCGACGAGTACGACCCGTCGCTGTGGATCCGCAAGGCGCGCGCGCTGTACTCGGCGTGGGGTTCGGTGGCCGAGCACAGGGCGCGGGTCATCGCCGCTCTTTGAGTTCCACGCGCCTGACCTTGCCGGACGCGGTCTTCGGGAGGTCGTCCACGACGACGACCTCCCGAGGGACCTTGAAGTTCGCGAGCCGCTCCCGGCAGTGCGCGATCAGCTCGTCCTCGGTGGCCGTCCTGCCCGGGCGGAACCGGACGTAGGCGCGTCCCACCTCGCCCATGCGCCTGTCGGGAACACCGACCACCCCCGATTCGGCGACCGCGTCGTGGCGGGCGAGCACGTCCTCGACCTCGGCCGGGTACACGTTGAAGCCGCCGACGACGAACATCTCCTTCGTCCGCCCGGTGATGGCGAGGTTGCCGCGTTCGTCGAGCCGTCCGCGGTCGCCGGTGTCGAGCCAGCCGCCGCGGATCGTCCCGGCCGTCGCCTCGGGGTCGTCCAGGTAGCCCTTCATGACGTTGTAGCCGCGGACGAGGACCGCGCCGTCGGTGCCGGGCGGCACCTGCTCGCCCTTCTCGTCCACGATCTTGATCTCGACGTCCGCGATGGCCTTGCCGCAGGTGGTGGCGATGGTCTCGTCATCGTCGTCCACCGAGCACGCGGACACCGTGCCGGACGACTCGGTCAGCCCGTAGGCGGTCACGACCTGCGGGAACAGCTCCGCGCGGATGCGCCGCACCAGCGCGACCGGCACGTCCGCCGCGCCCGTCACCGCGAGCCGCAGGGAGGACAGGTCATGGTCCTCCTTGCCCGGCGCGTCGAGCAGCGAGGTGTAGATGGTCGGCGGCCCCGGCAGGACGGTGATCTTCTCCTGTTCGATGAGCCGCAGCGTCTCCGGGACGTCGAACGTGCGTTGCAGCACCATCGTGGCGCCCTTCAGCACGCACGCCAGCACGCCCGCCTTGTAGCCGAACGTGTGGAACATCGGGTTCACGATGAGGTACCGGTCGCCCGCCCGCACGCCGGTGCGTCCCGTCCACGCGGTGTAGGTGCGGACGTTCTGCTCGTGCGTGCACATCACGCCCTTGGGCTTGCCGGTCGTCCCGGACGTGAACAGGATGTCGGCGATGTCGCCGGGCTGGACGCTCGCGGCCCGCGCGTCCGCCTCGTCCGCGGGCACGGCCTTGGAGACGAACTGCTCCCAGGTGCCGACGCCCGGACGCGCCGGCCCGTTGAACGTGACGACGGACTCCAGCGCGGGCAGGCCGGGGACGGCGCCCGACTCGTCCAGCCCGAGCATGCCGGGGTAGTCGATGCCGAGGAAGCCGTCCTCGACGAACAGCACCTTCACCTTGGCCCTGGTGAGCGGCCAGCGGGCCTCGTCGCCCTTGAAACGGGTGTTGAGCGGGACGAGCGTCGCGCGCGCGCCCATCGCGCCCAGCACGGCGACGATCCACCGCAGCCCGTTGGGCGCCCAGATCGCGATGCGGTCACCGGGCCCGACACCGGCGCCGATGAACGCGGCGGTGGCCTCGCGGACCCGGTCGCGCAGCCCCGCGTAGGTGACCCGGACGTCGCCGTCCACGACCGCCTCCGCGTCCGGAAACTCCTTCGCGGACCGTGCCAGCAATGCCGGAATCGTCAGCTCGCTCATAACCCTCCATGATGAGCGCGCCGGGAGATGCGGGGCCGCGGCGTCCCGCTCACCGGTACCGCGCCAGTTCCTCCCGCAGCCAGTGGTAGGACGCCTTGGGGGTGCGCTTCTGCGTGGCGTAGTCGACGTGGACGAGACCGAACCGCTGGTCGTAGCCCTCGGCCCATTCGAAGTTGTCCAGCAGGGACCAGACGAAGTAGCCGCGGACGTCCACGCCGTCGCCGATGGCGGCGTGCAGGGCGCGCAGGTGGCCGTCCAGGTAGTCGATCCGGTCCCGGTCGGGGCGGCCCGGCTCGTCGCGCGCCGAGCAGCCGTTCTCGGTGATCAGGATCGGCGGCAGCGCGGCGGCGTAGGTGTCGCGCAGGCCGGTGAGCAGTTCGCGCAGGCCGTCCGGGACGACCGGCCAGCCGAACGCGGTGACGGGGTGGCCGTCGATGGGGACGTCCTCGAACGGCAGCCCGGCGTCGTCGAGGTGCTCGCTCACCTCGCGCAGGACGGACGCGCCCGGCGCGGGGACGGCCCCGGTGGTGGCCCGCCCCCGCGGGGCCGCCACCCGGGTCGGGCTGTAGTAGTTGACGCCGAGCAGGTCGAGCGGCGCGGAGATGACCGCGAGGTCGCCGTCCCGGACGAACGGCGGGTCGTCCGGGACCCCGTAGGCCGACAGGTCGGGCAGGCGGCCCAGCAGGACGGGATCGGTGAAGAGCCTGTTCTGGAGCGCGTCGAACGCGGTCGCGGCGGCGCGGTCCGCCGCCGAGTCCGTCGCGGCCCATACCGGGCTGTAGTTGTTGGTGAGCGCGATCTGCCCGGCGGTGCGCTCGCGGAGGGCGGGCACGGCGAGGCCGTGGGCGAGCATCAGGTGGTGCGCGACCGGGAACGCCTCCAGCAGGAGCGCCTCGCCCGGCGCGTGGGTTCCGATGCCGTAGCCCTCGGTCATGTGGACGAACGGCTCGTTCAGCGTGATCCAGACGCCGACGCGGTCGCCCAGCCGGTCGGCGACGAGGCACGCGTACTCGGCGAACCGGTGCGCGGTGTCGCGGTGCGTCCAGCCGCCGGCGTCCTGGAGCGCCTGCGGAAGGTCCCAGTGGTAGAGGGTGAGCGCGGGCGTGATGTCCCGTTCGGCGAGGGCGTCGACGAGCCGGTCGTAGAAGTCGAGCCCCTTGGCGTTGGCGGGGCCGCGGCCGTCCGGCTGGATCCTCGGCCACGCCACCGAGAACCGGTAGGCGTTGACGCCGAGGCCGGCCATCAGCGCGACGTCCTCCGGCCAGCGGTGGTAGTGGTCGCAGGCGACGTCGCCGGAGTCGCCGTTCTTGACGCGGCCGGGCTCGGCGCAGAACGCGTCCCAGATGCTCGTGCCGCGTCCGTCCTCCTTCACCGCGCCCTCGATCTGGTACGCCGCGGTGGCCGTACCCCAGAGGAACCCGTCGGGAAACCGGGGAAGCATGCGTCACCTCTCTCGCCTGGCCGAGCCCTCGTACGCGAGCTCTAACATGAGTGCGCGTCACATTAAAACATGAACCTGTGTCACGTTTGCGAGGGGACCATGGCGGACGGAGTGCGCCGCAGACCGGCCCAGCGCCGCAGCGCCGAGCACTTCGAGCGGCTGCTCGACGCCTGCGCGGAGCTGCTGGCCGAGCACGGCTTCGAGGCGCTGACCACGCGGGAGGTCGCGCGGCGGGCCGGCGTGCCCATCGGGACGCTGTACCAGTTCTTCGACGGCAAGTCGGGCCTGCTGTACGAGCTGGCCATGCGGAACCTGGCGATCCTGGACGCGCGGGTGCGCGAGCGGCTGGCGGAGCGGGAAGGGGACCGGCCGGTGCGGACATGGGCGGACGCCGCCGTCCTCGTCTACGAGGAGAGCCTCGCGCTGCGCCGCACCGTGACCGCCTTCTTCGTGGCGGACTTCCGCGACACCGGCGCCATCGACGCGGGCCTCGTCCGGCGGATCGACACCGAGATGGCCGCGCGGATGTACGAGCTGGGCACGAAGGCGGGGCTCGCGCCGCTGCCCGACCACGAGCGCGTCCTGCTCGTCGCCATCACCGCCTCGGACGGGCTGCTGCGGCTCGCCCACCAGACGGCGGAGGACGGCGACCCGGCGGTGATCGCGCTCGGCGCGCGGCTGCTGCGCGCGTACTTCGCGGAGATCATCGGCCCGAAGTGAACATGAGCCTTGTTCACTTTTTGCCGGATCGGTGATATCACTGCGCTCAGACCGTTGCCCTCTCCCCCCGGTCGAGGTGCTCCATGCTCTTCCGTCGCTCCCCCCGGCGTCCCGTCGTCGCAGCGGCCGCCACCCTGCTCGCCCCCCTGCTCGCCGCCGCGCTCGCCGTGGCCTGCCCCACCCCGCCCGCGCACGCCGCGGCCCCCCGCGACGCCGGCACCGGCATGACCGGCGGCCCGGCCACGGGGACGGCCGCGGGGAGGGCCGCGGGCGGCGAGGTGCGCGGCTACATCGACGCCCACAGCCACCTCATGTCCTACGAGGCGTTCGGCGGGCAGCTGCTCTGCGGCAAGCCGTTCGACCCGCGCGGCATCCGGGCGGCGCTGGCCGACTGCCCCGACCACGCCGGGAACGGCGCGCTCGCCTGGTTCGAGAACTTCACCCGGCACGGCACCCCGCTCGGCACGCACGACCCCGCCGGCTGGCCGGCCTTCAAGGACTGGCCCGCCTGGGACTCCCGCACCCACCAGCAGGCCTACTACGCGTGGCTGGAACGGTCCTGGCGGGCCGGGCAGCGGATCCTCGTCAACCAGCTGGTCGCCAACCGCCAGCTCTGCGAGGTCTACCCGCTGAAACGCACCGCGTGCGACGAGATGACGATCATCCGGCTCGAAGCGCGGCGGATGCGCGAGATGCAGTCCTACATCGACGGGCTGAGCGGAGGCCCCGGCCGGGGCTGGTTCCGGATCGTGCGCGGCCCGGCGGAGGCGCGGCGGGTGATCCGGGACGGAAAACTCGCCGTCGTCCTCGGCGTCGAGACGTCCGAGCCGTTCGGCTGCCGCGAGATCGGCGGCGTCCCGCAGTGCACCCGCGGCGACATCGACCGGGGCCTGGACGAGATGCGGCGCCTCGGCGTGTCCTCGATGTTCCTGTGCCACAAGTTCGACAACGCGCTCTGCGGCGTGCGGTTCGACCCGGGCACGACCGGGGCGGTCGTCAACGCCGGCAACCTCCTCGCGACCGGGCGGTTCTGGCAGGCCGAGACGTGCACCGGGCCCGTCCACGACAACACCATCGCCCCGGCCGGCGCGGTGAGCGGCCAGGTCGCGCAGATCCTGCGGCTGCTCGGGCGGGCGGGCATCACGCTGCCGCTGTATCCGCCCGCGCCGCACTGCAACGTCAAGGGGCTGACCGGCCTCGGCGCCCACATGGTGCGGGGCCTGATGAAGCGGCACATGCTCGTCGAGATCGACCACATGAGCGCCAAGGCCGCCGGGCAGACCCTCGGCCTGCTGGAGCGGGCGGGCTATCCGGGCGTCGTCTCGTCCCACAGCTGGGAGGACCCGGCCTACGCGCGCCGCGTCTACCGGCTCGGCGGCATGGTCACCGGCTACGGCCACTCGGCACCCGCGTTCGTCGCGGAGTGGCGGCGCAACAAGGAGTCCCGCGACCCGCGCTACACGTTCGGCTACGGCTACGGCCTGGACGCCAACGGGATGGGGCCGCTGCCCCCGCCGCGCGCGGACGCCCGCGAGCACCCGCTGCGCTACCCGTTCGCGTCCCCCGTCGACCCGTCGGTGAAGCTCGGCCGGCTGCGCACCGGGCTGCGCACCTGGGACCTCAACGTCGACGGCGTCGCGAACTACGGGCTCGTCCCCGACTGGATCGCCGACATGCGCGCCTACGGCGGCCAGGAGATCCTGGACGACCTGGCGCGCGGCGCGGAGGCGTACCTGCGGATGTGGCGGCGCGCCGAGACGGGCGGTCGATGAACGAGCTGACGACCGCCGAGCGCGGCACCACCGGCGAGGTCGGGCGGACCTGGCTGCTCGGGTACGGGGCGGCCTGGTTCGGCTACTGGCTGGTGATCCTGCTCCCGCCGCAGTTCATGACCCCGCACCTCATCGGGACCATCGCGGCGGAGCACAAGGTGGACGTGCTGTCCTACCTGATGGTCCAGAACTCGCTGGTCGTGGTGGTCTGCGTGCCGCTCGCCGGGATGCTGTGCGACCGGACCCCCGCCCGCCTCGGCCGCCGCCGCGTCTGGGCGCTCGGCGGTTTCGGCCTCGCCACCGTCCCGTACGCGCTGGTCGGGACGCAGACGAGCTGGCCGGTGGTGGCCGGGCTGATGGTCGTCGTCTCGGTGGGCGCGTCGGCGGTGCTGGCCTCGCTCAGCGCCGTGATCGCCGACCGGGTGCCGCCGGACCGGCGCGGCGCGGCGTCGGCCGCGATGGGCGTCCCGCAGGTGATCGCGCTGGTCGTCGGAATGGTGCTGGTGACGATGGTGGTCACGTCCATCCCCGGAAGCTGGGCGCTCATCGCGGCGCTCGCCGCCGCGTCGGCGCTGCCGTTCCTGCTGATCCGCACCCGGACCCGCCCCGCCCTGCGGGCCGCCGCGCCCGGGGACGGGACACGCGTGCCGTTCCCGCGGAACGCCGACTACTACTGGGCGCTGCTGTCCCGGGTGCTGATCAACGCGGGGAACCTGGCCGGGACGACCTACCTGCTGTACTTCCTCACCGACGTGCTGCACCGCCGCGACCCCGACGGGTCGCTGCTGATCCTCACGCTGATCTACCTGGTCTGCTGCGCGACGACCGGCTACCTGGGCGGCCGGGCGTCGGACCTGCTCGGCCGCCGCCGCGACCTCATCGCGGTCGCGGGGGCGCTGCAGGCGGCCGCCGCCGCGCTGCTCGCGGTCGCGCCGACGTGGCCGTCCGCCATGGCGGGGGCGGTGCTGCTGGGCGCGGGCTACGGGGCGTTCCTGTCGGTGGACCAGGCCCTCGTCACCGACGTCCTGCCGGACCAGCGCAGCCGCGCCCGCGACCTCGGCGTCATCAACGCGGCGCAGAACGTCCCGCTGGCGTTCGGCGTGGCCTGGTTCGTGCTCACCTTCGTGGGCGGCTACCGGGTCCTCTACGCCGTCTCCGCGGTCATCATGCTGCTGGGCTCCGCGGCCGTCTACCGGATCAGAAGCGTGCGTTGAAAGGCGTGCCATGAAAGCGATAATGGTCATGTTCGACACCCTCAACCGGCGTTTCCTGCCGCCGTACGGGGCCGCGGACGTGCACGCCCCCAATTTCACCCGGCTCGCCGAGCGGACCGCCACCTTCGACAACTGCTACGGCGGCAGCATGCCGTGCATGCCGGCGCGACGCGAAATGCACACCGGCCGCTACAACTTCCTGCATCGCGGCTGGGGGCCGCTGGAACCGTTCGACGACTCGGTGCCGGAGATCCTGAAGGAGAACGGCGTCCACACCCATCTGGCCACCGACCACCAGCACTACTGGCTGGACGGAGGCGCGACCTACCACCCGCGCTACAACACCTTCGAGTTCTTCCGGGGCCAGGAGGGCGACGAATGGAAGGGGCATGTCGCCGACCCCGACATTCCCGACTCCGTCCCGCATTCGGCGAACCCGCTGCGCCGCCAGGACTGGGTGAACCGCCTCTACATGAAGGACGAGGCCGACCATCCGCAGACGCGCACGTTCGACGCGGGCCTGCACTTCATCAGGACCAACCATGCCGAGGACAACTGGTTCGTCCAGATCGAAACGTTCGATCCGCACGAGCCGTTCTTCAGCTACGACCATTACAAGAAGCTCTACCCGGACGACTACGGCGGCCCGCACTTCGACTGGCCCGACTACAAACGCGTCACGGAGACACCCGAGCAGGTCGCCCATCTGAGAAACCAGTACCTGGCGCTGCTGTCGATGTGCGACCGCTCCCTCGGGCGCGTCCTCGACATGATGGACGACCTGGCGCTCTGGGACGACACCCTCCTCATCGTCTGCACCGACCACGGACTGCTGCTCGGCGAACACGACTGGTGGGGAAAGAACGCGCCGCCGTTCTGGGACGAGACGATCCACACCCCCCTGTTCGTCTGGGACCCGCGCGGCCGGGTCGCGGGCGAACGGCGGTCGAGCCTCGTCCAGACGATCGACTTCGGGCCCACCCTCCTCGACTTCTTCGGCGTCCCCCGGACCGCCGACATGCAGGGCGTGCCGCTCCGCGAGGTCATCGAACGGGACGCACCCGTCCGGGAGGCGGGCCTGTTCGGCTGTTTCGGCGGCCACGTCGGCGTCACCGACGGCCGGCACGTCTACATGCGGGCCTGCACGGAACCGGGAAACCGGCCGCTCGCCGAATACACCCTCATGCCCACGCACATGCGCGGCCGCATTCCCGTGGCGACACTCCGGGACGCGACGCCGGCCGAGCCGTTCCCGTTCACCAAGGGGGTCGCGCCATTGCGGCTTCCCGGTTACGCCTATACCGACCCCTACGCCTTCGGCACGCTCCTTTACGACCTGGAGAACGACCCGGAGCAGCTCTCCCCTCTCCTCGACGACGAACTCGAACTGCGCATGGCGACGCTCATGGCCGGCCTGATGCGCGCCAATGACGCGCCCCCGGAACAGTACGAACGCCTGGGCCTGCCGCCCTCGGGTCCGGTGACGTCCTCCCACCTGCTCGCCGGACGGCAATGGGACCAGGTGGTCGCGTCCGAACACCCGCCGCTGACCGCCGCCGAGTTCCCCCGGTCACGCCTCTCCGTGACGACACCGACTCACCTGCTCGTCGCCGAACCGGCGGCCGAGACCGTCCTCCGCAAGCATCTGGGCGCCCTCATGGACAGCCCGCTGCTGCCCGAGGCGATGCCGTTCTCCCTCCTGGAGATCGCCGGAACGGCGGTGGGCGTCATCAGCCGCGAAACCCTGCACGCCATCGCCGACGACCTGAAGGACCTGTGAAAACGCTACGTCTCCCGGGCGGCCCGTTCCTGATGGGCAGCGAGGACCCGGACGTGAACCCCGGCGACGGTGAAGGCCCGATCCGGCGGGTCACCGTCACGGAATTCGCCATCTCCCCCTGCACCGTGACCAACGACGAATTCGCCGCGTTCACAGAAGCCACCGGTCACCGCACCGACGCGGAACGATTCGGCTGGTCCCACGTCTTCGCGGGTTTCCTTCCGGGCTCCCTCCGCCGGATCTCACCCCGAGCCGGCCGCGCGCCGTGGTGGTGCGCCGTCCAGGGCGCGTGCTGGCGGCACCCCGAAGGCCCGGGCTCCTCCCTGGACGGCCGGGGCGACCACCCCGTGGTCCACGTCTCCTGGAACGACGCCACCGCGTTCTGCCGCTGGGCCGGCGGCCGTCTCCCCACCGAGGCCGAATGGGAGTACGCCGCACGCGGCGGCCTGACCGGCGAACGCTACCCGTGGGGGGACGACCTCACCCCCGGCGGCGAGCACATGTGCAACATCTGGCAGGGGCATTTCCCGACCCGCAACACCGCCGAGGACGGCTACCGGGGAACGGCCCCGGTCACCGCCTTCCCGCCCAACGGGTACGGCCTCCACAACATGGCCGGGAACGTCTGGGAATGGTGCGCGGACCCCTGGGGCGACGGCAGATCCCTGCGCGGCGGCTCGTACCTGTGCCACGAGTCCTACTGCAACCGGTACCGCGTCGCCGCCCGCACGAACAACTCCCCTGACAGCTCGTCCGGCAACACCGGATTCCGCTACGCGGCGGACTGAGCCGCGGTACTCCGCCGGGCGTACCGGCCGCGCCCGCCTGCGCCACGCGGCGTACACGCGATGCCGCCGCGCAGGGGACGACGCGCGCCGCGCACAGCCGCCATCGTCGGTCGTGGTCAAGGACGGCACGACCCGAGCCGTCCCGAGCACGGGAGGGACCGCGCAGATGGCGGCGGCAGACGTGAAGGACCGCGCGGGAACCCGGGCCCGGCCGGACGCCCGGTTCCGGCTCGGCAGGAGATGGCGGAAGACGACACTGATCGTGCACCTCGTGTCCGCCGGAGCGTGGATCGGGATCGACGTCATGGTGGCGGTCCTCGTCCTGACCGGACACTTCGGCGCCACCGCCGATGTGCGCGGCCTCGCCTACCGGGCACTGGCGACGTTCGTCGTGTGGCCGATGCTGACGTCCGGTCTCATCTGCCTGGTCACCGGGCTGATCCTGGGCCTCGGCACACGCTGGGGGCTGCTGCGCCACTGGTGGGTCGCGATCAAGCTCGTGCTCAACCTCGTCCTGTGCGCGCTCATCCTGCTGCTCCTGCGTCCGGGCATGGACCAGGTCGGCGACTACGGCCGGACTCTGACCCCCGGCGCACCCGAACCGGAGTTCATCTCGAAGCTCTTCTACCCGCCCGCCGTGTCGCTCACGGCACTGACCCTCGCGACCGTCCTCTCCGTGGCCAAACCGTGGGGACGCGTCCGGGACCGGCATCCCGGAAAGCGGGACAGGTACCCTGCGCCCCGGCAAGACTGAACACGGCAGTGATCAACACGCACGGGAGCAGTCCATGGACGAGAAGGCGCCGCCCAAGATCGATACGACCGTGCCCCACCAGGCCCGGGTCTGGAACTACTTCGTCGGGGGCAAGGACCATTACGACGTGGACCGGGCGTTCGCCGAGCAGCTCCTCCAGGCGTATCCGGGGTTCGACGCGGTGCCGCGGTACTCCCGCGTCTTCCTCGGACGGGCCGTCCGGCACCTCACCGGGGAGGCCGGGATCAGGCAGTTCCTCGACATCGGGACCGGGCTGCCCACGCACGACAACACCCACGAGGTCGCGCAGCGGGTCGCGCCCGACTGCCGGATCGTGTACGTCGACAACGACCCCCTCGTCCTGACGCACGCCCGCGCGCTGCTGACCAGCACGCCGGAGGGCGCCTGCGACTACATCGACGCCGACGCCCGTGACCCCGAGAGCATCCTGCGGGCCGCCGCCGCGACCCTCGACTTCGGCGAGCCGGTCGCGCTGATGCTCCTCGGCGTCCTCGGCACGATCCGCGACGACGAGGAGGCGCTCGCGATCCTGCACCGCCACCTGGACGCCCTCGCGCCGGGCAGCTACCTCGTCCTGGAGGACGGCACCAGGACGGTCCGGCCGGACGCCGCCGAGGAGGCCGACCGCGTCCGGGACGAGTCCGGCTACGACTACGAACTGCGCACCCCGGAACGCATCGCCCGCTTCTTCGACGGCCTGGAACTCCTCGACCCCGGCGTGGTCTCGGTGTCACGCTGGCGCCCCGAGCCGAGCCCCTTCGAAGAGCCCCCCGAAGTCGACGCCTTCTGCGGCGTGGCCCGCAAGCCCTGACCCGGCCCCGCGTGATCGTTTCTGCCAGACTCGACGGCATGATGCGAGACGCCGGAATCGGGCTGCTGATCGCGTGGATGGTGCACGACGCGGAGGAGGTCGCGGTCGGGCCGCGCTGGATCCGGGCGCGGCTACCGGAACTGCGCGAGCGCTTCCCGCAGGCGCCCGCCGGCGTGTGGCGCTGGATGGAGTCCGTCGACGAACGCGAGTTCGCGATGGCCGTCGCCGTCATGGGAGCGCTCGTCGCCGGCGCGGCGGCCGACGGGCAGCGCACGGGCGGACGGTCGGCCACGTACCAGGCCGCGCTCACCGGATTCGGGCTGCACGGGCTGGTGCATCTCGGGCAGGCCGCCGCACTGCGGCGGTACACCCCCGGCTCGGTCACGTCGGCGCTGGTGGTCATCCCCTACACGGTGTGGGCACGCGCGCAGTTGCGGCGCCGGGGCATCCTCCGCCCCACCCGGCCACGGGACGTCACGCGGGGCCTGGCACTCGCCGTGGCCGGTGTCGCCGGCGCCCACCTGCTGGCCCACCGCCTGACCGCCCGCCCGGGTGCGGCCCGCACTGCCGGGGACCACGCGCGCATCTCCTAGGCTCTCGCAGTGCGGACTCCCGCGCCCCCACCGGCGAGGCGAGCGGGGGACGAAAGGTTTCCCGGCCTTCACTTAGCGGACGGCCGTGACCGGTGGCCCGCGCCCTGCTGGGGCACGGCACGGTCGAGCAAGCTCAGATAGTCGCTGAGATGTGTGGCCGCGTTGAGCATGGCGAGACCTCGCGCGGTCAGCTTTCGCTGCCACTCGTCCAGGGCACCGGACAGCGCGTCGGTGCCGCCGGCCGTCCGGATCTGCTGGACCACGGTGGCTATGTAGCCGAGCAGGTAACCCCCGCGCCGGAGCAGGTGGGCGAGCTCGGCGTCGCGGATGTCGCTCGCGCGGAAGACGCGGTACCCGGTGGCCGGGTCCCGCGCGGGGGCGAGGATGCCGGCCTCCTCCCAGTTGCGCAAGGTCGCCGGGGTGACACGGAGCCGGTGTGCGAGTTCGCCGATGGTCCGGGCAGCGGAGTCCGCCGGCTGCTCCGGAGCGGCGCCGGGCTCCGCCGTCAGGTGGTCCACCGCCTGCCTCACCGCATTGAGGGTCTCCCGGTCCCGGAGCAACTGCCCGTGACCACGGTCGATGACCGACAGGGCGGCGTCGAGGCCGTCCTCGTGAAGTGCGTTCATGATCTGCCCTCCGGCCGCGTGCCCGTACGCCGGGACGAGCGAGAGGTAGGCGCGGAGGGCCGCCGCATGAACCTCGGTGTAGATCCGGTAACCGCTGCGTGTGCGCTCAGCGGGCGGGATGAACCCGTCCCGCTCGTAGTTACGGACCGCCTGGGTCGAGATGCCGTGCTCGCGCGCGAGGTCGGTTGGCCGCAAGGTAATCACCCGTTTGAGACTTTACAGCAATAAACTCCACCCAGAACAGCCAAAGTCTCAATCGACCTTTTAGAGATACGATTGAGACTCATGATTCACCACATCCGCGACTTCGTCACCCCGTCATGCGCCCTCCTGGCGCTCGGCGAGCCGACGCACCGGGCCCCGGCCTTCGGGTGGGCCCGCAACGAACTGTTCGCCCAACTGGTCGACCACGGCTTCCGGTCGATCGCCCTCGAAACCGATCGCGTGGCCGCGCTCACCGCGAACGACTTCGTCCAGGAGGGAGCCGGAAGCCTCGACACGGCGATGAGCGAAGGCTTCTCCCACGGCTTCGGCGACCTGGACGCCAACAGGCGGCTGATCGCCTGGATGCGCGACTACAACGAAGGCCGGCCCGCAGAAGAACGACTGGCCTTCCACGGCTTCGACGCCCCGATGGAGACCCTCAGCGCTCCCAGCCCGCGGCCCTACCTCGAACACGCCCGCGACTACCTGAAACTCGACCTCGACCTCACGAGCCTCGTCGGCGACGACGAACGGTGGAGCCGCTCGGAGGCGATCTTGGACCCGGCCATGTCACCCGGCGCCACCCCCGAGGCCGAGAGGCTGCGATCGATCGCCGACGACATGCTCGTCACGCTCTACGCGCGCACGCCGGAACTGATCGCAGCAACATCACGCGCCGAGTGGTTCAGGGCCAAGACACACCTCACCGCGGGTCTCGGCCTGCTGCGGTATCACAAGCAGTCGGCACAGCGCCTGGAGCAGAGCGCGCGGGTGTCCCTCCTGGCCGCCACCCGGGATGCGCTCATGGTCCAGAACCTCCTGGACATCCGAGACATCGAGGCCCGGCGGGGCCCGACCCTGCTCTTCGCCCACAACGCCCACCTGCAGCGAACCCCGTCCAACATGCGCATGGCGGACATGGACCTCACCTGGTTCGGCGCCGGCGACATCGCGGGGTCCCTGCTGGGCGATCAGTACATCTTCATCGCCGGCAGCCTGGGCCGCAGCGAACCCATCGGCCTTCAAGAGCCCGAACCGGACACCTATGAGGGCCATCTGCAGCGCCACATCACCACCTGGGGCCTGACGACGCCCACCATGGTCACTTCCGCACGCACGCGCACCGACACCACCCCGGAGCAGGGATACTTCCCTCTCGACCAGGCGATCCTCGACGGGGCTGACGCGGTCCTGCACATCAGCGACGGCACGACCATCGTCACCCGCTCATAGGACGGCCCCCGCCGGTCACGCGGCCTGGAGCCAAGGCGGCGGACGTCCGCCTGCGGCGATCGTTCTTTCTCGGGGCGCGGGGACGCGGTAGGTGTAGCGGCCGTTCGCGTCTTTGGCTATGTGAAGCCGGTCGGGCCGAGCGTGCTTGAACCTGTTGTGCCATCCGCAGCACAGGGCGAGCCGGTCGATGTCGGTGGGGCAGCCGAGGACCCAGCCGTCCACATGGTCGACCTCGCACAGCGTTCCCGGAACCTCGCACCCCTGCACGGCACACGTCGGGTAGAGGGTTTCGAGGACTTGGCGTTGGGCGCCGCTCGCGAAGCGGACCCGGTATCCGAGGTACAGCGGGACGTTGCCCGGACCGAGGAGGAGGGGTGAGACTCCGGCGTTGAGGGCGATGCGGCGGGCCTGCTCGGCGGGAATGGGGGTGCCGTCGGTCAGCCTGGCCGGGGCATCTCCGCCGGT
This sequence comes from Actinomadura formosensis NBRC 14204, assembly GCF_001552155.1. GTDB lineage: Bacteria > Actinomycetota > Actinomycetes > Streptosporangiales > Streptosporangiaceae > Spirillospora > Spirillospora formosensis. The sequence goes on along the minus strand of NZ_BCQQ01000141.1, from coordinate 111 downwards.
CAACGTCTCCAGGTCGCAGATGACGGTGACCTTGGTGGCCTTGTGCCCGCCCGACAGGACACTCGTCAGCGCCGCCGCCGTCCGCTCGGACAGGTCGCGGTGGTCGTCGGC
>NZ_BCQQ01000140.1 GCF_001552155.1 Actinomadura formosensis NBRC 14204 | reverse complement strand
ACAGGCCCACTACCAACGTCTCTCCACCCCGCGAGCGGCTGTAGGGACCAAGGTCCTTCATCTTCGGGACCTCGCGCGTCCTCCGGGGCCACAGTCGGTCATGATCAGCAAGCCGGGCGGCGGCGCAGGAAGGATGGAAGGGCCGATCCGCCGGTGCCAGGGGAGGAACATGAGACGTCCGCTGAGTTACGCCGAGGCGGTCAGGATGCTCGGCGAGGGCGAGAGCAGGCTGATCAACCTGCTCGACTGGCTGGCGGGACTCGGCCTGGCCGGCGGCGGCCTCGACCTCCTCGGCGCGCGGGAGGAGGCCGTCCGGCTCGGCCACGCCCTGACCCGCGATCTGGGCGACCGGCTTCGCGGCCTCAACCGCCTGACCCGCACCGAGCGGCTGCGGGCGGCGCACACCGTCATCGTGCTGGCGGCGTACTTCGAGGAACTCCCGGACGCGGTCCCCCACGTCAGGCTGAAGGCCCGCGAGCAGATCTCGCTCAGCGGAACCGGCGCGGACGGCACCGGCCGCCGCGGCATGGCGCAGGCGCTCACGCGGGCGGAGCTTCCCACACCGGGCCCGTCCCACACGCACGAATCGATCCGGCGGGACCTGCTCGCCTACTACGGCCGCCTCGGCGGAGGTCTCCTGGAGTTCGTGTCCGGCCTGCCGGAGTGGACCGGGCTGGACGGGGACGTCCGCGCCGAGGCCGCCCGGCGGCTGACCCACGCCATGCCGGAACGCGCGCTCGTGACGTACGAGGAGATGCTGCGCAGGCTGGCGGTGGACTGCCCGGAGTTCGGGATCTGGATCGAGCACTGGGAGCGGCGCTCGGCCCGGACGGAACTGATGAGCGGGATGGCCTCGCTGGAGCGGCTGCTGGCGCCCATGACCGGCGGGCAGGCGGCCGGCGGGCAGCGGACCGCGCTGTCCCGCTCGTACCGGGCGTCCCTGCACCGGCCCATCGCGGCGGGCGGCGATGTCCCGTCGGGCCTGACGATCCCGACCCTGGAGCAGGGATACATCGACCACCGCCTCCGGGCGGCCGTCATGGACGCCGCGGCCCGGCCGAGCCAGGAATCCTGGTGGACGGGCATGCCGGTGTACACCGAACCGGGCCGCTTCTTCGCGGCGTACCTGACGTCGCCGGAGGCGGTCGCGGCCCCGATGCTCGTGCTCGGGCAGCCCGGCTCGGGCAAGTCCGTGCTGACCCGCATCCTGGCCGCCCGCCTTCCCGTGGACGACTTCCTGCCCGTCCTCGTCGAACTCAGGCAGGCCCCGGCCGAAAGCGACCTGCAGAGCCGCATCGAGGACGCCGTCCGGCAGGCGACCGGGGAGCGGACGTCCTGGCCGCGGCTCGTCGAGGCCGGCTCCGGCGCGCTCCCCGTGGTCATCCTGGACGGTTTCGACGAACTGCTCCAGGCGACGGGCGTCACCCAGACCGACTTCCTGATGAAGGTGATGGCCTTCCAGGAGCGCGAGGCGGACCAGGGGCGTCCGGTCGCCGTCATCGTGACCAGCCGCACGGCGGTGGTCGACCGGGCCAGGATCCCCCACGGCTCGGTCATCGCCCGCCTGGAGCCGTTCGACGACGCCCAGATCCGCGCATGGCTGGCGAACTGGCACGACCTCAACGAGCCCGCGCTGCGCGGGCGCGGCCTGCGGCCCCTGCCGGACGAGGTGGCCCTCGCCCACCGTGAACTGGCCGGGCAGCCGCTGCTGCTGCTGATGCTCGCCCTGTACGACGCGGACGACAACGCCCTGCACCAGCGGACCGCGGCGTTCGACCGGACGGGCCTCTACGAGCGGCTTCTCCGGGAGTTCGCGAGCCGGCAGATCCGCAAGCTGGCCCCCGACCTGGACGACGAGGCGCACCGGCGCGCGGTGGAACAGGAACTGCTGCGGCTGTCCATCGTCGGGTTCGCCATGTTCAACCGGCGCGGCCAATGGGTCACCGGTACCGACCTGGACGCCGACCTCCTCGCCCTCCTCGCCCCCGAACGGGCACATCCCGGCGACACCGGCCTCCAGGCCCCCCTTTCCGCGGCGCAGATCGTGGTGGGACGCTTCTTCTTCGTCCACGAAACGCGGGTCACCCGCGACGGGCAGGCGCTGCACACCTACGAGTTCCTCCACGCGACCTTCGGGGAGTTCCTCATCGCCCGGCTCGTCGCGCAGCTCCTCACCGGCATGGCGGCCCAGGCCGTCACGGCGGCGCGGTCCCCGCTGGCGCCCCAGGTCAACGACGACCTCCTGCACGCGCTGCTGTCCTTCGCCGGGCTCACCGCCCGCGCGCCGGTCATCGAGTTCCTGGGCGATCTGCTCGCCCACCTGGACCCGGCCCACCGGAGCGTGCTGACGGACCTGCTGCTCGACATCCACCGCCGGGCCCTGCACGAGCGTCCCGGCTCGTCCTACGGTCACTACCGGCCCCGGCCGCTGACCGTCCCCGCGCGCCATGCCGCCTGGAGCATGAACCTCGTGATCCTCGCCGTGCTCGTCGCCGGCGAGATCACCGGTGACCGGCTCTTCCCGGGGTCGGACAGCCCGGCACACGACTGGCGCGCCCAGGCCATGCTGTGGCGATCACTGCTCTACGGAGAGGAGTGGGCGGGCTTCTTCCAGCTGATCGCCCTTCAACGCGAGTGGGAGGGCGAGAAGCGCAGCATCCGCATCAGCCGCATGGGGGAGGATTACCGGCCCGAGGCGGTCGACCTCTACTGGACCTACAACATCCCGCCGGGGCACGCGCTCCGCGAGACCAGTCTCTCCTACAGGGCGCACGAGCCCCTCTCCATCCTGCTCAAGAGCAACCTGAACTGCGGTGGTACAGACGGCGTCCTGGTCCACGCCCTGGCGCCGCTGGCCGACGCCTTCCCCACGATCGCCAACCTCGCCGTCCCCGGGGAACACGCGACCTCGGCGACCCACGCCCTGCTCGCCGCCCTGGTGGCCGTGTTCCGCGACGAAGCCGACCTTGACGCGTTCCAAGGTCTCGCCCGGGTGGTGCAGGCCCTGTCCGCGCTTCCCGCCAAGGAGGAATGCGACCTGTACCTGAAGGCCGCGTTCGAGACCATCCTCTCGGCGATGGACCGGCGCCTGGTCACCGGACGGGACCTGGAGCCCCTCGGCGAGAGCCTCCACCTCGACCACACCCACGACCCCAGAACCCGCGGCCTCGCCGACCGCCTCACCGCCCTTCTGGCCCCCTAGCTGTACTGCCCACGGCGGTTGCGGGGGCGGGCCGGCCACGGACCGCCCAGGCGCGGGCGGTGAGCCGGATGGAACCGTCCCGGCCGGAGGGCAGGCGTTCGCGCAGCAGCTCGCGCAGGGCGTCGCGATGTTCGGCGCCCAAGGACATGACGTATCCCGGGGCGGGCCCCTGACCGCCCAGGAACGGCCGCCAGTAGTCGTCGAAACCGGAGAACACCGTCGGGATCTCGATCGCCTGGACCACCACCTCGTCCAGGCCCGCGTCCGTCCACAGCCGTGCGAGCGGCTCCGGCCGGCAGAGGGGGAAACGGAGCCCTTCGTCCAGGTCGGCCGCGGCCGGGTCCAGGGTGGCGGCGGCGTCCCAGAAGAACCGCATCATGGCCATGCCCTCGGCGTAGTCCCACACGTAGGCGGCGGCCACGCCACCCGGGTTCGTGACCCGGGCGAACTCGGCGGCGGCGCGGCCCGGCTCGGGCACGAAGTTGAGCGCGAGCCCGCTGACGACGGCGTCGAAACCCCGGTCGGGCACCGGCAATGACCGCGCGTCGCCGAGCCGGAACACCGCACGGGCATCGCCGATCCGCTCGCGGGCATGGGCCAGGAACCCCGCGGACGTGTCCACGCCGACGACCCGCGCGGGCTCCGCCACGGACAGCACGGTCTCCGTCAGCGCCCCCGTGCCGCAGCCCACGTCCAGCCATCGCCGTCCCGCCGGTACGTCCAGCCACCGCAGAAACGCCTCCGCGATGCGGCGGCTCCACCGTCCGGCGTACGCCTCGTACGAGTCACCGACGGCCCAGACGTCCTTCTCAGACCCCACAAGACGACCTTACGAGATGGGGACGAGGTGCTGACATGGTGTGCGAAAGTCACGGGTGCAGGGTGTGTGCAGCGGCGTGGTGGGGAGGAGGATCCCCCTTCGCTGCGCGCCGCGTTCCGCAGGGCACCGGCATCCGCCGGAGGAATGTCAGAGGGTGCTCGCCAGCAGGAGGAGGGTCGCCGACGTGGCGAGCAGCACCGGGCAGATCTTGAACCAGATGACCGGTGTGCGCGCGCCGGTGAAGGTGGTGAGCACCGCCAACGCGACCAGCAGCCCGGCGGCGACGCGGTAGACCCACCGGGTCACCTCGGCGTCGCCGCCCACCGCGGTGACCACGATGACGAGTACCGCCACGCCCCACATGGTCAAGGCTTCGGCGAGCCATTCCTGCACGAGCACACGGCGGTTGTCCGTGCTGATGGGCGCGAACCCGGCCAGTACCCGCCGGGTGGGTATCGCGTGGGAGACACCCCAGAGCCCGGTCAAAGCCGCCGCGATGTACGCGAGTACCTCCACGGTCACATCTTCGTCACGGGGGGTGCGGGGTCATAGAGCCGTTGGTCCCGGTCGCCGAGCCCGGCTGCGGATTCCTCGGCTGCCCTGGCCGAACCATGGGGGACGCTGAGAGCAACGCGCCGTGATGGCGGCCGGGATCCTCGCGATGCTGCGTGGCGCAGGATCCTCGCGGCGACGGCGGCGTACGCGACGCCGCCCGCGAGCGAGGCGAGCAGGGCCAGGACCTGCGAGCGGTCCTCCAGCAGCGGATAGATCTGCCAGTGGACCAGGTAGATGTACAGGGAGCCGCCGGCCAGCAGACCGCCGAGGCGGTTGAGCAGGCGCGTGCTCGGCAGGGCCGGAACCCAGATCAGCAGCGCCAGACCGGCGAGGACGATGATCTCCCGCACCGGCTCCCCCGCGCCGAAGTACCCCGGAACCGTGGCCAGCGCGACCGCGGTCACCAGTGCGCGCTGCCAGGGGGTGCCCGCCTTCGCCGCGGCCCAGCCGAGGGGGAACAGCCAGCACGCGGTGATCGCGTCCGGCAGGTCCGAGAGCCCGCCGAGGTCGAAGCGGACGATCAGCCCGATCAGCAGGAGGCCGAAGGCGAAACGGAAGGGCGCGCCCCGTTCCGCCCGGTCCAGTGCCGGCACGCTCAGCAGCGCGGCCATCGCGAGCAGGATGTACAGGATCACCTCGACGAACCAGTAGTTGCTGTTGTGCCCGAAGGCGCTTTTCAGCAGCAGGACGTCGGTCAGGTGGTAGCCGGCGGTGAGGGGCGCGGCGAGGGCGAGCCAGACGACGCTCGGCACGGCGATCCGTGTCAGGGCGTCCAGCACGTGCCGGCGGCGTGCACGCCGGACGGACGAGGTGAGATGGAACCGGGCGAAGTTGAAGCCCGCGACCGCCAGCAGCACATGGGCGCCGCCCCGGACCGTGAAGATCCCGATGTGCGACCCGACGATGAGGACGATCGCGACGGCGCGCAGGGCGATGCCCGTCTCCAGGGTCCGCCGCCCGGCCCGCCCGGCCGGACGCCGAAGATCACGGATGCGCCGCGTGTGCCAGTCCGGAGGCAGGGCCCCCAGCGCCTCCTCCAGTTTCAGCGACATCTCGACGTAGGACAGCGAGTCGCCGCCCAGGCTCACGAAACTGCAGTCGTCGGTGACGCCGGGATGGTCCAGGATCTCCGCGTACAGGCGGCACAGGTCCGTGGTGGCCGCCGGCTCGGGGCGGGCCAGCCGGAGCACGGCCCGGTAGTCGGGCTTGCCCGTGGGGAGCCGGGGCAGGCCGGCCAGGACGTGCACGCCGATCACCCGGGCGGGCAGCCCGCACTCGGCCGCCACCAGCCGCCTGACGTGACCGGCGTCGGCGTCGCCGGTCACGGCCACCACCAGCCCGTCGTCGTCGCCGGTGCAGCAGGAGACCAGGCCGTGCCGGGCGAGCATCGCCTCGACGGCCTGCGGGTCGATCCGCAGGCCGTAGAGCTTCACGAACCGGCCGCGCCGCCCGATCACCTCGTAGAGCCCGCCCGGCAGGAGCCGCGCGACATCGCCGGTGCGCAGTTCCCCGACGGTGCGGCCGAGGGCCAGGTCGGCGGGCCCCTCGGCGTATCCGAGCATGACGTTCGGCCCGGAGTACACGAGCTCCCCGGTGCCGGGGGCGGTCCCGTCCGGCAGCGGCTCCAGCCGGAAGGACCCGCCCGGGATCGGGACGCCGATCGCCTGCGGGTGGCGGGCCGCGAGGTCCGGTGGCAGGTACGCCATGCGCGCGGTCGCCTCGGTCTGGCCGTACATGACGATGAGGTCCCAGCCGCGCCGCCGGCCGAGCGCCGCGTAGCGCGCCACGCGCTCGGGCGCCATCCGGCCGCCGGCCTGGGTGACGTACCGCAGGTGCGGAAGCCGCATGTCGGGGAAGCCGACCCGGTCCAGCAGGTCGAAGGTGTAGGGGACGCCCGCCAGGGACGTTCCCCGCGCGTCCCGGAACAGCGTCCAGAAACGCTCGTCGGTCACCGAGAGGTCGGTGAGGATCAGGCCCGCCCCGCGCAGCAGGTGGCTGTTGAGGACCGACAGGCCGTAGCAGTAGTGCATCGGCAGGGTCGTCGCGGCGCGGTCGCCGTCCCGGATGTCCAGGTACTCCGCGATGGACGCCGCGTTCGACTGGAGGTTCTCGTGCGACAGCCGGACGAGTTTCGGCGCGCCCGTCGAGCCGGACGTGCTGAGCAGCAGCGCGAGGTCGGGATGCAGGGTGTGCGCCGAGCCCGCGTGCCGCTCGTCGAGCGTGCCGTCCGGGAGGGCCACGACATCCGGGTCGTAGGCGGCGACCAGGGACTTCAGGCTGCCGGGACGATCGTGCGGGACCAGCAGGAGGGGGTGGCCGCGGGCCAGCGCGGCCAGGTAGACGACGAGCGCCTCGACCGTGTTGGCGCCGGCGAGCAGGACCAGCCGCCGTCCCGGTCCGAGGCGCCGGGCGGTGGCCGCCACCCGTTCGGCCAGCTCCCGGTAGGAGAGTGCGCCGCCGGTGGTGATGACCGCCGTCCGGTCCCCGTGGCCGGCGAGCTCTCGGGCGAACGGGACCGCCGTGGGACCCGGAGGAGAAACGCTGCTCACAGGCGTGTACCTTAGGCAAGGCTTACCTATATAGCCAAGACGACCATGAGACTGGACCTGAGGGACAACATGCGAAACCCCCTACGCCGTATCTCTTCCGCATTCGCTGTGGTGGCTCTCCTGATTCCGCTCATGACGGCCTGCGGCATCGGGTCGGAGGCCGGTCTCGTCATCTACTCCGGCCGCAACGAGGGACTGGTCAAACCGCTGCTGGACAAGCTGGAGAAGGCCGTCGGCACCGACGTCGAGGTCCGGTACGGCACCAGCGCCGAACTGTCCGCGCAACTCCTGGAGGAGGGCGACAGGACCAAGGCCGACCTGTTCTTCTCCCAGGACGCCGGGGCGCTCGGCGCCCTCGCCAAGCAGGGACGCCTGGACACGCTGCCCCAGCCGACGCTCGGCAGGGTGGACGAGCGGTACCGGGGGAGCGCGGGCGACTGGGTCGGCCTCTCGGGGCGCGTCCGCGTGCTGGCCTACCACCCCGCCCAGGTCACCACGGTGCCCGACAGCGTGCGCGACCTCGTCAAGCCGGAGTGGAAGGGCAAGATCGGCTATGCGCCGACCAACGCGTCCTTCCAGGCGTTCGTCACCGGCATGCGGATCCTGGACGGCGACGAGGCCACCCGCGCATGGCTCAAGGGCCTGAAGGCCAACGGCGCCAAGGCGTACGACAACAACATCGCCGTCCTGGACGCGGTGAACTCCGGGCAGGTCGCCCTCGGGCTCATCAACCACTACTACTGGTACGAGAAGGTCGCCGAGAAGGGCGCGGGAAACGTCACCGCCAAGCTCCACCACCTTCCCGGCGGCGACCCCGGCGCGCTGATCAACGTCGCGGGCGTGGGCATGCTGAAGGGCAGCGAGCACCGGGCGACGGCACTGAAGGCGATCGACTTCCTGCTCTCCCCGGAGGCGCAGCACTACTTCAGCGACGAGACGAAGGAGTACCCGCTGGCCTCCGGCGTCACGAGCACGGTTCCGGGGCTGCCCCCGCTGGACACGCTGAAGGCCCCGGCGATCGACCTCGGCAGGCTCGAATCGCTCCAGCAGACCCTGACGATGCTGCGGGAAGCCGGAATGGTCTGACCGGGATGACCAGCACCCGCGCCCCCTGGGTCCTGCTCGGCCCGGCCTGCCTGGCAGGCGCCCTCGCCCTGCTGCCGCTCGGCTACCTCGCCGTGCGCGCGCTGGAGCGCGGCGCCGGCTTCGCCTGGAGCGTCGTCACCACCGAGACCACCGCCCTGCTCATGGGACGCAGCCTGGCCCTGGCCGCCGTGGTGGTGCCGGCCTGCCTGCTGCTGGGGATCTCCCTGGCATGGCTGACCGTGCGCACCGCGCTGCCCGGCGCCCGCGCCTGGGCGGTGGCGGTCACGCTGCCGCTGGCCGTGCCGAGCTACGTGGCCGCCTTCGCCTGGCTGTCCGCGGTGCCGGGCATCGCCGGGTTCGCCGGGTCGGCGGTGACACTGACCCTGGTCAGCTACCCCTACGTCTACCTGCCCGTCACCGCGGCACTGCGCGGGATCGACCCCGCGCAGGAAGAGGCGTCCAGGTCCCTCGGAGCCGGGCCGGCCCGGACCTTCTTCCGCGTCACCCTCCCCCAGCTTCGTCCGGCCGCGGCCGGCGGCGCGCTGCTGGTCGCGCTGTACGCCCTGTCGGACTTCGGCGCGGTGTCGCTGATGCGGTACGACACGTTCACCCGCGGCATCTACACCTCCTACCAGGCCAGCTTCGACCGCACCCCGGCCGCCGCCCTGAGCGTCGTCCTGGTGGTGATGACCGTGGCCCTCGTCGCCCTGGAAACACGCACCCGCGGACGGCGCGGACACGCCAGAACCGGAAGCGGAACGGCACGCCCTCCCGTCCCGGTCCCCCTCGGCCGGACGGCGGCCCCCGCCCTGGCGTGGTGCGGGACGGTCGTCGCCGTCGCCGTCGCCTTCCCGCTGGCCACGCTCGCCTACTGGCTGGCGACGGGAAACCGCTCCACCTGGGATCCCGCCGGGCTCGCGAACACCGCGGGCGTCACCCTCGCCGTGGCCGCGGCCGGAGCCGGGCTCACCGCCGCACTCGCGCTGCCCGTCGGCGTCGTCGCGGCCCGCCACCGGGGACGGCTCCCGGATCTGCTGGAGCAGGCCGCCTACGCCGGACACGCCCTCCCCGGCATCACCGTCGCCCTGGCGATGGTGTTCTTCGCGGTCCGCTACGCCGCCCCGCTCTACCAGGAACTGCCGCTGCTGGTCTGCGCCTACGCGGTGCTGTTCCTGCCGCTCGCGGTCGCCGCCACCCGCGCCGCCGTCCTGCAGTCACCGCCCGTCCTGGAAGACGTCGCCCGCTCCCTCGGCCGCGGTCCACTGGGCGTCCTGCGGGCCGTGACCGTGCCGCTGGCCGCGCCCGGTGTCGCGGCCGGTACGGCCCTGACCTTCGTGGTCTGCATGAAGGAACTGCCGGCCACCCTGCTGCTGCGCCCCACCGGCATGGACACCCTCGCCACACGGCTGTGGACGGAGACCGGCGTCGCGTCCTACGCCGACGCCGCACCGTACGCCGCCGCGCTGATCCTGCTCGCGGCCGTCCCCTCCTACCTCCTCGGGAGACAGCGCACATGACCGATCTGCGGATCGAGGGCCTGACCAAGGCCTACGGCCCGGACGCGACCGTCCTGGACGGGCTCGACCTCACCGTCCCCGGCGGCTCGCTGGCCGCCGTGCTCGGCCCTTCGGGGTGCGGGAAGACCACGCTGCTCCGCATCATCGCGGGCTTCCTCCGCGCCGACGCGGGGACCGTCGCCGTGGGCGGACGCGTCCTGACCGGCCCCGGAGCACACGTCCCCCCGGAACGCCGCCGCATCGGCATCGTCCCCCAGGAAGGCGCGCTGTTCCCCCACCTGAGCGTCGCCCGCAACGTCGCGTTCGGCGTCCCCGACCGGGCCGCGCGCCGCCGGCGCACCGAGGAGATGCTCGAACTGGTGGGCCTGGCCGGATACGGCGGCCGGATGCCGCACGAACTGTCCGGCGGACAGCAGCAGCGGGTCGCCCTGGCCCGCGCCCTCGCCCCCGAACCGGCACTGGTGCTCCTCGACGAACCGTTCAACGCCCTGGACAGCGCGTTGCGCACCGGGCTGCGCGCCGACGTCCGCGCGGCCCTGCGCGCCCTCGGAGCCACCGCCCTCCTCGTCACCCATGACCAGCAGGAGGCACTGTCCGTCGCCGACCTCGTCGCCGTCGTCCACGATGGGCGGGTCGCCCAGTGCGGTTCGCCGCAGGACGTCTACACCCGTCCCGCGGACCCCTGGCTCGCAGGCTTCGTCGGCGACGCCGTCCTTCTTCCCGGCACCGCCGGGAACGGCACGGCCACCACCGCACTCGGCCCCGTGAAGGTGCGCAGTGGTGAAACCTCCGGCCGGGGGACCGTGATCCTGCGTCCCGAACAGCTGCGGCTCACCGAACCCGGCGACACGACCCCCGGCGGGACGGTCACCGACGTCCGCTACTACGGCCACGACGCCATGATCACCCTCACCGTGGACGGTCTCGATGAGCCCGTCGACATCCGGGTGGCCGGCCACGTCCCCCTCCGCCCCGGCGACCGAACCGGCATCCACATCACCGGCCAGGCCACCTTCCACCAGCGCTGACCCGTACACCGAGCACGGCCGGACTGCGGCGTCCGGGCCCTGACACGAGCGAAGTACAGCTCAGAGCCACCGCGCGGGTGCCATGAACCGGCAACGCCGGACCCGATATCGCCCGGCACCAGATCCCTGTCCGCCCGTACGAACAGGGGTTCGGCCGCGCCGATTCGGGCGGCGGCACCCACGCGTCCATCGGAGCGACCCGGCGTCAGCTCGGCTCGCCGCCGCGCCTTGCCCCTCAAGGAAGACCGGATGTCTGGAGATCAAGATCGTTAGGGTGCCGGGGTTGTGACGCGGGTGCGGTGGCAGAGCAGGATGCCGCCGGACTCGAACGGCCGGGTCCTGATCGGGAACATGACCCGCGTCGAGACCAACGCGGCGGGGCTGCCGGTGGTCCGTGACCGACGCGCTCGGCGGGAAGCATCACCTCGACTGCCCAGAATAGGAGCCATGGTGCTGGGAGAGGATATTAGGACCCGACGTATCCGGCTGCAGCAGAAGAAAGACGCCGCCGAGCTCAAATCCCGGCCGTCCGCTCTCGACTGCCGAGAGTTCCACGGCGTGGACGAGACGCCGCCGTGGGTTTACGAAGCGCGCCGTGAAATGAACCGGGCCGCCTCGTCTCCCGACGCGTCCGCTTCGGCGGAGAACGATGTCGCCCTCTGGATCGAGCGCCTGGTCATCGAGAACGTGACCGGTAGATTCTTTCTGGGTACCGGAATCGAGCACTTCCCGTGGCTGGACTGCCAGGTGCGCGAATCGGGCTGGGCGGCCCAGGTCGTCCGCGTACTCGGCGCCGACCTGATGTTCGTCTCGCACGACAGGAAAACCTTCATCTCCTTCTATGAGGAGGAGTACGAAACGCTGTTCTTCCGCGCGACCAGGCCGAACCAAGCCTGATCCTCGCCCTCCGCCGCGAAGCCATCCCGGTTCAGTCGGTGATGCGGCGGAATCCGTTCGGCCACGACACCGTGCGCTCGACATCCGGCGGTGCCGGCCGAGCCGGTGGGAGCGCTCGACACCACGCCGGGGTCCACTCGGTGGAGCGCCGGTGGACCGTCTGCCAGGACGCGCCGAAGACCGGCGGGAACCGCCGCCAGGTACAGCCGGTGGTCGCCACGCACACGATCGCCGCCGCCGCCTTCCGGTCGCCGGCCCGGCGCCGTTCGCCGTCGACGGCCGCGAACCCGGTGCGGCCGGAGCATCAGGTGGCGGCGTTCTTGATCAGTTCGAGGAGGCCCGCTTCGCGTTCCCGGGCGGTTGCGCCGTAGTCGTAGCTGTAGGTGAATTCGGCATTGGTGAACTGGGCAAGCCATATCGCGCAGTAATTGCCCGGCATGAAGCACGGTTGCAGTTCGGTGTAGACGCGGGTCACCTGTTCGGGGCGGACGCCCTGGGCCGAGAGGCGGTCCCAGAGAAGGTGCTCGGGATGCTCGACGCCGACGCGGGTCTCTTCGGTCTCGATGCGTTTACGGCCGCCGAGTTCCTCGATCTCGAAGGCGACCGAGGCGGGGTAGCTCAACGCGTGCCGGATGAGTTCGAGGACGCGGGGCCACCAGGACTCGTCGTCCCGCAGGGCGGACCGGTCGATCCGCAGAAGCCTCGTCCGGAGCGGCCGATGAGTTCGTCGGCTTCCGGTGGTCATCCTGCTTGCCGGCTACCCGACCAGGGAAGGCGGACCCGACGGGAGGAGCACAATGACGGATGTGACGCGGTCAGGGGCGAGGGGCAAGGTGCTGTGGCATCTGACGATGTCGCTGGACGGCTTCATCGCCGGTCCCGACCACGCCATGGACTGGATGTCCGGTGTGACCTTGAGTCCCGGGCTGTTCGAGGAGGCGGTCTCCACTACCGGGGCGATCCTGGCCGGGCGGCGCGGCTATGACGCCTGGGCCCGGGAGAATCCTGGTAGGGCGTCCGAGCGGGCGTACGGTGGCGCGTGGAGTGGTCCGATCTTCGTGCTGACCCACCACCCCGAGGACGCCGTCCCCGATTCCGGAGTCACCTTCCTGAACTGCGACGTCGCCGAGGCGGTCGAGACCGGGCTCGCCGCCGCGGCCGGGAAGAACCTGGAGATCTTCGGTGCCGACATCGCCCGCCAATGCGTCGTCCGCGGCCTGATCGACGAGTTCTACGTCCATCTGGTGCCGGTGATGCTCGGTGAGGGCATCCGGCTGTTCGACTGCCCCGGCATCGAGCCGGTGCGCTGGGAGCGCATCCATGACGGCGACCCCGTTCAGGCCGTCGACCTGCGGTATCGACCGGCCACCGGGGAGCTCCCGAGCAACCGCGGCGGCTGACACGCCGAGGCGAACCGTGCCCTGCCGTTAGCGGATCTGGCTCAACGTCCGTGAAGTGGTCACGGTAGGTCATCGTCCGGGTCGGATGCCGCGGCGTCGCAGAGTGCCGCCGTGGTGTCCGTACCGACGGGCGGGTCCTGCTGGACGGGGCCGCGCCGGCGGCGGAAATCCTTGCCGAGCAGGCCGAGGCGCAACTGTACGACCCGGCGCGGATCGCCGCGAAGATGCAGCAGATCACCGAGGAGGAGGCCGCCGTCCGCGAGGAGGACCTGATCCGCCGGCTGAAAGAGGGCCGCGCCCGCCAAGGGCCCGGCGGCTAGCGGGGAGCCGGTGATGCCGTCCGCGCCCGAGGCCGCCGAACGCGCGGCCGACCATGTCACCGCGGTGACCGGCCGCCGCGCCTGCCGCTGCCCACGCGGACGAGTGGAGAGGAGCTGGGACCGGTGAGCGAGATCTCCTGGGCCGGCGGCCGGGCGCCGTCGCGGTCGATGGCCGGGGAACGACAGTCGGCCAACCTGGCGGGCCTGCCGGAACGCATCCTCGACAAGGGCATCGTGATCGTCGGCGACGTCCAGATCAACCTGCTGACGATCAAACTGCGGCTGCGGGTGGCGTCGGTGGACCGGGCCAAAGAGATGGGCATCGACTGGTGGGAGCACGACCCCTCACTGTCGTCGAAGGCCCGCCGTGACGAGGCCGGCGAAGGCCACGCCACTAGAGAACTGCGGGAGGAGAACCGGCGGCTGCGCGAGCGCCTGGCCGCACTGGAATCCGGCGCGTCCGGCGCGGTGGAGGCTGGCCCCGCCGACACCGGCACCGTGCAGGGCCGCACGGTGGACGCCGAAGCGCGTGGGAAGGAGTCCGGATCATGACCGGCACCCGGACCAGCGGCGACACCGCCGTCTACCTGTACGGCGTGGCGCGGCCTGGACCCGCCCGCGCTGCGCGATGCCGCCGGGGTCGCGGGCGCGCTCGTGCGCGGCGTGGTCGCGGACGGTGCTGACCGCGCTGGGCAGCACCGTCCGGCTGGAGGAATACGGCGAGGCGGCGCTGCGCGCCAACCTGGAGGACCTGGCCTGGCTGGAGGCCACCACCCGCGCCCTGATGGACCGCGCCGCGAGCGACACGTTCACCGGCGACATCCCGGCGCGCCCCACGCGCGGCCCCGAACACCGTGCCCCGCCCCGGAGGCGGAGGGGCCACGGAAACACTCATACCGGGCGATGCAGCGGCTGCGGTCCGACCCCGAAACGGTCGAGCGGGACCTGGTCAAACTGGTGCTGACCCTCGTCGAGCTCATCCGCCGGCTGATGGAACGGCAGGCGCTGTGCCGCGAAGGCGGCGACCTGACCGACCAGCAGATCGAGGACCTCGGCTGGAGGAGGCCATGACCCGGCTCAAGGACCACTTCAACCTGGACGACCAGGACCTCAACCTCGACCTGGGCCCCCTCGACCCGCTCCTCCCGGGCGACTGACCGGCCCGCCCGCCGGGTTCACTGCGGCGCCCTTGAAGAACGTGTAGTGGAACGTCCCGTCACCGAACGACAGCTCACGCAAGTTGAGCACCGGGCACAAGTACCCGGCCCAACGGCCCAGCCGAACGCCACGCAACTCCCCGGGCACTCCAGCAGCGGAACCAGTCCGGGACGACGGCGCCGGCCACGGCAAAGCGATCTCGGACGCCCCCTTCAGCGGGTACAGCATTTCGAACACGGCTACGTCCGGTGAATCGCTGAGATCACCTCGCTGCGTATGATCCCGGCACCGGCGGCGTCTACTACTCCGTCGAGCCTTATTCCGGATTTCTGCGCGGCTACCAATATCCCGCCTATCTGCACGGCCCATTCCTCGCCGGTGGGCTCGGACTACGCCGTGGCACGCTGCTGCCTTGGGGGACAGCCATCACCCTCCTGGTATTGCCGGTGGCGCTCCTCGACTTCGACCATCGGTACGTCCTACCAGTGGTACCGGTCGCCTGCCCGGCGGCGGCGATTGCGATCTTCGAAAAGAAGATCACGGTTGCGGCCACGGCACCCTCGACCGCCACGGTCGGTTGCGCAACCGGTCACGGCTGACACGCCGAGCCAGGGCCTCCGCTGCGGGCGGCCCCACCATTGGTCGCCGGCGGACAGAGGATGGACGTCGGCGAGTACCGCCTCGAACGGCTGGAGGTGGATCCGTGTTCAACGGTCGCACGTCCGGCCTGGCCACGGCGGCCGCCTCGTCGGCGATCATCTTGAACGCGCGGCACCGTGCGGGGCGGTTCAGGTGGCGGAGGCCGCTCCCGTCCCCGCCGACCAGGTGAGGTACCCGCCATCCAGGTTGACGGCCGTCCGCCCATGCTGCGTGAGGATCCGCAGGGCGTTGTACGCACGCTGGCCGCCCTTGCAGTAGACGACCAGGTCGCCGTCCGGGAGCTGGTCGATGCGATCGCGCAGCCGGTCCAGGGGGATGTTGATCGCGCCGGGAATCGCTCCGGCCGCGAACTCGCGCTCACTGCGCACATCGACCGGTCGCGCGCCGTCGGCGGCGAGGGCGGCGAGTTCGTGCCACTGCACCGTTCGGCTGGTTCCGGCACGCAGATTGTCGGCCACGTAGCCGAGCATGTTCACCGGGTCCTTGGCCGACCCGTATTGCGGTGCGTACGCCAGTTCAAGCTGGATCAACTCGGAGGCGGCCAGGCCGCCCGCCATTGCGGTGGCCAGCACGTCGATCCTTCGCTCCGCGCCGTCCTCGCCGACGACCTGGGCCCCGAGAACGGCGTCGGTGTCCGGATCGACGAGCAGTTTCAGAGCCAGCGGACGCGCGCCGGGATAGTAGCCGGCGTGTGATGAGCCGTGGGTGTGGATCACCCGGTACGGGCGCCCCACGGCGCGGAGCCGCTTCTCGTTCCAGCCGGTCGCGGCGACGGTGAGGCCGAAGACGCTCACCACCGCGGTTCCGACGGCGGGACGGACGGTGTTCTTCAGACCGCAGATCGCGTCGGCGGCGATCCGGCCCTGCCGGTTGGCCAGATTCGCCAGCGCGATGAGCGCGGGGGTGCCCCCGACGGCGTCCCGCTTCTCCACGGCATCGCCGACCGCGAAGATGTCGGCGTCCGAGGTCCGCATGTGCTCGTCGACCACGATCCCGCCGCGCTCACCGATCTCCAGGCCCGCCGCGCGGGCCAGGGCGGTCTCGGGTCGTACACCGATCGCCATGACGACCGTCCCGGCGGGAACCCGGTCTCCGTCGGAGAGTTCGACGCCGTCGTCATCGATCGCGTTGATCTGGACGCCCAGCCGCAGGCGCACGCCGCCGGCCCGGAGCCGGTCGGCGACGGGAGCCGCCATCTCGGGATCGAGCGGTGCGAGCACCTGGTCGGCCAGTTCGATCATGGTGACCTCGATGCCGCGGTGCCGCAGATTCTCGGCGACCTCGACGCCGATGAACCCGGCTCCCACGACGACCGCCTTTCCCGCGCCATCGGCCGTCATCGCGGTGGCGCCGTCCCGGTTCCCGCGCAACGCGGACGTCAGGCGGTCGAGGTCGTCGATGTCGCGCAGGGTGAGCGCGCGTTCCGCGCCGGGGACGGGTGGCACGACCGGGCCCGCGCCGGGGCTGAGAATGAGCGTGTCGTAATCCTCGGTGTACTCGTTCCCGGTCGTCAGGTCGCGCACTCTGACCCGCCGTTCGGTCCTGTCGATGCCGAGCGCCTCGTGCCGGACCCGGACGTCCAGCCCGAACCGTTCACGCAGACCCTCGGGGCTCTGCAGCAGCAGATCGTCGCGTTCGGGAATGACGCCGCCGACGTGGTAGGGCAATCCGCAGTTGGCGAACGAGACGTATCCGCCACGCTCCAGGACGACGATCTCGGCATGCTCAGCGAGTCTCCGCAACCGGGTCGCGGCGGACATGCCCCCGGCGACGCCGCCGACGATGACGACCTTCACAGAAACCTCCCGAAGTAGACCCATACCCTTGGGGGTATGACACTGCCGTAATTCAGGCCATTCCTGCCCGTCGCAGACAGCGCCGGTGACATACGACACATGTGGCGATCGCGGCCGTCTCCTGTACGGGTGCCGCTCACCTCCCGGTCCCGATGAGCGATAGTCCAGAACCGTCCAGGTTCAACGTGCGGCAGGACGACGCATGGGGCTTTTGTCCATCCAGGTGTACTGCCCATGGACGTTGGTGACGGCGAGACGGGCCAGATGATTTTGGAATGGGGAGGACCTCCTGGCGTGGTGTGGAGCTACCACACAGCCGCACCAACGCCCAGGAGGTCCTTGT
>NZ_BCQQ01000139.1 GCF_001552155.1 Actinomadura formosensis NBRC 14204 | reverse complement strand
GCCGTTACCGCCGCCCGCGCCGCGCGGCGCGCAGCGCCAGGCCGAGGGCGGCCGCGCCGCCCGCGATCGCGGCGCCGAGAACCCGGTTCTGCCGCCTGATGCGGGCCGGGATCTCCGCGTACGGCATCGTCGAGAACGACACCAGTTCGTAGCGGGAGACGTAGCGTCCCGCGAGGCGCCGCTCCAGCGCGTGCGTCGCCGCCCGCTTCGCCCGGTACACCGGGGACGACACCCGGTCGCGCATCTCGATGAAGTTGTCGAGCGCCATCTCGGCGATCGCGTCGGTGCTGGCCTTGCGCCGCTCCTGGTAGAGCGACAGTGCGCGCCGCCAGTCGCCGCCGGCCTCGGTCAGGCACCGGTCGATCTCGATGCAGTCCTCGAACGCGCAGTTCGCGCCCTGCCCGAAGAACGGGACGATGGCGTGCGCGGCGTCGCCGAGCAGCGCCACGACCGCTCCTTCGCCGTACCGCGTCCACGGCCAGCACCGGACGGTCACCAGCGACCCGACCGGGTTGTGCGCGTAGTCGCCGGTCAGATCCGGCATCAGGTCCACGACGTCCGGATAGTGCTCGCGGAAGCAGGCGGTGACCTTCTCGGGGGTGTCGAGCGCGTCGAAGTCGCCCTTCGGCCAGAACAGCGTGCAGGTGAACGACCGGTCCAGGTTCGGCAGCGCGATCATCATCGAGGTGCCGCGCGGCCAGATGTGCAGCGCGTCCGGGTCGAGCGCGAACTCGCCGTCCCTCGGCGGGACGGTCAGCTCCTTGTACCCGTGCTCCAGGAAGTCGGCGTCGTGCTCGAACCCCAGCGAGCGGCGGACGGCGCTGTAGGCCCCGTCCCCGGCCAGGACGACGCCGGCGGGCTCGGGGTCGGCGCCCTCCAGCAGGATCGCGCCGGCCTCGGCGTCCACGCCGGTGACGCGCTGGGAGAACCGGAGCGTGACGCCCGGTGTGGCTTCGGCGGCCTCCAGCAGCGACCGGTTCAGCTCGGCGCGGCCGATGGAGTTGATGGCGCGTTCCCGGTCCGCGCTGTAGGGCTGGAAGTTCTGCGCGCCCGGAAGGGGATGCACCATCCGCCCGTGCATGGGCAGCGCCTGTTTGAGCGACTGGTCGCGCAGGCCGACCTGCTCCAGCGCGGCGAGGCCGCGTGCCGAGATCGCCAGGTTGATGGAGCGCCCGCGTTCGGCGCCCGCGACGCGGGGGTCGGGGCGCCGCTCGTACACCGTCACCGGGATGCCGCGGCGGCCCAGCAGCACCGCCAGCAGGCAGCCCGCCAGGCCCGCGCCGACGACCGCGACCCGCTCGCCGTCACCCGCCATCGACGGGAACCTCCTCGGTCTGCGACCGGACCTCCCAGAGGTCGGGGAAGGCGGGGGCGAACAGTGTCCGGCGCAGGTAGTCGGCGCCCGCCGAGCCGCCGGTGCCGATCTTCGCGCCGATCGTCCGCTCGACCATCTTCAGATGCCGGTACCGCCACTCCTGGACGCCCTCGTCCACGTCGACGAGCGACTCGCAGACCTCGGCGGCCGGCGCGGACTCGTCGGCGTAGACGGCGAGGAGGACCTTCTGGACGCCGGGGTCCGGCTCCCAGGGCGCGGACTTGTCACGGTCCAGCACCTCCCGCGGGACGGGGTACCCGTGCCCGGCGAGGTAGCGCAGCAGCGAGTCGAAGACCGACGGCCGGGCCACCGCCGCCCGCAGCCGCGCGTCGTCGCGCAGGTCCGAGACGGGGAACGCGCGCCGCCCGAGGACGGCCTCGATCTCGCGGAACTGGGCGCTCTGGAACCCGCTGGAGCTGCCGAGGACGGTGCGGAACGCGGCGAACTGCCGGGGCGTCATCGTCTCCAGCACGTCCAGCTGCCCGACCACGGTCTTGAGGATCTTGGCGATCCGGCGGGCGGTGTGCAGCGCCCCGGCGCTGTTGCCCTCCTCCAGCCGGCGCTGCAGCAGCTCGGCCTCGTGCAGGATCTGCTTGAACCAGAGCTCGTAGACCTGGTGGATGATCACGAAGAGCAGCTCGTCGTGCGCCCGGGTCTTCGGCTCCTGGCAGGACAGAAGGTCGTCGAGCCTGAGATAGCCGCCGTACGTCATCGCCGGAGAATCCGCCATCACGCCTCCTTGCGACATAACGGATGTATGCGCAGCATAAGGGATGCCTAAGATCGTGAAGGAGTTCGTGGGACGCGCCCGCTGAGCGATCACGGCGGTGTCCACCCGGGCCCCGCGGAGGCGAGCGCGGTGATGACGTCGGCGGGCCGGTAGGCCGTGTACGGGTGCTCGGACGCGGCGGCGACATGGTCGTCGAAGCACTCCAGGTCGCCGGGGGTGGCGAGCCTGCCCAGAAAGTGCGCCAGGACCACGGGGGTCGGGCCGAGGTGCCATGCCCCGATCAGCTGTGCGGTGGTCAGGCCAGGGCCGCCGAGGGCACGGATGGTCTCCACGTAGGCGCTCGGCACTGAGGCCATGGTGTCGAGGAGGGGGCCGTCCAGGTCGAACACCACCGCCCGGACACCGGGGGCACCACCCTCCGCGTCCGACCCGGTGGAGGCGGCATCGGTCATGTGGGCATCCCGTCCTCTCTGGTCAGGGGAGGTCGCCGGCGGTGGCGCGGACGGGGCGGAGGGCGGCGGTGATCTCGGCGGCCTGGGCGGCGGGGACGCCGGCGATGCCGAAGCCGGACTCGTTGAGGGCCTGGGTGGCCTCCTCGGCGAGGGCGCGGCCGGCCGGGGTGATGGTGGCCAGGACGACGCGGCGGTCGTCGGGGGAGGGGCCGCGGCCGACGAGCCCGCGCCGCTCCAGGCGTCCGATCACGTTGGTGACCGAGGCGGGATGCACCATGAGGCGGGCGCCCATCTTGCCCATGGGGAGGGTGCCGGTGCGGGTGAAGGCGAGCAGGCGCAGGGCCTCGTAGGCGGCGAACGTCAGCCCGTACGGCTTGAGGACGGCCTCGATGCGGCTCAGCAGAAGCTGCTGGGCGCGCATCACCGAGGTGACGGCCGCCATGTGGTCGGCGTGCTCGGGCCAGCGGGCGCTCCACTGGCGGTGGGCCTCGGCGATCGGGTCGGGGGTCTCGGGCACCGGACCACCGTATGCGGTCTTGACCTGCTCGCGCACGGAAACTATTTTAACTTCCAAATATTGGATGTCCAAGGTTTGGGGTGGAGACGGTGACGGGGGAACTGCACGCGCCGGTGCACCCGGTGCGGTTCGTGACGGCGGCGGCGTTGTTCGACGGGCATGACGCGGCCATCAACATCATGCGGCGCATCCTGCAGTCCCAGGGCGCCGAGGTGGTGCACCTCGGGCACGACCGGTCGGTCCGCGAGGTCGTCGACGCCGTCCTTGAGGAGGACGCGCAGGGCGTGGCGATCAGCTCCTACCAGGGCGGCCACGTCGAGTACTTCGAGTACCTGTCGCGCAGCCTCAAGGAGGCCGGCGCCGAGCACGTGAAGGTGTTCGGCGGGGGCGGCGGCGTGATCGTCCACGAGGAGATCGCGCGGCTGTCCGGATCGGGCGTGCGGATCTTCTCGCCGGAGGACGGGCAGCGGCTCGGCCTGCCGGGCATGATCAACGAGCTGGTGCGCGCGTGCGACGTGGACCTCGCCGCCGAGCCCGTCCCCGCGGCGGACGTGCTGGCGGGGGATCGGCGCGCCCTGGCGCGGGCCATCACCTGCCTGCAGGCCGGCGGCCTGCCGGACGCCGACCGGGCGCGGCTCGCCGAGGAGGCCGGCGGGCGGCGCGTCCCCGTGCTGGGCATCACCGGCACGGGCGGCTCGGGGAAGTCGTCGCTGACCGATGAGCTGGTGCGGCGGCTCCGCGTCGATCAGCGGGACCGGCTGCGCGTCGCGGTGCTGGCCGTGGACCCGACCCGGCGGCGCGGCGGCGGCGCGCTGCTCGGCGACCGGATCAGGATGAACTCCCTGGACGGCGAGCACGTGTACTTCCGCTCGCTCGCGACACGCGGCGCGCGGGAACTGCCGGAGAACATCGAGGACATCATCACCGCCTGCAAGGCCGCCGGGTTCGACCTGGTCGTCCTGGAGACGCCCGGCATCGGGCAGGGCGACGCCGCGATCGTCCCGCTGGTGGACGTGTCGCTGTATGTGATGACGCCGGAGTTCGGCGCCGCGTCCCAGCTGGAGAAGATCGACATGCTCGACTTCGCCGACGTGGTCGCGATCAACAAGTTCGAGCGGCGCGGCGCGGCGGACGCGCTGCGGGACGTGTCGCGCCAGCTCGTCCGCAACCGGGAGGCGTTCGGGCAGCGGCCCGAGGACATGCCCGTGTTCGGCACCAGCGCCGCCACCTTCAACGACGACGGTGTCACCGCGCTCTACCAGCACCTCGGCGGGCTGCTGGGGGAGCACGGGCTGCAGTTGCGGGACGGCGTCCTGCCGGAGGTCGCGACGAAGGTGTCCACGGGCGCCGCCACGGTGATCCCGCCCGGCCGGGTGCGGTACCTGTCCGACATCGCCGAGACCGTGCGCGCCTACCACGCCGGCACGGTGAAGCAGGTCGAGGCGGTGCGCCGCGTCCAGCGGCTGGAGGAGGTGCGCGCCGAGCTGACGGACGCGGCCGAGGTCGAGGGGCTGCTGGAGAAGGCGCGCCGCGACGTCGATCCGGGGAACGCGGAGCTGGTCGCGGGCTGGCCGGCCGTCGTGGAGTCCTACTCCGGCGACGAGCAGGTCGTGAAGATCCGCGACAGGGAGCTGCGCACCAGGCTGACCCGCGAGTCCCTGTCGGGCAGCCGCATCCCGCGCGTCGCGCTGCCGCGCTACACCGACCACGGTGAGCTGCTGCGGTTCCTGCGGAACGAGAACCTGCCCGGCGGGTTCCCGTTCACCGCGGGGGTGTTCCCCTTCAAGCGCGACAACGAGGACCCGGCCCGCATGTTCGCCGGCGAGGGCGACCCGTTCCGCACCAACCGCCGCTTCAAGCTGCTGTCGGAGGGGCAGCCCGCGACCCGGCTGTCCACCGCGTTCGACTCGGTCACCCTCTACGGACGCGACCCGGACGAGCGTCCCGACGTGTACGGCAAGGTCGGCACGTCCGGGGTGTCGATCGCCACGCTGGACGACATGAAGGTGCTCTACGACGGGTTCGACCTGTCGTCGCCCACCACGTCGGTGTCGATGACCATCAACGGTCCCGCGCCCACGATCCTGGCGTTCTTCCTCAATACCGCCATCGACCAGGGGCTGGACGCCTTCCGTGCGGAGCACGGGCGCGAGCCGTCCGAGGAGGAGGCCGCCGGGATCCGCGCGCGCGTGCTGTCGACCGTGCGCGGCACCGTGCAGGCCGACATCCTCAAGGAGGACCAGGGGCAGAACACCTGCATCTTCTCCACCGAGTTCTCCCTGCGGATGATGGGCGACATCCAGGAGTGGTTCATCGCCAACGGCGTCCGCAACTTCTACTCGGTGTCGATCTCCGGCTACCACATCGCCGAAGCCGGGGCCAATCCCATCAGCCAGCTCGCGTTCACGCTCGCGAACGGGTTCACCTACGTCGAGTCCTACCTGGCGCGCGGCATGGACATCGACGACTTCGCGCCCAACCTGTCGTTCTTCTTCTCCAACGGCATGGACCCCGAGTACAACGTGCTCGGACGTGTGGCCCGCCGCATCTGGGCCGTGGCCATGCGCGACCGGTACGGCGCCAACGAGCGCAGCCAGAAGCTCAAGTACCACGTGCAGACGTCGGGACGTTCCCTGCACGCGCAGGAGATGCACTTCAACGACATCCGCACGACGTTGCAGGCGCTCATCGCGATCTACGACAACTGCAACAGCCTGCACACCAACGCCTATGACGAGGCCGTGACGACGCCGACGGCCGAGTCGGTGCGGCGGGCGCTGGCCATCCAGCTCATCATCAACCGCGAGTGGGGCCTCGCGATGAACGAGAACCCGCTGCAGGGGTCGTTCATCATCGACGAGCTGACCGATCTGGTGGAGGAGGCGGTGCTGGCCGAGTTCGACCGGATCAGCGAGCGCGGCGGCGTGCTCGGCGCGATGGAGACCGGCTACCAGCGCGGCCGTATCCAGGACGAGTCGATGCTGTACGAGCAGCGCAAGCACGACGGCTCGCTGCCGATCATCGGCGTCAACA
Source organism: Actinomadura formosensis NBRC 14204 (assembly GCF_001552155.1). Taxonomy (GTDB): domain Bacteria; phylum Actinomycetota; class Actinomycetes; order Streptosporangiales; family Streptosporangiaceae; genus Spirillospora; species Spirillospora formosensis. The sequence goes on along the minus strand of NZ_BCQQ01000139.1, from coordinate 11,252 downwards.
CCTTCCGCCCGCCGGAGGCCGGCGACGGGACGCCGAAGACGATCGAGCTGGCCCGCGCCACCGAGGACGAGAAGCGTTCGCAGCTTGAGCGCGTCCACGGCTACCAGGACGCGTACCGGGAGGAGGCGCGGGCGGCGCTCGCCGCGCTCAAGGAGGCGGCGCGGGCCGGCGAGAACGTGTTCGCGGTGCTGATGGACGCGGCGCGCGTGTGCAGCCTCCAGCAGATCACCGACGCGTTCTTCGAGGTCGGCGGCCAGTACCGCCGCAACGTATGAGCGAAGCGAACCGGGGGGTGTGGGGGGTCGCCTCCCACAGGGAGCAGGGCATGAGCGAAGTGAGCCGGGGGGTGTGGGGGGTCGCCTCCCACAGGGAGCAGGGCATGAGCGAAGCGAACCGGGGGGCGTGGAGGGTCGTCCCCCACATGGAACCCGTATGAGCCCGCTGGACGACACCGGCCACCCGGTTCCGGTCCCGGACCGGGTGCGCCGCGTCGTGTCGATCGTCCCGTCCCTGACCGAGACGGTGGCGGTGTCGGCGCCGGGCCTGCTCGCCGGGGCCACCGACTGGTGCACCCGCCCCGAGGGCCTGGACGTGCCGCGTGTGCGCGGCACGAAGAACCCCGACCTGGAGCGGATCGCGGAGCTGCGGCCCGATGTCGTCCTCGGCAACACCGAGGAGAACCGCCCCGCCGACATCGAGGCGCTGCGCGCCGCCGGCGTCCCGGTGTGGATGACGGAGATCCGCACCGTCGGGGAGGCTCTGGCGTCGCTGCGCCGCATGCTCGCGGAGGCGTGCCGGATCCCGGTGCCGGGCTGGCTGGACGAGGCGGCCCGCGTCTGGCAGGACGTCACCCCGGGGCGGCGGCGCGCGGCCGTCATCCCGATCTGGCGGCGGCCGTGGATGGTCGTGGGCCGTGACACGTTCACCGGGGACGTCCTGTCCCGCCTCGGCGTGTCCAACGTTTACGCCGGCCACCCCGAGCGCTACCCGAAGATCCCGCTCGGCGAGCTGAACGCCGCGGGCGCCGACCTCGCCGTCCTGCCGGACGAGCCGTACCGGTTCACCAAGGACGACGGCCCCGAGGCGTTCCCCGGCCTGGACGTCGCCCTCGTCAGCGGACGTCATCTCACCTGGTACGGCCCGTCGCTGGTCGAGGCTCCCGCGGCCCTGTCCCGGCGGCTCGACGCGGCCCGCGCCTACTAGCCGGGGCGGCGGCCGAACATGGCCTCCAGGCAGCCGGCCATGCGCTTGTCCAGTTCCCCGGCGGGCAGGCCGATCTCCCGTGCGAGATGCTCGCGCAGCAGCGTGTATCCGTAGATCGTGGACGCGATCGCCGCCTGCACGGCCTCGACGTCCTCGACCGGCAGCTCGCCCCGCGCGGCCTCCTCGGCGAGTTCCGCGCGGCCCGCGCCCCGGTTCAGCAGGACGCGGGGCCGGTCGTCGCCGTCCAGCACCAGCAGTGTCGCCAGCCGGACCGGTTCGGGGTTGCGCAGGCTCGTCCAGAACAGCCGGGCCAGCCGGCGGCGCAGCGGCGGCCCGGCCGCGTCCACCGCGTCCTCGGCGTTCGGCCGGGACCGGTGGAACAGCGCCGAGCGCAGCAGTGCCCGGCGGGACCCGAAGTACTGGTAGACCAGCCCGCGGTTGACGCCGGCCTCGTCGGCGACCTGCCGCAGGTTCAGCCCGGCGAGGACGCCGCCGCGGCGCAGCAGCGCGACCGCCGCGGCCCGCAGCGCTTCTTCGGTGGCGTCCCGGTCCCGGCCGCGGGCCGCCCCCTCACCCGCGCGGACCACCGGCCACGTGGGGCACCTGGCCGGACACGAACGAGGCGTCGCCGTTCATCAGGAACGCGGCCGTCCCCGCGATGTCCTCGGGGACGCCGGCGCGCCGCACGGCGATCGGGGTGCCGGCCATGTCCGCTCCCTTCCGTCAGACCTGGATGTCCTTGGCGATGATGGTCTTCAGCACCTCGCTGGTGCCGCCGTAGATGCGGGTGACGCGGGCGTCGGCGTACAGGCGCGCGATCGGGTACTCCAGGATGTAGCCGTATCCGCCGTGCAGTTGCAGGCACTTGTCGACGACGCGGGCCTGCACCTCGGTGCAGAACAGCTTGCAGACGGCGGCGTCGGCGGGGGTGAGCTCCCCGGCGTCCAGTGCCTCGATGCAGCGGTCGACGAGGGAGCGGGCCGCCTCGACCTCGGTGGCGCACTCGGCGAGGACGAACTTGGTGTTCTGGAACGACGAGACGCTCTTGCCGAAGACGGTGCGTTCCCGCACGTACCTGCGGGCGAACTCGACCGCCGCGGCGGCCGACGCGTACGAGCTGGTGGCGATGCCGAGGCGTTCCTCGGCCAGGTTGTGGGTGAGGTATTCGAAGCCGCGGCCCTCCTCGCCGAGGAGGTCCTCGACCGGCACCCGGACGTCGGTGAACGACAGTTCGGCGGTGTCGGAGCTGCGCAGCCCGATCTTCTCCAGCTTGCGGCCGACCGCGTAGCCCTCGCTCCTGGTGTCGACGGCGAGGATCGACAGCCCGGCGCGGCGGTTGTCCGGTGTGGCGGGGGACGTGCGGGCCACCACCAGCATCCGGTCGGCGAGGACGCCGCCGGTGATGAACGTCTTGGCGCCGTTCAGGACGTAGTGGTCGCCGTCGCGTTTCGCCGTGGTCTGGATGCCGGCGAGGTCGGAGCCGGTGCCGGGCTCGGTCATCGCGATGGCCGTCATCATCTCGCCGGACACGAACGGCGGCAGCCAGCGCTTCTTCTGCTCCTCGCTGCCGTATTTCAGCAGGTAGGGCAGGACGAGGTTGACGTGCACGCCGTAGCCGCCGAAGCTCACCGCGGCGCGGGCGCACTCCTCGGAGATCACCGCCTGGTACTTGAAGCTGGTCTCGCCCGCGCCGCCGTACTCTTCGGGCACCTGGATGCCGAACACGCCCAGCTCGCCGAGCTTGGAGTAGAACTCGCGCGGAGGGTGGCCCGCGTTCTCCCAGTCGTCGTAGACCGGGGCGACCTCGGCCTCGATGAACGCCCGGATCGTGTCCCGGAACGCCTCATGGTCCTCGTTGAAAACGGTGCGGCGCACGCCGTGCCCCTCTCGCTGCGCAACTAGCGGAACGCTAACTTAACCCGAATGTAGTTCTAGAAACAACTACGAGAGTGTTCCGCCGGAGGGTGCGCGGCCGGCGCCGCCGTGCTCGCGCGCGGGCGGGCGGAAAGTTCGGGACGGCCGGGTTTCGGTTCGTGGCCGGAGCAGGCCAGCACCGGGTCTCGACGTTCTCGCGCGGATGTGCTTGGGCCCTGGGCGGGCGGTCAGGCGCGGGTCACGGGCGCGTCATGCGCCGGCCGGGGAAGTCCCAGGAGAGGACCCGGACATGGAAAAGCGGCGCCGGGTGGATACGGGGGCAATCCACCCGGCGCCGCATCATCGGTGTTCCGACGGGGGCCCGGAACACCGGCACGGGCGCTCCGACGGGGGACCAGAGCGCCGGTACAAATCGTACACCGAAACCCCCCGCGGTTAGTCAAGAGAACGTCACGACCCGATTTCCGGTCGCTGTCCGGAAACCGGCTTCTGGTCCGGCTCCCGGTCCCGCGACCCGTGGTCGTCGAAGACCGCCGCGGCGGTCGGCTCCCGCCCCCCGTTCGCGAAGATCACCGCGACGTAGGGGAGGAGGGCCGCCGCGACCACCATGAGCACCGCCAGCCACCACGGCGCGCCGGCGACCGCGGCCACGACGGCGCCGACGAAGCACGCCGTGCGCACTCCCATGGACATCAGGTACCTGCGCTGCCGGTAGCCGATGTCCTCCGACATGGGGCGGGGAGCGTCGGTGACCGTGTAGACCTCCGGCTCCCTGTGGTGGTGGCGGGGATTGACCTTCACCATTCCACGGTAAGCCCATGGAGTCCGACCTGCGACGGCAGTACGGGTCAAATATGGGAGGAACGGCATGACCGATCGCACGTACCGGGTGACGGAGATCGTGGGGACCTCCCCGGATTCCATCGACACCGCGATCCGCAACGGCGTCCGGCGCGCCTCGCAGACCCTCCGCCACCTGGACTGGTTCGAGGTGACCGAGGTGCGCGGCCGGATCGAGGACGGGGAGGTCGCCCACATCCAGGTCACGATGAAGGTCGGCTTCCGCCTGGAGGACGTCTGAGCGCCGTGCGGGGCCCCGTCCCCGGCCCGGGCCCCGCACGGCGGGTTCTGCGGCGTCAGGACGCCTGCGACACCGTCGACATGTTGAAGTCGGGGACGCGCAGGGCGGGCATGGCGGTGCGGGTGAAGTAGTCGGACCATTCACGCGGCAGCGTCGGCCCGGTCTCGCCGACCTCGGTGAGCCGCGACAGCAGGTCGACGGGACTCTCGTTGAACCGGAAGTTGTTCACCGCCCCGACGACCTCGCCGTCCTCGACGAGGTAGACGCCGTCGCGGGTGAGGCCGGTCAGCAGCAGGCTCTGCGGATCGACCTCGCGGATGTACCACAGGCACGTCAGCAGCAGCCCCCGCTCGGTGCGGGCGACCATCTCCGCCAGGGACGCGCCGCCGTCCGGCCCGGTCAGCGCCAGGTTGTCGACGGACGGGGACAGCGGCAGCCCGGTCCGCTCCGCCGAGTGCCGCGTCTGGGTGAGGGAGGTGAGCGTCCCCTCCCGGATCCAGTCGGTGGCGCCGAGCGGGAGGCCGTTGTCGAACACCGACGCCTCGCGGCTGGAGGCGTGCGCGATGACGAACGGGGCGCACTCCATCCCGGCGGCGGCCGGGTCGCTGGACAGCGTGACGGGCAGGTTCGCGAGCCGCTCGCCGACGCGGGTGCCGCCGCCGGGGGCGCTGAACACCGTCCGGCCGTCCTGGGCGTCCTGTGCGCCCGCCGACCAGTACAGGTAGATCATCAGGTCGGCGACCGCGGACGGCGGCAGGATCGTCTCGTAGCGTCCGGCGGGCAGGTCGACGCGCCGCTCGCCCCACTCCAGCCGCCGGGCGAGGTCGCCGGTGAGGGCGGGGACGTCGACATCGGTGAAGTCGCGGGTGCCGACGCCCGCCCACGCCGAGCCGCCCGCGCCCTTGGCGTTCAGCTCCAGCAGCCCGGTCGGCTGGTCGTGCCGCAGCCGCAGCCCCGCGGAACTGCCGAGGAACGTCGAGGTCAGCATGTGGTTGGCGAACCCGTACAGGCGCCGGTCGCCGGCCTGCGCGGCGGCGAACGCCTCGCCGAGCGCGGGCGCGAACCCCTCGAACACGCCGATGCCGGTCTCGGCCGGGTCGTCCTCCCACTCCGGCGCCCCGGCGGGCCGCCCGGCCCCCGGCGGCCCCTGCGTGATCAGTGGCCGGGCGTCCTCGGCGGGCTCGTTGCCGGCGGCGTCGGCCTCGGCGGCGCGCACCAGGTCCTCGATGCCGTCCGCGCCGACCGCCGACCGCGACACCACGCCGGCCGCGACGCCGCCGGCGGTGTGGCGCAGCGCGATGACCGTGAGGCGGTTGGAGCGGGTCACGCCGTTGGTGGTGAGGGTGTTGCCCGCCCACCGCAGGTTCGCGGTGCTCGCCTCGTCGGCGATGACGATGCAGTCGTCCGCGCGGGACAGCGACAGGGCCCGCTCGACGGCCTCCTGCGGCCTGATCGCGTTCACTGGCCGGCCTCCTTCAGCGTGTTGAGGATGTTGACGCCGCGGAACAGCGCGGACGGGCAGCCGTGGCTGACCGGCGCGATCTGCCCCGGCTGGCCCTTGCCGCAGTTGAACGCGCCGCCGAGCACGTACGTCTGCGGGCCGCCGACGGCCTCCATCGAGTTCCAGAAGTCGGTCGTGGTGGCCTGGTAGGCGACGTCGCGGAGCTGCCCGGCGAGCCGCCCGTTCTCGATCTTGTAGAAGCGCTGCCCGGTGAACTGGAAGTTGTACCGCTGCATGTCGATCGACCAGCTCTTGTCGCCGACGATGTAGACGCCGCGCTCCACGCCGGAGATCAGCTCGTCGGTGGACGGGCCGTCCTCGGCGGGCCTGAGCGACACGTTCGCCATCCGCTGGATGGGCATGCTGGACGCCGCGTCGGCGAACGCGCACCCGTTGGAGCGTTCGGCGCCGGTGAGCCGGGCGATGCGCCGGTCGGTCTGGTACCCGGTGAACAGGCCCTCGGTGACGATGTCGAACGACCGGGTCCGCACGCCCTCGTCGTCGTAGCCGATGGTGGCCAGGCCGTGCTCGGCGGTGCGGTCCCCGGTGATGTTCATGACCTTGGAGCCGTACTGCAGCGTGCCGAGCTTGTCGGGGGTGGCGAACGAGGTGCCCGCATAGGCGGCCTCGTAGCCGAGCGCCCGGTCCAGCTCGGTGGCGTGCCCGATCGACTCGTGGATCGTCAGCCACAGGTTGGACGGGTCGATGACCACGTCGTACACGCCCGGCTCGACCGACGGCGCGGCGAGCTTCTCGGCGAGCAGTTCGGGGATGCGGGCCAGTTCGCCGTCCCAGTCCCAGTGCTTGCCCGACAGCCACTCCCATCCGTATCCGGCGGGCGGCGCCAGCGTCCGCATCGTGTCGAACTGGCCGCCGGCGAGGCCGACGGCGGTCACGGCCGGGTGCAGCCGGACCCGCTGCTGGGTGGTGACCGTCCCGGCGAGGTCGGCGAAGAACTTGTTCTCCTTGACCTGCAGCAGCGTCGCGTCCACGTGGTCGACGCGGTCGTCGCCGAGCAGCCGGCGGCTCCACCCGGCCAGCAGCGCGACCTTGTCGCCGGTCGGCACCTCGAACGGGTCGGTCTCGTACGCCGAGACCCAGGTGCGCTCGCCGTGCACGGGTTCGGGGGCCAGTTCGATGGGCTCGCGGTTGACGGGCCTGGCGACCACCGCGACCTCGACGGCCTGCGCGGCGACGCGCGCGGCCCCCTCGGGCGTCAGGTCGATGCCGGCGGCGAAGCCCCAGGTGCCGTCTTTGACGACCCGCACGGACAGGCCGACGTCGTCGGCGTCCAGCGCGGTCTCCAGGGCGGCGTCGTGCAGGCGGAGCGTTTGGCTGCGGATGCGTTCCAGGCGGAAGTCGGCGTGCTCGGCGCCCAGCTCCCGGGCCCGGGTGAGGGCCGCGTCGGCCAGTGCGCGGAGCGGCAGCGCGGTGAAGGCGGGATCGATGTCATGCACCCTCCGCAACCTACCCGCCGGGCCGCGCGGGGGGCGGCGAACAAACCGGGTGGGCGGATCTTGTCGGATCGGCACATCCGTGCGGCGCCTTCCAGGCCGCTATCGTCGTGCCGAAGCCACCTGAGCATGTACGAGCATGTAGTCGACGAGAGGGTCGTGATGAGTCGCTCTGTCCTCGTGACCGGCGGTAACCGGGGCATCGGCCTGGCCATCGCCCGCGAGCTGTCCGCGGCGGGCGACGCGGTCGCCGTCACCTACCGGTCGGGCGAGCCCCCCGAGGGCCTGTTCGGCGTCCGGTGCGACGTGACGGACGCCGAGGACGTCGACACCGCGTTCAGCAAGGTGGAGGCCGAGCAGGGCCCGGTCGAGGTCGTCGTCGCCAACGCCGGGATCACCAAGGACACGCTCCTGGCGATCATGAGCGAGGAGTCGTTCACCTCGGTGCTCGACACCAACCTGACCGGTGCGTTCCGGGTGGCCAAGCGCGCGGTGAAGGGCATGATGCGCAAGCGCGGCGGGCGGATCGTGCTGGTGTCGTCGGTCGTGGGGCTGATGGGCTCGCCGGGGCAGTCCAACTACGCCGCGTCCAAGGCGGGCATGGTCGGGTTCGCCCGCTCCCTGGCCCGCGAGCTCGGCTCGCGCAACATCACGGTGAACGTGGTGGCGCCCGGGTTCGTCGACACCGACATGACGGCGGTGCTGAGCGAGGACCAGCACAAGGCCATCACCGCCGCGGTCCCGCTCGGGCGGATCGCGCGACCGGAGGAGATCGCGAAGGCGGTGCGGTTCGTCGCGAGCGAGGACGCCGCCTACATCACCGGGGCCGTGATCCCGGTCGACGGCGGACTGGGAATGGGGCACTGACGATCATGGGAATCCTCGAAGGCAAGCGCATCCTGGTGACCGGCGTCCTCACCGACGCCTCCATCGGCTTCCACGTCGCGCGGATCGCGCAGGAGCAGGGCGCCGAGGTCGCCCTGACGGCCTACCCGCGTCCGACGCTCACCCAGCGGACCGCCAAGCGGCTCCCGTCCGGCCCGGACGCGCCGCCGCCGGTCATCGAGCTGGACGTGATGAGCACCGAGCAGCTCGGCGCCCTGGCGGGCAACCTGCGCGAGCACGGCTTCGACCACCTCGACGGCGTCGTCCACGCGATCGGGTTCGCGCCGCAGACCGCGCTCGGCGGCAACTTCCTCGACACGCCGTGGGAGGACGTGGCGACCGCCGTGCACGCCTCGGCGTACTCGCTGAAGTCGCTGACGATGGCGTGCCTGCCGCTGATGAAGGACGGCGGCGCGGTCGTCGGCCTCGACTTCGACGCCACCAAGGCGTGGCCGGTGTACGACTGGATGGGCGTGGCGAAGGCGGGCCTGGAGTCGTGCGCCCGCTACCTGGCCAAGTACCTGGGCCCGCAGGGCATCCGGGTGAACCTCGTCGCGGCCGGCCCGCTGGCGACCATGGCGGCCAAGAGCATCCCCGGTTTCGAGGGCATGACGGAGCTGTGGCCGCAGGCGGCCCCGCTCGGCTGGGACGTCAAGGACAGCGAGCCCACCGCACGCGCCTGCGCGGCCCTGCTGTCGGACTGGTTCCCCGCGACCAGCGGCGAGATCGTCCACGTCGACGGCGGCCTGCACGCCATCGGCGCCGTGTGCTGATCCGCTGCCGGTCCGCGGCGCCCGCCGGCGCCGTCCGCTGACGCGCAGAGGCCCCTCCCGTCTCCGGGAGGGGCCTCCGGCCGTTGTGGCGGCCGGATCAGCGCGGCCCGGTCAGCGGGTGGTCCGGCGGCGGCGCAGGGCGCGGCCGGCGACGCTGAGGTTGAGGGCGCCGGCGGCGCCCGCCGCGCCCGCGGCCGCGGCCACCAGGAGCATCTGCCGGTTGTCCTCGCCGGAGTCGGCGACGGGGGAGATGAGGCGCGTCTGCGGCATGGCGGCGGTGCCGCCGGGGGAGTTCTGGTGGGCGTTCGGGCCGGCGGCGATCTCCGGGGTGGGCAGCACGCCGGGCAGCCCGGACGCGCCGGCCGGGGCCTCACCGGAGTACGGTTTGAGCCCGTCGCCGCCGGTCATGGGGGCCGGCCCGGAGGGTGCCGCGCCCCGGCCACCGCCCGGGAGGCCGGAGGGGGTGCGCGGCGCCTTCGCCGGGGCCCTGACCGGCCGCTGCGTGGTCCTCTTCGTCTTGTTCTCGCCGGTCTTCCTCGGGGTGGGCTTCGGCGTCGGCGCTGGGCTCTTCGGGGTGAGCGCGTCGCGCAGGTTGCCGAGGTTGCACTTCCAGTTCTCGACCGTGCTCTCGGGGTCGACGCCCTTTCGGCACGTCTCCGCCGCCGCGGCCTCGCCCGCGGGGGCGGCGAGCACGAGGACGAGCGCGCCCGCCGAGACCGCCGCCGAAGCCGAACCGAGCCGCCTGAGCCGCTGGGGCATGTCGCTCCTCCACCTGCACCGATGCCTGACCCTTGTTGACATCGTGTCCCATACGGGGGCGTGCGTAAACCGCGACACGAAGGTTTCTTTACCTTGTCACGGCCTCACTGGATCACCAGGGTCGCGAGCCGGGTGCGCCGCGCGGGTGCCCCGCCCTCGCGGACGGCCCTGGCCAGGGCCGGGCCGGCGGCCTGGACGACCGACAGGTGCCGGTGCGCCAGCCCGAACGCGGTGGCCACCAGCGGTCGTGACAGCCCCTCGGCGGACAGCACCGCGACGACGGCGGGCCGGCGTGTCCCGCGTGCCTGCGCGACGGTCACCGCCCAGCCGTGCCGCAGCCGGGACGCCTCCGCCGGGGCGATGACGGCCGGGCCCGCGGGGAACGCGACCTCCAGGCCGTGCGGGCCGCCGCCGGTCACCACGCCCGTCTCGCCGAGCGGGGCGTGCGGGAGCGGCCCGGCGACGACCACCCGGTCGCCGGGGTCCATGCCGCCGAACGCGCCGGGGCCGGGGTTCAGCCGGGCCTTGAGCGCCGCGTTGAGCGCGCCGGTGCCCGCCTCGCCGCCCGTCGCCGACGCGACGACCTGGACGTCCTCGACCGGGATGCCGAGCGCGCGCGGAATCGAGTCGGTGACGAGCTGGACGGCCCGGTGCACCGCCTCGCCGGCGCCGGCGGCGGGCACGATGACGACCTCGCGGCCGGGCGCGTCCACGGCCGCCAGGTCGCCGCCGCGCACCGCCTCGGTCAGCGCGCCGAGCGGATCGGCGGGCGGCGCGGCGTCCAGCGCGATGACGGGGACGCTCTCGGACGCCTCCAGGTCGTCCAGCGGGCGCCCGGGCCCGGCGGGCGGCGCGGCGCCCGGCTCGGCGCACAGCACGAGATGGGCGCCGTCCGGGCACGCCTCCACCAGTACCGCGCACAGCTCGACGTCGAGCCCGGACGCATCCGCCACGATGACCAGGTCGAGGTCGAAGGGGCGCTGCTCGCCGCGCCCGTAGACGACGGCGCCGGGCGCGGCGGCCGGGTCGTCGCGGGGCTCCAGCAGCCGGTGCAGGCTGGCGACCTCGACCCCGTCGGGGGCGGGCAGCGCCGCGGCGGCACGGTCGGTGGGCGCGGCGATCGCCGTGCGCAGGCCCTGGCCCGCGGCGGCGCCGGCGATGCCGAGGACGGCCCGCGCGAGATCGCCCGGGGTTCCGCGCAGGACGCTCACCCCGGTGCGGAGCGCGGCGGTGAGCGCGAGGGACCGGTCCTCGGGCAGCCCGTCCCGCAGGGCCTTCACGGCCGTGTCCTCCAGCAGCGGCACGGCGGTCAGCGTGAGCCGCTGGAACCCCTCGGCGGCGGCCTCCTCCGCGAGCGCCCACCGCGCGGGGCCGAGCCTTTCCTCCGGCTCCTGCGGCTCGGCGTCCTCGTCGAACGCCTCCTCGTCGAACCCGGGTTCCTCGGTGAGGGAGAGGACCTCCGCCTCGTCCAGCGCCGCCTCCACGGCCCCCCGGGGATCGGGGACGTGCATCTGCTCCAGCGCGGCCAGCACGTCGGCGGCGGGTGTGACCGTGTGCCCGCCGCGCGCCGCCTCGGTCAGCACGTGCAGGACGAGGGCGCGCCCGCGCCGGGGATCATCGGGGCGGGCGTCCGGCCCGAGGACGGCGCGCGCGAAGTGGTCGGCCTGCGCGGGCCGGACGCCGGGAACCCGCAGCAGCCGCCACGGGTCGGCGCGCAGCGG
>NZ_BCQQ01000138.1 GCF_001552155.1 Actinomadura formosensis NBRC 14204 | reverse complement strand
GGCTCCGCTTGACCTCGGCCGCCTCCCGCCGCCGCTCGGCCGCCCGCGCCCGCCGCCGCGCCGCCTCGTCGTGCGGAACCGCGAGCACGGCGGTGGTGGCCTCGCCGGGGAGCGCCGGGCCCGGCGCGGTGGGGGGATCCTCGCGCGGACGATCTCTGCTGCGGCGCGGAATGACCCGCATCGTCACCTCCCCGGCTCCATGATCTCCGCCAGTCTCTCAGGATGAGACGTGTCCCGCACCGTGTCCCGCCCGGAGATCGGCGAACGGGGGACGTGCGGAACCGTGCCCCGCCGGCCGGCGTTCAAAGCGCGGAAAAGGCCCGGCCCCGGGCGAGCCGGGGCCGGGCCTTGCGCGAAAGTGATCAGTCGATGCGCCAGGTGTCGCCGGAGCCGAGCAGCGCGGCCAGGTCGCCCTCGCCCTGCTTCTCGACGGCCTCGCCGAGCTGGGCCCGCATCAGCTCGTCGTAGGACGGGCGGTCCACGTCCCGGAAGATGCCGATCGGGGTGTGCGCGAACGCCGGCTGGTCCAGCCGCGACAGCGCGAACGCCTGCGACGGGTCCGGGCTGTGCGCGTCGTGGACGGCGATCTCCGACGGGTCGACGTCCGCGACGTTCACCACCTCGAACGACCCGGCCGGGGTGCGGCGCAGCGCCTTGTCACGGTCCGCGCCGAACACGATCGGCTCGCCATGCTCCAGCCGGACGGTGACGTCGTCGCGGACGGACGCGTCCTTCAACGGGGCGAACGCGCCGTCGTTGAAGATGTTGCAGTTCTGGTAGATCTCGATGAGCGCGGTGCCGCGGTGCCGCGCGGCGGCCCGCAGCACCGACTGCAGGTGCTTGCGGTCGGAGTCGATGGTGCGGGCGACGAACGTGCCCTCCGCGCCGATCGCGAGCGACAGCGGGTTGAACGGCGCGTCCAGCGACCCCATCGGCGTCGACTTGGTGATCTTGCCGAGTTCGGACGTCGGCGAGTACTGCCCCTTCGTCAGCCCGTAGATCCGGTTGTTGAACAGCAGGATCTTCAGGTTGACGTTGCGGCGCAGCGCGTGGATCAGGTGGTTGCCGCCGATCGACAGCGAGTCGCCGTCCCCGGTCACCACCCACACCGACAGGTCCGGGCGGGACGTGGCGAGGCCCGTCGCGATCGCGGGCGCGCGGCCGTGGATCGAGTGGAACCCGTAGGTGTTCATGTAGTACGGGAACCGCGACGAGCAGCCGATGCCGGAGATGAACGTGATGTTCTCGCGCGGGAGTTGAAGCTCGGGGAGGAAGCTCTGGACTGCGGCGAGAATGGCGTAGTCGCCGCAGCCAGGGCACCAGCGAACCTCTTGGTCTGTCTTGAAGCCCGGACCACCCCCGCGTACGCGGGGAGCATGGCCCGCCGGCACCTTGATGTTAACAGGAGCGTGGCCGCTTCCATTGCCGCTTGTGGCGGTTGAGTCACTCACTGTCAATCACTTCCTGGATGACGCCCTGCAGCTCCTCCGCCTTGAACGGCAGGCCGCGGACCTGGTTGTAGCCGATCACGTCGACGAGGTACCGGCCGCGCAGCAGCATCGCGAGCTGGCCGAGGTTGATCTCCGGGACGATGACCTTGTCGTAGGAGCGCAGCACCTCGGGCAGGTTCGCGGGGAACGGGTTGAGGTGCCGCACGTGGGCCTGCGCGATGGCCCGGCCGGTCGAGCGGACCCGCCGGACGGCCGCGGAGATCGCCCCGTACGTCCCGCCCCAGCCCATGACCAGGACGCGGGCCGCACCGGACGGGTCGTCCACGGCGAGCGGCTCGATGTCGTTCGCGATGCCGTCCACCTTGGCCTGGCGGAGCCGGACCATCGTGTCGTGGTTGGTCGGGTCGTAGGAGATGTTGCCGGACCCGTCGGCCTTCTCCAGCCCGCCGATCCGGTGCTCCAGCCCCGCCGTGCCCGGGATCGCCCACGGGCGGGCGAGGGTCTCCGGGTCGCGCTGGAACGGCTGGAACCCCTCCTGCGCCGGTTCGGCGAAGTTCGGCTCGATCTTCGGCAGCGACGCCACGTCCGGCAGCCGCCACGGCTCGGAGCCGTTCGCGAGATAGCCGTCCGACAGCAGGATCACCGGGGTGCGGTACTTCACCGCGATCCGCGCCGCCTCCAGCGTCGCGTCGAAGCAGTCCGACGGGGACTGCGGCGCGATCACCGGTACCGGCGCCTCGCCGTTGCGGCCGTACATGGCCTGGAGCAGGTCGGCCTGCTCGGTCTTGGTCGGCATACCGGTGGAGGGGCCGGCCCGCTGCACGTCGATGACCAGCAGCGGAAGCTCGGTCGCGACGCCGAGGCCGATCGTCTCGCTCTTCAGCGCGAGACCCGGGCCGGACGTCGTGGTGACGCCGAGCGACCCGCCGAACGAGGCGCCGAGCGCCGCGCCGACCGCGGCGATCTCGTCCTCGGCCTGGAACGTTCGCACCCCGAACCGCTTGTGCTTGGAGACCTCGTGCAGGACGTCCGACGCCGGGGTGATCGGGTACGAGCCGAGGAAGACCGGCAGCCCGCTCTGCACGCCCGCCGCGACCAGCCCGTACGCGAGCGCGAGGTTCCCGGTGATGTTGCGGTACAGGCCGGGCTCGTGCTCGGCCGGCTTGACCTCGTACTGCACCGAGAACGCCTCGGTGGTCTCGCCGTAGGACCAGCCCGCCTGGAAGGCCGCGATGTTCGCCTTCATGATCTCGGGCTTGGTGGCGAACTTGCGTTCCAGAAAGCTGAGTGTCCCCTCGGTGGGACGGTGATACAGCCAGGACAGCAGCCCGAGCGCGAACATGTTCTTCGCCCGCTCGGCGTCCTTCTTGGAGATGTCGAAGTTCTCAAGCGCCTTCACGGTCATCGAGGTCAGCGGCAGCGCGTGCACGCGGTACTCGCCGAGCGAGCCGTCCTCGACGGGGTCGGACGCGTAGCCGACCTTGGTGAGGTTGCGCTTGCTGAACTCGTCGGTGTTGACGATGAGGTCCGCCCCGCGCGGCAGGTCCGCGAGGTTGGCCTTGAGGGCGGCCGGGTTCATCGCGACCAGCACGTTGGGCGCGTCGCCCGGCGTGAGGATGTCGTGGTCGGCGAAGTGCAGCTGGAAACTGGACACGCCGGGCAGCGTCCCGGCGGGGGCGCGGATCTCGGCTGGGAAGTTCGGCAGCGTCGACAAGTCGTTGCCGAACGCCGCGGTCTCCTGGGTGAAGCGGTCGCCGGTCAGCTGCATCCCGTCGCCGGAGTCGCCGGCGAAGCGGATGATGACGCGGTCGAGCTGCTGGACCTGTTTGGTCACAGAGGAAGACCTCCTCGACGGGCAGCATCTGTCCCCGGGGAGGCACCCGGGATCGTGATGCTACTTAGGCTTACCTTCATGGTATGTCCGGGATCGGATGGGGCTGTCGGGACGACCGCTCACCGGGAGTTGCGACCTGGGGCGGTGTCCCCGCTCATCCCGGACACAGGCCGCTGCGCTGTCGGCACAGGTCGACGTGCAGCCGCCGGACCAGCCGCCGCGCGTGGCTCGTCGAGGAGCCACGGCTCCCCAGGCGCGTGGAGTTCACGTCCCGAAGTGTAGACAGCACGGATCCCGCCGGGCCGCACCGGCCCTGGACGCGTGTCTCATGGGGTTCCAGGGGCCTGTGATGTGGCCACCTCCGGCCGCGGTGACCGCTCGGCCGACGGCTGCCCCGTCTGGGACGGCCCCGGCGTGGGGGGCTTCGGTTTCAGCACGGCCTTGCGTTCCCGGTCGACCCGGGCGAGGAGCTTCGGAACGTCCGCCGGGTCCAGCGCCTGGCCGACGACCCGGGCCGCCGCCTCGTACGGGTAGGAGCCGGGGTTGTCGAGCGCGTTGCGCATCCAGTGCCGCCACAGCCCGCTGGTGACGGTGCAGCGCAGCACCAGCGCGCGGTCGGCCGGCACCGGGCCGGACGCCGTGCAGGAACCGAGCGGCTTGCCCCTGGAGGCGATGGAGGCCCGCATCGCGGCGCGTGCGTCTTCCGGCACCGTCCCCTGGGGGGCGCTCAGCGTGGCGGGCAGGCTTACCGTGCAGCCGTTGGTGTTCTGGTCGCAGTTGCTGAACGTCAGCGTCCCCGGCGTGAAGCGCAGGGCCGGGTCGGGCGCGCCGCCCAGCATGGCCACCTTCGGCCGCAGTTCGGCGAACAGCGTCCCGGGCGCGGCCACGGGTGCCGCGCTGAACCGCGGCGCGCTCTGCCCGGCGGCCCGCACGGCCAGCAGCCGGTAGGGGGCCGCGGCCGTGACCAGGTAGTCGGCCCCCGGCGTCTTGATCCGGTACGCGCGGACGCCGTTCACGTTCTCCGTCGGCGGGGCCGCCGACGCCTTGGCCAGCGTCTTCGCGATCGACTTGGGCCCGAGGACGTCCGGGACGTCGAAGCCCGGCACGGACGCGGGCGCCTTCGACCAGCGGTCCGCGTAGTACTCGGGGTGCGCGACGTCCCCGGCGTAGTCGCGCCAGAACACGAGCCCCGCCTTGAGGTAGGTGACGCCGTCGATCGCGACGACGTCGGCGGTCAGCGTTCCCGCGACGAGCGTGCCGGTCACCGAACCCGCCGGTGTCGCCCGCAGATGCGCCTGGACGGGCCGCCCCATCAGCGTCATCGTGCCGTCGTAGCGCAGGCCCGTCCCGGAGGTGAGGGCTCGTCCGGCCGCGATCGTCCACGCGGGCGGCGGTGCGGACACGGTGGGCTTGGGCGTCTTCTTCACCGGCTTCTCGTCCCCGCCGAGCGTGACGGCGGCGCCGGCTCCGGCCGCGACCACGACGGCCGCCGTGCCCGCGGCGGCCATGATCCGCAGCCTTCGCGGACCCCGCCGGCCGCCCTTCCCGGCCGGGGCCGGAACCGGCCCTCCCGGCGGCACGAACCCTCCCGGCGGCATGGCCCCGCTGGGCGGGACGGGCGGCACCGTGCCGTCCGGTGGTGCCGGGGAGGCGGGGACGGCGCCGGCGACGTGGACGTCCCCGGGATGGGGGGCGGAGGGTGTTCCGGGGGCGTCCGGGCGGGAGAAGGAGGCCGCGGATGACGGCTCGTCCTGTTCAGCGCTCACTCGGTCTCACTCTGCTCACTTCCGGGGCCCGGTTTCGGCCCGACCGCCAGGCACGAAGCAAGGAATCTGAGGCGTCCTCCAAAGGGTGCCGGCAAGGCTCCAGACCGGTCCGGGAGGTGGTGGGCCGGTCGCCGGGGCCCTGGAGGGGCGTCTCCACAGAGCATAAGGGTGCCCGGCGGCGCTTCCCCCCGGACGGGAGGAGCGCCGCCGGGCACCCGGGCGGCGGGATCAGTGCGCGGTGCCCCGCACCGCGCGCCTCACCTGCGCCTCATTCGCTGTCGAGCCCGTTCTGCAGAGCCTGCACCTCGGCGGGCGTGGCGCCGATCACCTTGTACTCGGCGTGCTTGTAGAACGTGCCGCCGGTGGACTTGGCCCAGCTCGTCCACGCGCCGCTGGTGACCCGGCAGCTCGCCCACTGCGAGTCGCTGCCGGTGATGGTGATCCGGGTGGTGCAGTTGCCGAGGTCCCGGCCGGTCAGCGTGCCGGCGGTGATCCGGAACCGCACGTCGACGGTGACGGGCTTCTCCACGTCGTACGGCGGGCGGATCTTCGCCTCCACCGTGCAGCCGGAGTTGCCGTTGCAGCCGCCCTTCTTCCACTCGTCGACCGACGGGCGGGCCGACCCGTTGAAGGAGTCCTTCAGCTCGCCCATGTTCGTGCGCATGTCGGAGATGAGGGACGAGGCGTCACCGGCGTCCTTCGGGGTGACGTCCAGCGTGACGCGCGGGGTGGTGGCCTCGTAGCGCATCAGCTGCGCGTCGTCCTCGTCGGTGATGTAGATGGTGGAGGCGAAGGTGCTGAACTTCAGGGCCTTCTTCCCCTGCCACGTGGTCTCGATGGGCTTGACACTGGAGGTCTTCGCCAGGCGCACCTTGGCGGCCAGTGCCGCCGGCGTCAGCTGCGTCTTGAAGTCGAGGTCGAGTTCGTCGTCGCCCAGCCGCCCCCACTGCTCGCCGCTCTTCAGGTAGAACTGGTCGTCGGCGGAGGAGATCTCCCGCTCCCAGTACGCCTTGTCGGCCTTCACGAACAGCTTGCCGTCGGCCGACAGCAGGGTGACGTTGTTGCCGCCCCAGGTGACGGGCCCCATCGCGCGGCCGCCCTTGGTGACGTTCAGCTCACCGGTCAGCGTCTCGGAGCCGCCGAAGGTGCCCTTCAGCCCGACGGCGCGCGCCGAGTCGAGGCCGGTGGCCGCGGTGGCCAGCTTCTCCTCGGGCGACTTGCCGCTGTTGGCGGCCAGCGCGAACACCACGACGCCGATGATGACGATGATGACGAGGCCGCCGCCGAGCAGGGCCGCGATCAGGGCACCCCCTCCGCCGCGCTTCGGCGGCGGCATGCCGGGGCCCATCGGGGCACCGCCCATCGGGGCGCCGGGCGGCGGCGGGAAGAAGGGGGGCGGCGTTCCCGGGCCGCCGAAACCGCCGGGCGGGGGAGCGCCGCCCGGGCCGACGCCACCCGGCCCACCTGCGTTTCCAGGGCCGCCGGGAGCGGGGCCGCCCGGACCCGCGGGCGGCGGTGGAGGCGGCCAGGAGGCACCGCCCGGGGATTCCCAGCCCGGGGGAGGTGGAGGGTTGCTCATCCGGTCACGTCCTTCCAGGTCAAGACGACCCAATGCAAGCCTAGTGTGCAGTAAAACCATGACATTGTGGTCCCCCGGGGTGGAGGTACAACGCCACACTCCCCTGACCCTTGTTGTGGGGTACTGGATGAGACGCACGCGAGGAGGATCTGGTGCATAACTATTTCGACACGTATGTCGTTGTGGTCGTACTGCTCCTCGTCGGCGCGGGGATCGTCGGCGGCGCGCTCGCGGCGAACCGGATGCTGCGTCCGGATCGTCCCACGGCCGAGAAACTGACCACCTACGAGTGCGGCGTCGACCCGGTCGGCGAGGGCTGGGCCCACTCGTACGTGCGCTACTACGTCTTCGCCTACCTGTACGTCGTGTTCGCCGTGGACGCGGTGTTCCTGTTCCCCTGGGCGACGGTCTTCTCCGCGCCCGGCTACGGGGCGACGACGCTCGGCGAGATGTTCGTCTTCCTGGCGTTCCTGGCCACCGGGCTCGCCTACGCGGGCAAGAAGGGCGTCCTCTCCTGGGTCTGACCCCCGGTGGCGCTGTAACAATGGCGCTGTGGGCACCATCGATCTACCGCCGCCGAGGGTCGGGCCGCTGTCGCGGCTCGCGCCCAAGCCGATCAAGTTCGTGCTCAACTGGGGCCGCCGCTACTCGCTGTGGGTCTTCAACTTCGGCCTGGCCTGCTGCGCCATCGAGTTCATCGCGACGTCGATGAGCCGGCACGACTTCATCCGGCTCGGCGTCATCCCCTTTGCGCCCGGTCCCCGGCAGGCCGACCTCATGGTGGTCTCCGGCACCGTCAGCGACAAGATGGCGCCCGCCGTGCGGCGCCTGTACGAGCAGATGCCCGAACCCAAGTACGTCATCTCGTTCGGCGCCTGCTCCAACTGCGGCGGACCGTACTGGGACTCCTACTGCGTCACCAAGGGCGTCGACCAGATCATCCCGGTGGACGTGTACGTGCCCGGCTGCCCGCCGCGCCCGGAGGCGCTGCTGCAGGGCATCGTCCACCTGCAGGAGAAGATCGCGGCCGAGTCGCTCGGCGACCGCTACGGCGGCGGGGAGCCGCTCGGCCCGCCGCCCGCGCCGCGTCCGCTGTCGGCGACGGTGCTGCGCCGTCCGCTCCAGCCGCCGCCCCCGCCGGACGAGGAGGAGACGTTCGAGCACTGGGACGTCCTGGCGGACGAGACCGGCGAACCCGCCGCCCCGCGGGGCGCCGGCCCGGACGACGAGACCATCCCCGTCCAGCACCTCGGGGACGTTCCCGTGCCCGGTGAGACCGGGCCGATGGAGGACCGGCGGCTCGCGCCGGTCCCGCCGCCGGACGAGCAGGAGACCCGCCCGGTCCCGGTGGTCGGGGAGCCGGTGGTCGGGGAGCCGGTGGCCGGGGAGCCGGAGCCGCCCGTCCACCCGGACGACGAGGTGACGCAGCCCGTCACCGCGCTGGCGGACGAGGCCGCGGCCGCGGAGCACGATCCGTCGATCATCCCCGGCCTGGTCGACGACGACGATCATGACGACCGGATCGGACGCGACCGGTGAGCGCCGAACTGGCGGACGAGCTGACCCGCGCCTGGACGGCCCGCTTCGACGACGAGGTCACCACCGAGGAGACGTTCGGCGGCCTCGCCGTCGGGGTGCCGCCCGAGCACTGGGTGGACGCGCTGACCTTCGCCCGCGACGACCTGTCCTGCGGGTTCTTCGACTGGCTGACCGGCGTGGACGAACTGGAGGACGGCTTCGCCGTCGTCGCCCACCTGTACTCGCTGGAACGCCGGCACCATCTGCTGGTCCGGACGCGCGTCCCGCGGCGGGCCCCGGTGCTGGCGACGGCGACGGGCGTCTACCGGGGCGCCGCGTGGCACGAGCGGGAGACCGCGGAGATGTTCGGGATCCTGTTCGAGGGCCACCCGAACCTCGTCCCGCTGCTGCTGCCGGACGGTTTCGAGGGCCACCCGCTGCGCAAGGACTTCGTGCTCGCCGCCCGCGTCGCCAAGCCGTGGCCGGGCGCCAAGGAACCGGGCGAATCCGGCCACGGCGCGCCCAGCCGCCGCCGTGTCCGCCCGCCCGGCGTACCGGACGACTGGGGGCCCGATGCTTGAGGTCGTGGTCAAGCTGGCCCTCGTCGCGGGGGCGTTCGCGCTGCTGCCGCTGCTGGTGGGGCAGGCCGAGCACAAGGTGATGGCGCACATGCAGGGCCGCCTCGGCCCCATGTACGCGGGCGGCTTCCACGGCTGGGCGCAGCTCATCGCCGACGGGGTCAAGTTCGCGCAGAAGGAGGACGTGGTCCCGCGCGACGCCGACCGGTGGGTGTTCAAGCTGGCGCCGGGCGTGGCGCTCGTCCCGTACCTGCTGGTCCTGCTGGTGATCCCGGTCGGTCCCGGCGGCCAGGTCGCGCTCGACCTCGGGCCCGGCGTCTTCTTCGCGCTCGCCGTCATGGGCGTCGGCGTGATCGGCGCGATCATGGCGGGCTGGGCGTCGGCGAACAAGTACTCGCTGCTCGGCGGGATGCGGGTCGCCGCGCAGCTGATGTCGTACGAGCTGCCGATGGTGTTCGCGGCGGCGTCGGTGGCGATGGCGGCCGGGACGCTGTCGCTGCAGGGCATCGTCGGGGAGTGGCGCTGGTGGTGGTTGCCGTGGCAGGCGGTGGGCGCCGTGGTCTTCTTCGTCGCCGGCCTGGCCGAGCTGCGCCGGCCGCCGTTCGACATGCCGGTCGCCGACTCGGAGATCATCTTCGGCCCGTACACCGAGTACGGCGGGCTGCGGTTCGCGCTGTTCCTGCTCGCCGAGTACGCCGGGATCGTGGTGCTGTGCGCGCTGACGGCCGTCCTGTTCCTGGGCGGCTGGAAGGGCCCGTTCCTGAACACCGAGCTGGGCTGGCTGTGGACGCTGCTCAAGGTCGGTGTGCTGGCGTTCTGCGTGATCTGGCTGCGGGTCAGCTACCCGCGGATGCGCGAGGACCAGTTGCAGAAGCTCGCCTGGGCGTGGCTCGTCCCGCTGTCACTCGCCCAGCTCGCGCTCACCGGCGTCCTCAGGGTCGCGCTCTGAGCGGCCGGGCGTCACTTCGGGAAGGCCGAGGTCACTTCAGGAAGATCGTGTAGTCGGCCATCAGCGGCAGGACGTCGGGCGGGATGTCGGCGTCCACCGCCATCTCCTCGGCGGACACGAACCCGCCGTGCTCTTCACGGCGGCGGATGACGCGGCCGGCCATCTCCGGCGTCATGCCGGGCAGCTTCTCGATGATCTCGCGGGGCGCGTGGTTGACGTCCACGAGCCCGCCGTCGTCGTAGGTGCGGGGCTCGTCGGGACGGCCGATCCGCAGTTCGCGAGCCAGCGCCGGGTCCTCGGCGGCGAGCGCGCGGGCCTCCGCACGCAGCGTCCGCCGGTACTTGGCGATCTGGATGGCGTGCTCGTTCTGCCGGTTGCGGGGCGCCTCGCGGGGGAAGACCGACGTCCGGACGGCGAACGCGTGCCCGGTGCCCGCCAGCCACAGCATGATCGCCAGGAACGCCCCGAGCACGGTGAGGAGCGGGTCGCCGGACTGCATCAGGGTGAGGACGCCGGCCGTGCCGATGCCGTAACCGGCGGCGACCGCGCCGAGCCCCCACGATCCGCGCCGGATCGCGGCGTAGAGGAACGCGAACGGCGTCCCGTAGCCGAGTGTGATGAACGGTACGAACGCCCACAGGACGTCATTCGCCGACTCCGCGGACGGCGGCGGGAGGGGCGGCGACGCGGGAGGCGGTGGGGCGGGCGGCCCCGGATAGGGCGGACGCCCTCCGGCCGGCCCGAACGCCCGCGGCGGCGGCCGGCGGCTCGGCTGGGTGTGCCCGGGTTGGGCGTGCCCGGGGTACGGCGCCCCGGGGTACGGCGCTCCGGGGTACGAGGGCCCTGGATACGGGGCCCCGGGGTACGGACGCTCCGGCATGGGCAGGCGGCCGGACTCCGGATCGAACGGGCGGTCTGCGTGATGACTCACAAGTCCTCCCTGCCCGTAAGCCCGCCATCTACCACACGGCCTACTCCAGGTAGGACGAACGCAGGACCCATCGCGTTCCCCCCGCGCCCGTGGTGCGCAATCATGGGGCGTGTGGGACGGCTACCAGGAGGCGGGCTGGCCAAGGGGCTGGCGGTCACGTTGCGGACGATGACGCGGCGATCCATAACGCGTCAATACCCGGAAGTGCAACCTGACCTGCCACCGCGCAGCCGGGGCGTCATCGCGCTGTTCGAGGAGAACTGCACCGTCTGCATGCTGTGCGCCCGCGAATGCCCCGACTGGTGCATCTACATCGACTCCCACAAGGAGACCCTCCCGGCCGAGGGCGGCGGACGCCCGCGGACCCGCAACGTCCTCGACCGGTTCGCGATCGACTTCGCGCTGTGCATGTACTGCGGGATCTGCGTCGAGGTGTGCCCGTTCGACGCGCTGTTCTGGTCGCCGGAGTTCGAGTACGCCGAGTACGACATCGCGGAGCTGACGCACGAGAAGGAGCGGCTGCGCGAGTGGATGTGGACCGTCCCGCCGCCGCCGGCCCATGATCCGGCCGCCGAGCCGCCGAAGGAGATCGCCGCGGCGGAGAAGGCGGCGGCGCGGGCCGCGCGCCGGGCGCCGGGGACCGGAACATGAGCGGTCAGGAGATCGTGTTCACGCTGCTGGGGGTGGTCGCGGTCGGGGCCGGGATCCTGGTGGTGACGACGCGGCGGCTCGTCCACGCGGCGCTGTGGCTGGTGGTGTCGTTCGGCGCGCTCGCGGGCGGATACCTGGTGCTGACGGCGGAGTTCGTCGCCTGGGTGCAGGTCCTCATCTACGTCGGCGCGATCGTCGTGCTGCTGCTGTTCGGGATCATGCTGACGCGGGCGCCGATCGGGGAGTCCGCCGATCTGGACTCCGGGAACCGGTGGGCCGCGCTGGCGGTCGCCGCCGCCACCGCCGCGGTCCTCGTCACCGTGCTGGTCATGGGGTTCGGGGACCGGCGGATGCCGCTGCACGCGGGCGGCGGGTCGGCGCGGGAACTGGGCGCCGGGGTGTTCCGGACGTGGGTGCTGCCGTTCGAGGTGCTGTCGGTGCTGCTGCTGGCCTCGCTGGTCGGCGCGATCGTCCTGTCCCGCTCCGACATCGGGCCGCGGGACTCCGGCACGGGGCCGCGCAAGGAGGACGGTTGATGCATCTCGCCTATCCCACGGTCGTCGCCGCGCTGCTGTTCTCCGCCGGCGTGTACGGGGTGCTGGCGCGCCGCAACGCGATCCTCGTGCTGATGTCGGTCGAGCTGATGCTGAACGCGGTGAACCTGAACCTCGTCACGTTCGACATCTGGTACCGGGACCGGCTGCACGGCGGCCAGGTCCTCACGCTGTTCACCATCGTGATCGCGGCGGCCGAGATCGGGCTCGGGCTGGCGATCGTCCTGCTGGTGTTCCGGAACCGGAAGATGATCGACGTCGACCGGCTGCGGACGCTGGCCGAGGACGCGGCGGACGACGAGGCGGCGGGCGGCGTGGCCCGTCCGCGTCCGGCGGAGCCGGAGACCGAGACCGAGGCGGTCGACGCGCGATGATCTGGCTCGCCGCACTGGTGGTCCTGCCGCCGTTCCTCGCCGCGTTCGCCGGGATGCTGTCCGGGCCGTCGCTGACCCGTCTCGTGCGCGGCCTGCCGGGCGGCGGGCCGGGCGTGATCGCGTGCGTGCCGGTCGCGGTGTCGCTGGTGCTGTCGGCGATCGTCGCGTTCGCCGTGTGGCGCGACCCGGGCGAGCGGACGGGCACGCTCACGCTGGTCGACACCGGGTCGGTGCCGATCCGGGTCGGGCTCCAGGTGGACGGCCTGTCCGCGGTGACCGGGCTCATGGTGTGCTGCGTCGCGCTCGCCGTCCAGGTGTACTCGGTCGCCTACATGAAGGACGACCGGCGGTACTCGTCCTACGCGGCGTTCATCTCGCTGTTCACCTCGGCGATGCTGCTGGTCGTCTACGCGGGTGACCTTCTCGTCCTGTACGTGGGCTGGGAGGTCATGGGCATCTGCTCGTACTTCCTGATCGGGCATCGCTGGGAGGAGCGGGCGAACTCGCGAGCGGCGGTCAAGGCGTTCCTGGTCACCCGGCTCGGCGATGCGGGGTTCCTGATCGGCGTGATCGTGCTGGGCGTCGGCGCGGGGACGTTCGAGATCGGCGGGGTCCTGCGGGCGGTGGGCGGCCTGCCCGGCGGGGCGGTGACGGCGGCGGCGCTGCTGCTGCTCGCCGGGGTCGCGGGCAAGAGCGCGCAGTTCCCGCTGCACACCTGGCTGCCGGACGCGATGGCGGGCCCCACGCCGATCAGCGCCCTCATCCACGCGGCGACGATGGTCGCGGCCGGCGTCTACGTCGTCGCGCGGCTGTACGGGGTGTTCCTCGCCGCCCCGGCCGCGCTCGCCGTGCTGGGCCTCATCGCGGTGATCTCCATGGTCGGCGCGGCGTGCGCGGCGCTCGCGCAGGACGACCTGAAACGCGTCCTGGCGTACTCGACGATCAGTCAGCTCGCGGTGATGGCCGCCGGGCTCGCGGTCGGCGCGAAGTCCGCGGCGATCTTCCACCTGCTGACGCACGGCGCGTTCAAGGCGCTGCTGTTCCTCGCCGCCGGATGCGTCATCGCCGTCGCCGGCTCGACCATGCTGGCGCAGTACGGCGGGCTGCGGCGCGGCATGCCGATCACGTTCTGGTCGATGACGATCGGGCTGGCCGCGCTCGCGGGCGTCCCGCCGCTCAGCGGATGGTTCTCCAAGGACTCCATCATCGAGGCCGCCCAGCACGCGGCCCTCCACGGCGGCGAGTCGGCCGTCATACCCCCAGCGGCCCCTACATCCGCCGGGTACGCGCAATGCAAGTTCGACTCGTCGCTCGTCTGTACTCCGATTCACGATGACTCGACGCTGGGGACGCTCCCACCTGTTCACCTTGAGATCAGCTACAACGCCCCTGCCATGGACCTGCCTGCCGGCATCGCGTGGCTGGTCTATCTGGGGTTGCTGGTCACGGTCGCCCTGACGGCCGCTTACGCGATGCGGACGTGGCTGATGATGTTCTTCGGCGAGCCGCGCGGCTCCTACGAGGCGCGGGACCCGTCGCGCCTCATGTCGTGGACGGTCGCGGCCTTGGCCGTCCCCGCCGCGATCCTCGGATTCTTCGGTCTCGGCGCTTCGGAGTTGCGTCCGCACCTTGGAGCGTCGTTGCTGAGCGTCCTGCTGGTCGCCCTTGGGGCGGGTGCCGCCTTCCTCGTATGGAACCGTGACCCGGCTTTGGACCCTGCGCGCGCGCTTGGCCCGGTCCGTCCCGCCTTCGCGCGGGCCTTCTTCGTGGACGAGCTCTACGCGGTGGCGATCGTCCGGCCCGTCCAGGCATTGGCGCGTTACGTCGTCACGTTCGACCGCGACCGCGTCGATGCGGCCGTCGTCGGCACCGCGCGGGCGGCGGGCCGGCTCGGCGGGCTGCTCCGCGTCCTGCAGAACGGCAACCTGCAGACCTACCTCACCGGCCTGCTCGCCGGCGTCGTCGTCATCGTGGCCGGGGTGGTGATCTTCCTGTGATCTTCGTGCTGATGCTGGCGCTCCCCCTCGCCGGGGCGCTGGCGATGCTCGTCCCGGCGAACCGGTTCCTGCGCACCGACTTCGCCGTCCGCGCGTTCGGGACGGCCGTGTCCGCCGCGACGCTGCTGGTCGCGGTCTCCGCGCTGACGGCGTTCGACTTCGGCGCCACCTCCCGCGTCCAACTGGAGATCGACCGCGCCTGGGCGCCCGCGATCGGCCTGCGGTTCCACCTCGGCGTGGACGGGATCTCGCTGCCGCTCGTCGCGCTGACCGCGCTGCTGACGTTCCTGTGCTTCCTCTACACGCTGCGGCACCCGCCGGAGGGCGGCCGGACGCGGCTGCTCACCGCGCTCCTGCTCGTCCTGGAGATCGGGATGCTCGGCACGTTCGTCGCCCTCGACCTCGTGCTGTTCTTCGTGTTCTTCGAGACCGTCCTGGTCCCCATGTACGCGGTGATCATGCTGTGGGGCGGGCCGGGACGCCGCGCCGCCGCCGCCAAGTTCATCCTCTACACGCTGCTCGGCTCCGGCCTGCTCCTCGCCGGGATGCTGCTCGTCGGCGCGCAGGCCGGCACGCTCGACATGACCGCGCTCGCCGGCCGGCACGGGTCCGGGCTGCCGCACGGCATCCAGATCACGGCCTTCGCCCTGATGGGGATCGGGCTCGCGGTCAAGGCGCCGATGTGGCCGCTGCACACCTGGCTGCCGGACGCGCACACCGAGGCGCCGACCGTCGGGTCCGTGCTGCTGGCCGGGGTGCTGCTGAAGATGGGCACGTACGGGCTGGTCCGGGTCGCGCTGCCGCTCGCCCCGGACGGCGCGCGGTTCTGGGCGCCCTGGCTCGGGCTCCTCGCCGTCATCGGGATCGTCTACGGCGCGCTCGCCTGCCTCGCCCAGCGCGACCTGAAACGGATGATCGCCTACTCGTCCGTCGGGCACATGGGGTTCGTCCTGCTCGGCATCGCGACGCTCACCCCCGTCGGGATCAACGCGGCGCTGTTCGGCAACATCGCGCACGGCCTGATCACCGGCCTGCTGTTCTTCCTCGCGGGCTCGGTCAAGGAACGCTGGGGGACCGGCGACATGGACGCGATCGGCGGCGGCATGCTCGGCACGTCGCCCCGGCTGGCGTCGATCCTGACGTTCGCGTCCGTCGCCTCGCTCGGGCTGCCCGGACTCGCCGGGTTCTGGGGCGAGGTGCTGGCGCTGGCCGGCGCGTACCGGCCGCACGCGGACCTGCCGCGCGAGACGTTCGTGACGTTCATGGCCGTCGCCGCGCTCGGCGCCGTGCTGACCGCCGCCTACTTCCTGCGGATGCTCGCCAGGCTCACCCACGGGCCGTCCTCGCCGCGGTCCGGCCCCGTCGCGGCCGTGTCGCCGCAGGAGTACGCGGCGTGGGTGCCGCTGATCGCGCTCACGCTGCTCGTCGGCCTGTGGCCGAAGACCCTGCTGGACGTGACCACCGGTCCCGTCCGCGCGCTGTTCGGAGGCGGCTGATGATCCAGGGCATCGACTACGCGGCGATCTCGCCGCCGCTGATCCTCGCCGTCGCCGCGATCGGGCTGCTGCTCGCCGACGCGTTCGACGCGCCCCGCCGCGTGCTGTCCCTGGTGTCCGGCGGGTCGCTCGCCGCCGCGCTGATCGCCGTGCTCGCGCTGGCCGCCGGCGACCGCCGCGCCACGTTCTGCCTGCCGGACGGCCTGCGCTCCGGCGGCCCCCGCTCCTGCTCCTACGTCGCGGACGACTTCACGCTGCTGTTCCAGGGGATCGTCCTGGGCGCCGCCGTGATCGTCGTGCTGCTGTCCCTGCAGGAGATCACCGACTCGAAGATGCCGGTGGGCGAGTACCACTTCCTGCTGCTCGCCGCCGTCATCGGTGCCCTGACGCTGGTCGCGGCCCGCGACCTCGTCCTGCTGGTGGTCGCGCTGGAGACGCTGTCGCTGCCGGTGTTCGCGCTGGCCGCGCTCCGCCGCTACGACGGGACGGCGTCCGAGGCGGCGCTGAAACTGTTCCTGGTCTCCGTCGTCTCGACCGCGATCATGCTGTTCGGGATCAGCCTCCTGTACGGGGCGACCGGCGCCATGCACCTGGACCGCGTCGCGCCCGCCCTCGCCCGGCTGGACGCCGACCTGGACCCGGTCGCGTCCGTCGGATCGGTCCTCGTCCTCGCCGGATTCGCGTTCAAGGTCGCCGCCGTCCCGTTCCACTTCTGGGCCCCGGACGTCTACCAGGGCTCCCCGCTGCCCGTCGCCGCGTTCCTGTCCGTCGTGTCGAAGGCCGCCGGATTCGCCGGGCTCGTGATCGTCCTCGCCCTGGGCCTGCCCGCGTACGGGCACGTGTGGGGGCCGGTCATCGCCGTGCTCGCCGCGATCACGATGACACTGGGGAACCTGCTGGCGCTGCGGCAGCGGACCGCGATCCGGCTGCTCGCCTGGTCGTCGGTCGCCCAGTCCGGCTACATGCTCGCGCCCCTGGCCGTCGGCGCGAACCGGCTGCCCGAGGCCGTCGCCGCCACCACCGCCTACGTCGCCCTCTACGCCGTCATGAACCTCGGCGCGTTCGCCGTCGTGATCGGCTTCCGCCGCCGCGGTCCCGTCTCGGGGCGGTGGGACACCCTGGACGACTACCGCGGCCTCGCCCGCCGCAGCCCCGCCGTCGCCACCGCCCTCGCGTTCTTCCTGATCTGCCTCGCCGGCCTGCCGCCCGGCGTCATGGGGCTGTTCGCGAAGGTCGTCGTGTTCCGCGCCACCGTCGCGGGCGGCGTCACCTGGCTGGCCGTCATCATGGCGATCAACACGGTGATCGGGCTGTACTACTACCTGGCCTGGGCCGTGCGCCTGTTCACCCCGTCCCCCTCGGGCGAGCACTATGACGCGGCACCCGGCGCCGGCGTCCGCGCCGCGATCACCGCCACCGCGGCCGGCGCGGTCGTCCTGTCGGCGGCGCCGCAGATCGTCCTGCAGACGGTGTCCCAGGTGACCTGACCGGGAACGTTCACCCAGGTCAAACCGTTGATGTTCATGCCGGAGTCGACGGGGAGGCAACGGAAGTGCGATACAACGGCGTCAAGACGGCAGCACTGATCGCCGCGCTGTCCGCCCTGATGCTCGTCGCCGGATGGGCGTTCGGCGGCGGACCCGGGCTGACGATCGCGCTGGTCATCGCCCTCGGCATCAACGGTGTCGCCTACTTCTTCAGCGACCGGATCGCGCTGCGCTCCATGCGCGCCCACCCGGTCGGCGAGGTCGAGGCGCCGGTGCTGTACCGGCTCGTCCGGGAACTGTCGACCGACGCCCGCAAGCC
>NZ_BCQQ01000137.1 GCF_001552155.1 Actinomadura formosensis NBRC 14204 | reverse complement strand
CCGGCCGCCGCTCCCGCCGCCGCCCCTGCCGCCGCCGTGCCGCCGGCCCCGGCCGTCCGGGCGCGGGCGGAGGAGGCCGACGTCGAGGCCGTCCCGCTGAACCGCTTCCGCAAGGTCGCGGCCAAGCGGCTGGCCGAGAGCAAGCGCGAGGCGCCGCACTTCTACCTGAACCGCGAGGTGGACGCCGAGGCGCTGCTGAAGTTCCGCAAGACGCTGAACGATGCGCTCGCCCCGGCGAAGGTCAGCGTGAACGACCTGATCGTGAAGGCGGTCGCGACCGCGTTGCGCGAGCACCCGGCCGTGAACGTCTCCTACACCGAGGAGAACCTGCTCTTCCACAAGCGCGTCCACGTCGGCGTCGCGGTGGCGGTCGAGGACGGCCTGGTCGTCCCCGTCGTCAAGGACGCGGACCGCAAGAGCGTGTCGCAGATCGGGCAGGAGTCCCGGGAGCTGGCGGGCAAGGCGCGCGAGGGCAAGCTCTCCCTCCAGGAGATGAGCGGCGGCACGTTCAGCGTCAGCAACCTCGGCATGTTCGACGTCGACTCGTTCTCCGCGGTGATCAACCCGCCGGAGGCGGCGATCCTCGCGGTCGGCGCGATCCGGGACGAGCCGGTCGTCCGGGACGAGCAGGTCGTGCCCGGCAAGCGGATGGCGGTGACCCTCTCGGTCGACCACCGCGCCACCGACGGCGCGACGGCCGCGAAGTTCCTCGCCCGGCTGGCCGAACTGCTGCAGAATCCGCTGCTGATCGTCGCCTGACGCCCGATGCCCGGCCGGCCTCCGGCGACGGCGGCCGGCCGGCATTCCTAGGCGAGCTTGTACAGGACGGGCATCAGGAAGCTCGGCTTCGTGAACTGGTGGACGGCGAAGCGGGCTAGGACGTGGTCCCAGCGCGCGCGGTTGACCAGGGTGAACGGCGCGTCGCCGATCGGCTGGAGCAGCGCGGAGTTGTCCAGGTCGGTCTCGGAGGCCGGTCTCGGAGGCCGGTCTCGGCGGCGTACCAGCCGGCGAGGTGTTCCCACAGTCGCCCCTTGTCGTCCGTTTGACGATATGTGATCATTGCCGGCATGTCGGTGAACGTCCCGCTCGGCCCGCTCCTCGATCCCGCCTTCCACCTGGGGTCGGTCCCCACGACCTGGGCCGAGCTGCTCGGTTTCGCGACCGGGGCGGTGAACGTGTGGCTCGTCGTCCGGCAGAACATCCTCAACTGGCCGATCGGCATCGCGAACGTGATCCTGCTCGGACTGGTGTTCCTGGACGGCGGGCTCTACGCCGACTCCGGGCTGCAGGTCGTCTACGTCGCGCTCCAGCTGTACGGATGGTGGGTGTGGCTGTACGGCGGGGACGGCCGCGACCAGCTCCCCGTGCGGCGTACCCGGCGCACGGAATGGGCGGCCCTCATCGCCGCGGGCACGGCCGGGACCGCGTTCCTGACCTGGGCGTTGTCGGTATGGACGGACTCGACCGTGCCGTTCTGGGACGCCCTCACCACCGCGATCTCGCTCATGGCGGTCTACGGGCAGTCGCGGAAGCTGCTGGAGTCGTGGTGGCTGTGGATCACCGCCGATCTCATCTACATCCCGCTGTACTTCTCCAAGGACCTGAAGCTCACGGGCGTCCTGTACGTCGTCTTCCTGACGCTGTGCGTGTTCGGGCTGCTGGCGTGGCGCCGTGACCTGCGGACCCGTGCCGCCGACCCGGCGGTGGCGGCCGCGTGAGGCACGCGCACGGGCTGGTGATCGGCAAGTTCTATCCGCCGCACGCCGGACACCACCACCTGATCGACACCGCGGCGGCGGCGTGCGCCCGGGTGAGCGTGGTCGTCGCCGCGTCCAGCGTCGAGAGCATCCCGCTCGCGCTGCGGACGGCGTGGCTGCGCGAGACGCACCGGCAGCCGCACGTGGAGATCTTCCCCGTGGTGGACGACGCGGAGATCGACTACGAGTCCGACGAGATCTGGTCGGCGCACGTCGCGGCGTTCCGGGCCGGGCTCGCGATGCGCTCGGGGCTCGGGGTGACCGTCCCGCCGGTGGACGCGGTGTTCAGCTCCGAGGCGTACGGGCCGGAGCTTGCGGAACGGTTCTCCGCCGTCCACGTACCGGTGGATCCGCCGCGCGGCCGGTTCCCGGTGAGCGGCACGGCCGTCCGGGACGATCCGGTGGCGAACTGGGAGTTCCTGTCCCCGCCCGTCCGGGCGCATCTCGCGCGGCGGGTCGTGGTGGTCGGCGCCGAGTCGACGGGGACGACGACGCTGGCCCGCGCGCTCGCCGCCCACTACTCGCGGCGGGGCGGTGTGTGGGCGGCGACGCGGTGGGTGCCCGAGTACGGCCGCACGTTCACCGAGGAGAAACTGGCCGCCGCGCGCCGCGCCGCCGGCGACCCGTCGCTGTGGCTGGACGACCTGACGTGGGAGCCGGCCGAGTTCACCGAGATCGCCGAACGGCACGCCGCCCTGGAGGACGCGGCGGCGCGGTCGGGTTCACCGCTGCTGGTCTGCGACACCGACGCGTTCGCCACCGCCGTCTGGCACGAGCGTTATCTCGGCGCCCCGGCGCCGGCGGTGGCGGCCGTCCACGAGCGGAACCCGCATCACCTGTGGATCCTGACCTCGCCGGAGGGCGTTCCGTTCGAGCAGGACGGCTGGCGCGACGGCGAGTCGATCAGGTCGTGGATGTCGGGGCGCTTCCAGGAAGGACTGGGGAGACGGGGCCTGCCGCACATCACGGTGACCGGCCCCCACGAACACCGCCTGGCCACCGCCGTCGCGGCGACCGACGCCCTGCTGGCCAGGGGCTGGGCGTTCAGCCCCCCGCCGGCTCCCCGCCCCATGGCTCCTTCGTCATCCGGGCCGGAAGAGATTCCCGGTTAGGTGCGCGTCCCGTCGCGGTCGAGGCGGAACAGGTCCTCGTCGATCCGGTCGAGGGCGAGCCGGACGGCGCCGAGCCCCACCGACTCGTCCCCGAGCCGGGAACCCTCGATCCGGACGGGACTCAGGCACAGCGGCCGGACCCGCCGGCGCAGTTCGGCGACGAGCGGGCCACCGGCGAGCGGCCCGCCCACCACGATCATGTCGGGGTCGAGGGCGAGGGCCATCGCCGCGACGCCGCGGGACATCCGGGCGGCGAGCGCCCGCACCGCGGCCATCGCCTCGGCGTCCCCGCCGGCCGCCGCGCCCAGCACGCGCACCGCCTGGTCGAACACGGGACCGGTGCCCCCGGCGAGCGCCGCGGCGGTATCGCTCAGCCCCAGCTCGGGCAGCACGCCGAGCTCACCGGCGGCGCCGTGCCGGCCCCGGTGCAGCCGCCCGCCGATGATCGCGCCCGTCCCGGTGTGCAGCGCGGCGTAGACGCAGACGACGTCGTCGGCGTCGCGGGCGGCGCCGCGCCACCGCTCGGCCAGCGCGGCGAGGTTGGCGTCGTTCTCGACGAGGACGGGGCAGGAGAACGAGCGGCCCAGCTCGCGGGCGAGGTGGACGCCCGCCAGCCCGGGCATGATCGTGCAGGAGGTGACCGTGCCACCCGGCGCGACGACGCCGGGGGTGCCGGCGGCGATCGCCCACAGCGACCGCCGGTCGATCCGCACGGCGGCGAGGCACGCCCTGACCTCGGCGCGCACCGCCGCGATCCGCTCGCGGGGCGGGGCCTGGACGTCCAGCACGGCGCCGTGCCCGCCGATGATCTCGCCGGTGAGGTCGCAGATGAGCAGCCGCACCCGGCGGGCGCCGATGTCGATGCCGAGCACGTGCCCGGCCTCGGCGCGGAACCGGTAGCGGCGGGCGGGCCGGCCGACCCCCGCGCCCGGACGCGGCGCGCTCTCGGCGGCCAGGCCCCGCCGGATCAGCTCACCCAGCACGCCCTCGGTGGTGGGCCGCGACAGCCCGACCCGTCCGGCCAGCTCCGACAGCGTCGCCTCGCCGCCGTCGCGCAGCGCCCGCAGGGTCGCGGCCGAGTTGAGGCGGCGGAGCATCGAGGGGTCTCCCCCGTGCAGTGGACGTTGCGACACGGCACCTCTCGACGGCGATCGGCGGGCGGGAGATGCCCCGTCTCCGGCCGGCAGCGCCAAGGATACCCAGGTCAGCAGGCACGAACCGGCCATGCGGAGGGCTCAGGGCCATCGGCCGGGATCGAACCGGCACCTCCAGGACCACAACCTGGCGTGCAGACCACTACACCACGAAGGCCATGTCTTCATGTTCTTGCGTGTCGAGTGCAGGAATCGAACCTGCCTGCCGCGGGATATGAATCCGCCGGACACACCAGCATCCTCACTCGACGCGGAGGGTGCGAGATTCGAACTCGCGCAGGGGGGATGACCCTGACCACGGTTTAGCGGACCGCTGCCTTTCCACTCGGCCAACCCTCCGGGAAACAAAAAAGACCGCCCCTGATTCCGGGGGCGGTCGAGGTCAGAACGCGTGCGTCACGTCCCTCGGCGGCTCCCGAGATGGGAAAGGCTGCTGCTATGCATTCGATGGCGACGCATCATCCTTCTCCTTTCCGATCTCGCCCGCTACAACGCCCATGGTGCAGGGGCGATTCCCATGCCGGCAACCCATTTACCGGCTCATGCGCCGGCCTCGGCGGCCGGCAGACCGATTCCCGGCCGTCACACGGCGGGGCGGGGCGTGTCTAAGGCCGCGTTCAACGCGTGGAGCGCGTGGTAGACGCGGACCTTGACCACGTCCACCGGCACCCCCAGCGAGGCCGCGGCCTCGTTGACCGACCGGTCCCGCAGGACCGTCTCGGTGAGGATCTCGCGGTGCGCGGACGGCAGTGCCTGGAAGGCCCGGGCGACCACCGCGGGGCGCATCCGCTCCCCCGGCAAACCGAGGACGAACGAATCGGTGTTCTTACCCATGTGCAGTGCCACGCGACGAACCTCCCACCCCCGGCTCCCCGCGGCCCCGCCTTTATGGCCGCTTTAAGGATGCGTTGAGGGAGGGGGTTCGGGGAGGGTCTGGCGCAGGGGGACGCCGGAGGCCAGCAGGGCCAGGGCGGCGGCGCCGTAGAGGCCGGCGTCGCGGTCGAGGGCGGTGGGCTTCACTTGCAGATCGCGCAGGTAGGACATGCCGGCGCGTTCGGCGATCGTCCTGCGGAGCGGGTCGAGGAGCAGGTCGTCGGCGGCCGCGACGCCGCCGCCGATGACGACGTCGCGGACGTCCAGGACGGCGGTGGTGTTGAGGATCGCGGTGGCGAGGGCGCTCGCGGCGCGCTGGAAGGCGACGAGCGGGATGCGGGCGCCGGCGCGGGCGGCTTCGGCCAGGGCCTTGGCGTCGGGGCGGCCGGTCGCGAGGGTCCAGCCCTGGGCGAGTGCCCAGCGGACCAGGCCGGGGCCGGCGGCGATCGTCTCCAGGCAGCCGCGGGCCCCGCAGACGCACGGTTCGCCGTCGGGGTCGATGAGGACGTGGCCGATGTGACCGGCGTTTCCGGTGCGCCCCATCCAGGGACGGCCGTCGATGACGAGGCCGCCGCCGACGCCGGTCGACACGACGATGCCGAGGAGGGACGAGCCGGAGTGGCCGCCGCGCCACCATTCCCCGAGGACCATGCACTGGGCGTCGCCCGCGAGGGAGACGGGGACGCCGGGTACGAGGCGCTGGACGGCGGCGACGAGCGGATAGCCGCGCCAGCGGGGGATGTTGATCGGGCTGACCGTGCCGGCCACCGCGTCGATCGGGCCCGCCGAGCCGATGCCGACGGCGGTGACGGAGGGGTCGGTGAAGTCGGCGACGAGACCGCGGAGGGTGGCGGTGGGCGACTGCCCGACGGGGTGCTCGGCGCGGTCGAGGAGCGTCCCGGACGCGTCGACGCGCGCGACGGCGAACTTGGTGCCGCCGATGTCGAGGGCGAGGACGGTCATGGCCCGATCCCCGGGAGGACGCGGTAGAGCGTGCCCTTTCCGGTGAGGCTGGCGGCGGGGGCGCCCGCGGGGATGAAGGCGGCTTCGCCGCGGGCGAGGGTCAAGGTGCGGTCTGCGCTGAGCCGGGCCTCGCCGTCCAGGCACAGGAGCGTCTGGGGAAGGCCGGCGGGCAGGGGCTCGGGGTCGTCGGTGAGGTCGTGGCGGATGAGGACGAATTCGTCGGCGTTCGCGCGGTAGCGGCGTTCCGCCGGTTCGACCCGGGCGGGGGTCGACGGGACGAATTCGACCACGCGCATCAGTTCGGGGACGTCGATGTGCTTTCCGGTGAGGCCGCAGCGCAGGACGTTGTCGGAGTTCGCCATGACCTCGATCGCGAGGCCGCCCAGATAGGAATGCGGCACTCCGGCGTCCAGGAAGAGGGCTTCGCCGGGCTTGAGTTCGACATGGTTGAGCAGCAGCGCGGCGAGGATCCCGCGGTCCCCGGGGTAGGTGCGGGCGATGTCTGCGTAGACGCCGGTCAGCGCGGGTTCGACCGCGGCCAGCACCGGGCCGGAACTGTCGTCCAGCATCTGGGTGAGGACGGTGCGAAGCGCTTCGGCGGGCGGCGCGGTCCGGAGTGCAACGATCCATGGGCGCAGTTCGGGAACCGCCAGGCTTTCCAGCAGGCCGGCCGTTTCCCCGGGGTCGCGGAAACCGCACAGGCCGTGGAAGTCGGTGAGCGCGCAGACCATTTCCGGCTTGTGGAACGGGTCCTTGTAGGTGCGGGTGTAATCGTCGATCGGGATGCCGCGCGCCTCTTCGGCGGCGAAACCCGCCCGGGCCTGCGCCATGGTGGGGTGCACCTGGAGGGAGAGCGGTCTCTCGACGGCCAGGACCTTGAGCAGGTAGGGCAGTGCCGGGCCGAAGCGGGCGATCGAGCGCGCGCCCAGCATCCCGGCCGGGTCGCGGTCGATGAGGACGTTGAGCGGCGTCCCGCCCACCGAGGAGGGCGCGGCGGGATGCGCGCCCGCCCACAACTCGGCCTGCGGGCGGCCGGTCGGCTCGGTGCCGAGCAGCTCCGGCAACGCGGTCCGCGACCCCCAGTCGTAGGGGCGGATCACGGTGGACAGCGGCAGGGGCACCAACCTGCGCCTTCTCCTTACTCGGTGCGCCATGTCGGTGGGTCGGCGCGCGTGGGCAACAGCGTACAAGCGCCGGGCGCCCGCGGACGCGGGGGCCCGGGCTCGTGATCAACACGACACCCCGGGCACTGCGCGTCACGCGCGCCCCCCGGCCGCGCAGACGGCGGGGCGTGTCGTGAGCCGCGGCACGCCGGCGCCGCGCCAGTCGGCGCGGCGGGCCGGCCGGGCGTAGCAGGGCCCGGCGTCGCCGATCAGCCTCTCCATACCGGGCAGGCCCAGCGACTCGGCCGCGAACTCGTACAGGCGGACGAGGCGCGGCATGATCACGCCGTAGTCGAGGGCGCGCGGCAGCATCCCCTCCGCCGCGACGAGATCGGCGCCGCCCAGCCCGTCCAGCGGATAGCGCTCGGGAAACGCGCGGCGCAGGTCGAGGAACAGCCCGACGGAGCCGCCGCGCGGGTCGCCGAGCAGCGCGCCGAGCGGCGCGAACACGCCCAGCGCGAGCCGGGGCCGCGCCACCAGCGCGTGCGCGTACAGGACGCGGACGAGCGCGACGTTCATCACGAACCGCTCGGCGGGCAGTTCGGCGCGGGCGAGCGGCTCGCTGTCCAGGTATCCGGTGACGACGCTGGCGTTGTGGGCGCGGTACCAGGACGCCGGGGACGGGTCCCGGACGAACTCTCCCCACAGCGCGACGCTCCGCGAGGACGGTTCGCCGCCGTCCAGCAGCGCCGCCTCGGCCTTGTCGTGCAGCAGCCGGTCGTTGACGGCCCGCCACCACGGGCTGCCCGCCGGCTCGCCGTCCGGCGGGTTCAGCACTCCCCGGGCGATCTCCCAGCGCAGGAAGCTCAGCTCGGCCCGCCCGTAGCGGGCGCGGTCGCCGACGTAGAACCCGGCGGCGAGCCAAAGCCTGCGCTCCACGCCGTCCGCGGCGTCCCGCACCCGCATGGCCGCCGTTCCCACCGCGTCGATCATGCCTGGCCTCCCAGCCCCCGTTGCGGGATTCATGCCCTTACCCCCTGCACGGTGACCCACGCGGCGCAGGTTCACGCCGCTCCGGGTGAACCTCCGGCGGCCCGGCATCGAACCCATGAACGGGGACGGCATCCGGCGGGCCTGCCCCATTAGGATGAACGCCGGAGAGGTGGTGGACCGTGGGCAAGCACAACAAGCCGGCGACGCGGTCGTGCCCCGGCTGCAACGGGACCGGGACCAGCACCGCCACCCACGAGCGATGCAACGTCTGCCGCGGCACGGGACGCATCTGAGCCGCCCCACCGGACGAGCTTGGCCATGGGCCGCGGGCGGCCGGGTGGGAGACTCGTGCCGGTGCCGGGTGGTTGACTGGGCGGGTGCAGACCGAGACCGTCCAGCCGGGGCTGTTCGCCCGGCTCGCTGAGATCGGGCGCGGCTCGGCCCGTGCCGGCGCGTCCCCGCAGACGCTGTACGACCGCCACGGAGTGCTCGTCGTACGGGTCGGTGACGTGGTGGTGAAGGCGCATCAGGCCGACCGTGACCACGGGGCCCCGTTCCTCGAACGGGTACGGCTCGCGGGCACACTTCCGGATCTCGTCCTGGGGCCGCTGGGGCGGCCGCTCACCGTGGACGGCCGGACGGTCACCGTCTCTGCCTACGGTGAGCCGGTGAGCCCGAACCTGGAACTCCCCTGGGAGGAGGGTGCTCGGCTTCTGGCGGCCCTCCATGTGCGGGGCGTTCCCGCAGACGCGCCGTCGTGGGGGCGTCCGGCACGTGTGGCGCGCCTTGTTTCGAAACTGGGCGACGGTCCCGCCGAGGACGCGGTGCGACGCGCGTTCGCCACGCTTCCCGCCTGGATACGCGGCGAGGGGGACGAGCCCGGGGGGCGGGAGCAGCGCCTCATCCACGGGGACTGGCACCTGGGCCAGATGGTCCGCATGCAGGACGGCCACTGGCGGCTCATCGACATCGAGGACATGGGCCGAGGCGATCCTGCCTGGGACCTCGCCCGCCCCGCGGCGCTCTACTCCGCCGGGGTCCTGCACCCGGACGAGTGGGAGCGTTTCCTGGGCGCGTACCGGGAGGCGGGCGGCCCGGCCGTCCCCGCGCAGGGCGACCCGTGGGCGGGCCTGGACGTGCCCGCCCGAAGTCTTGCGATCCAGATAGCCGCCACGTGCGTCATATCCGCGGGAAAGGACGATCGGCCGCTCGACGGGCCGGAGCAGGCGATGATCGACGCCTGCGTGAGAATATCCGCGGCGGGGGACGCGGCATGACGTGGCGCGAAACCTGCCCTACATTTAGCCTCTACCTGGGGATCCATACCGGAAGGACGGCAAGGCGATGCACTGCCCTAAGTGTCGTGGCGTGATGCGGACCTACACCCGCAGCGGCGTCCACATCGAGCAATGTGACAGCTGCCGAGGCATCTTCCTCGACTACGGCGAGCTGGAGGCCCTGAGCCAGATGGAGGCGCAGTACCGGGCGGCGCCGCCGCCCGCCGGCGCACCGGGCTGGGGAGCGCCCGCACCGTCGGTGCACCACCATCACCACGGCGGCCACCACCGCCCCCACCACGGGAGCGTCTTCAACATGCTCTTCTCGACCTGACCGACCGCGCCACGGCCCGCCCCCGAGCAGGAGGCGGGCCGCACGCATCGTGTCGTTCCCGGGAGCCCCGGGCTCCCGGCGGAATCAAAGACGCGGGTCGACGGGCTCGGACTCCAGCGCCAGGACGGCGAAGACCGCCTGGTGGACGCGCCACATCGGTTCCCCGGCGGCGAGCCGGGCGAGCGCCTCGGCGCCGAGCGCGTGCTCGCGCATCGCCAGCGACCGCTTCCTGCCGAGGGACCTGCGGCGCAGCCGGTCGAGGTTCTCCGGCTCGGTGTAGTCCGGGCCGTAGATGATCCGCAGGTACTCCGGCCCGCGGCACTTGAGGCCGGGCTGGATCTTCACCTCGTCCGGGAGCGGCCCCAGCGGCTTCACGACCATGCCCTCGCCGCCCGCCGCGGTGAGCTTCTCCCACCACTCGGTGACGGCGGCCTCCGATTGCGGCGACCCCAGGTCGACGGTCATGAACTCCGTCCGCTGAACGAGATCGCTCGTGTCGCTCTCCGCGAGCCGCCCGGCCACCGCCATGTGCCACTCGTGGTCGCGGGCGTCCGCCCAGGATCGGCCTTCCCCGGCGAGGATCTGGAACGGCGCGAACCGCAGGCCGGTCAGGCCGTCCACCGTCCAGCAGTACCGCGCGTAAGCGTCCCGGAACAGGGACGCGTTGACGGCGCGCCGGCCGATGTGCTCACGCAGGCCGCCGAGGTCGAGGCCGCGTTCGCTCGCGCGCGCGAGAACCTCGGACGCCATCGGCAGGGCGGCGCGGGCCGCCGCGCCGGCCGCCGCGTACTGCGTGCGGATGAGGTCCATGGCCTTGGCCGACCACGGCAGCAGCTCGCCGTCGATGACGAGCCATCCGGTGTCCAGCTCGTCCCAGAGCCCGGCCGCGCCGATCGCGGCACGGAGCCGGTCCAGGACCTCGGCCGTGCGGGACGGGTCGCGGAAGAACGAACGTCCGGTGCGGGTGTAGACGGCGCCAGTCGTCCCGTCGGGCATGCCGAAGCGCTCTGCCGCGACGGCGGCGTCGCGGCAGACGACGGCCACGGCACGGGAGCCCATGTGCTTCTCCTCGCACACCACGCGGGTGATCCCCTTGTCGCGGTAGGCGGCGAGGGCCTCGGCCGGGTGCTCCAGATGGCCGGGCAGCGGCGAGGTGGCGGCGGGCGCCATGGTGGGCGGCAGGTAGACGAGCCAGCGCGGGTCCACGGCGAACCGGCTCATCACCTCCAGCGCGGCCCTCGCGTTCTCCTCGCGGACGGCGACGCGCCCCATGAGACGGGTCTCGACCCCCTGCTCGCCCAGCACGTCCCCGATGTTGAGAACATCGTTCTCCCGGTGCGCTCCCGCACTGGACGCGGCGGGCGCCTCCAGCGGACGCGTCGGCTCGTACCAGACCTGCCGTGCGGGAACCGACACAAGCTCCCGCTCCGGATAGCGCAGCGCGGTCAGCTTCCCGCCGAACACCGCACCGGTGTCCAGGCAGATGGTGTTGTTCACCCATTCCGCCTCGGGAATGGGCGTGTGCCCGTACACGACCATGGCCTTGCCCCGGTAGTCACGCGCCCACGGATACCGGACGGGGAGCCCGTATTCGTCCGTCTCCCCCGTGGTGTCGCCATAGAGCGCGAACGAGCGGACCCGTCCGGACGCACGGCCGTGGTACTCCTCCTTCAGCCCGGCATGGGCCACGACCAGGCGGCCGTCGTCCAGCACGTAGTGGCTGATGAGACCGGCCATGAAGTTCAGCGCGCCGCCGCGGAAGTCGTCGTCCTCGGCGGCGAACTGCTCCAGGGACTTCTCAAGACCGTGCCCCACCCGCACCTTGCGTCCGCGTAGAGCCCGGACGAGTTTCGCCTCGTGGTTACCCGACACACAGAGCGCGTCGCCGGCACCGACCATGCCCATCACCAGACGCAGCACGCCCGGCGAGTCGGGCCCGCGGTCGACGAGGTCGCCGACGAAGACGGCAGTGCGCCCACCGGGATGGTCCGCTCCCACGGCACGCCCCTGCGCATCCCGCTCGATCTCGTAGCCGAGGCGGGTGAGGAGGTCCTCCAGTTCCGCGCGGCAG
Organism: Actinomadura formosensis NBRC 14204; assembly: GCF_001552155.1. GTDB lineage: Bacteria > Actinomycetota > Actinomycetes > Streptosporangiales > Streptosporangiaceae > Spirillospora > Spirillospora formosensis. The sequence continues at coordinate 6,065 of NZ_BCQQ01000137.1, read as the reverse complement.
CCGTGCACATCGCCGATGACGTCGAACGGGCCGGTCAGCTCGCGCTTGTCGTTCCACGCCTTCTCGTAGACGATCGTCGCGGCGTCGATCTCGTCGGCGCCGGTCAGGACGTGGTGGCGGCGGAACTGGCGGGCGAGGTCCCGCATCCCGCGCCGCAGTTCGCGCCGTTGGCGCGGGATCACGTGCGGGGGCAGGTTCCGCTCCGGGCGGACCGCGTTCCGTTCGGCGGCAAGGCTCTCCGGCACGTCCAGGACGATCGCGACGGACATGACGTCGTGCTCCTTGGCGATCCGCAGCAGCGCCTCCCGCGACCTGCTCTGCACGTTGGTCGCGTCGACCACGGTCAGCAGCCCGCGCCGCAGCCGCTTGCCCACGATGTAGTGGAGCAGGTCGAACGCGTCGCCGGACGCGGACTGGTCGTTCTCGTCGTCCGACACGACCCCGCGGCAGTGGTCGGACGAGACGACCTGCGTCGGCTTGAAGTGGCTGCGCGCGAAGTGCGACTTGCCCGACCCGGTCACGCCGACCAGCACGACGAGGCCCATCTCCGGGACCCTGATCTCCGTCATCGGGTGAAAACCCCCATCTGGGTGGGCGCGCCGACCTCGGGGTCGTCGTCGCCGACGGGCACGTGGCGGACGCGGTAGCCGTGCGCGGCGGCGACCCGGTCGGCCCACGCGCGAAACTCGGCCCGCGTCCATTCGAAGCGGTGGTCGGGGTGGCGCATCGCGCCCGGCGCGAGCCCTTCGTAGCGGACGTTGTGCTCGGCGTTCGGGGTCGTCACGATCACCACCCGGGGCGCGGCGTGCCCGAACACGACCCGCTCGACCGCGCCGAGACGGGGCGGGTCGATGTGCTCGACGACCTCCATCAGCACCGCCGCCTCGTATCCGGCGAACCGGTCGTCCGCGTAGGTCAGCGCGCCCTGGAAGACGTCCCGGACGCGGCCGTCGCCGCGGCGCGGCCCGTCGTCCCAGTGGAGCCGCCGCCAGGCGTGGCTCAGCGCGCGGTGCGAGACGTCGGTTCCGGAGATCTCGGTGAAGAAGCCGTCCTTGAGCAGCCGCGCGAGAAGTTTCCCCGTGCCGCAGCCGAGGTCGATGACGCGCTGGGCGTTCTCGTCGTGCAGCGCCCGCACGACCGCCTGGAGACGGTGCTCCGCCAGCGAGACGGGCTGATCCTTCGGCGTCTGGTCCTCGCCGTCCTCGACGGGGGCGGGTTCCTCCTCGACCTGCACGGGGTCGAGTTCCTCTTCGGGCGCGTCCTCGGCATCGGCGAGCCGGCCCAGCGCGGAACGGACGAGCCCACGCCGGTTGGCCAGGTAGCGGCGGGTGATGGCGCCGCGGTCGGGGTGCGCGGCGAGCCAGCCCTCCCCGGCCCGGATGAGCTTGTCCACCTCGTCCGGCGCCATCCAGTAATGCTTGGCGTCGTCCAGGACGGGCAGCAGCACGTACATCTGGTTGAGCGCGTCGGCGAGCCGCAGCGTTCCGGTCAGCTTGAGCGTCACGTACCGGGAATCGCCCCACTCGCCGAACTCCGGATCGAGCGGCACCGGCACCGCCGACACGTCCCAGCCCAGTGGCGCGAAGAATCGCTCGGCCTGCCCTGGCCCGCCCTTACACGGGAGAGCCGGAAGGGCGATCTCCAGCGGAATCGGGGTCTGCGCCAATTCGGGGCGCGCATCGCACCGTCCGCGCATGGCGGTCCGGAAGACATTCGACATCGCGGAAGCCAGCAGCGACGACGCCGCATAGGGACGGTCGTTCACGTACTGGCCGAGCGAGAAGTCCGGCGTGCCTCTGCCGCGCGTGCGCACGAGTTCGATCGGATCGACGTCCAGCAGCAGCGCCGCCGTGCAGCGCCGCTCGTCCGCGTCCGGGTAGAAGACGTGCGCCGTGCCGTGGGACTGCTCGAACCGCTGCACCCGGTCCGGATGCTTGTGCAGGAGAAATCCCAGGTCCGTCGCCTGGTCCAGGGTGGTCGTGATCGTCAGAAGCACCCCCCAAGTGTGGCGGACGATATTGAAATGCCTCACATTCTTTTTTCGGGCAGAATCCGGGACGATATGAGCAGACATCCCCGCCGGAGGACCGCGCAGGAGACCGTGGCCATCCTCGACCGCGGCGGCTACCGGGCGCCGTCCGGCCGCACCGTCTCGATCGCGGACGGCCTCGCCCGCGCCGTCGCGGGCACCGTCCTGTACCGGCCGGACGACCTGGACGCGCTCCTTGAGCGGCTTCCCGCCGAACCCGCCGCCGGGACGCGCGTCGAGGTCACCGGCGAGACCACGCTCGCCGCCGCCCGCCGGCTGAGCGGCGGCGGGACGGTCCCGTTCGCGCTCAACTTCGCGTCCGCGAAGAATCCGGGCGGAGGGTTCCTGAACGGGGCGCACGCCCAGGAGGAGGGGCTGGCGCGTTCGTCCGGCCTGTACACGTCGCTGCGGTCGGCCAGGGAGTTCTACGACTTCCACCGTGCCCGGCGCGATCTCCTCTACAGCGACCACATGATCTACTCGCCCGGCGTGCCGGTGTTCCGGGACGACGCCGGGCGGCTGCTGGAAGAGCCCTACGACGTCGCGTTCCTGACGTCCCCGGCCCCGAACCGGGGGGCGATCCGGGACGCCGCCGAGGCCGGGCGGATCCCGGACGTGCTCCGCTCGCGCGCCCGCAAGGTGCTCGCCGTGGCGCTGGCCAACGGGCACGGCCGGCTCGTGCTGGGCGCCTGGGGCTGCGGCGTGTTCCGCAACGACCCGGCCGAGGTCGCGCAGGCGTTCGCCGGGCCGCTGGGTCCGGGCGGCGAGTTCGCCGGGTGTTTCGAGCACGTCGTCTTCGCGGTCTGGGACACCGCCAAGGGCGCCCCCAGGCACGCCGCGTTCCAGAACGCCTTCGCCTAGCCGGGGCGCTCCTCGTCCTCCACATAGGAGGCGACGCCCCGGACGAGCAGGTCGAGCCCGAACTCGAAACGTCCGTCGTTCCCCTCGGCGGTGAGCTCCTCCACCATGTCGGCGAGGACGGGGTAGCGGTCGCGCGGCAGGGCGGCGAAGTACTCCCGGATCTGCCCGAAGTACTCCTGGAAGTGCGCCCACGGGTCTTCGCCCGGGGGCACCTTCGCGAGGTAGAGCGTGTCTTCGACCGCGTCGGCGTCCAGGAACATGCCGAGCGTGTCGACCGCGATGCCGGCGATCTTCTTCGGGACGCCGCCCGCCCGCATGAGCGCGAGCTGCGCCTCGGCGACGTCCAGCAGATGGGGACCGGTGGGGACGCGCCCCATCGCGACCACCGCGATGTCGCGGTGCGAGGTGTAGACGCGGCGGATCTCGCGGGCCAGTTCCTTCAGCTGCTCCTGCCAGCGCGCCGGGTCGGGGACGGGAAGCCTGATCTCGGCGGCGACCCGGTCGAGCATCAGCTCGCGCAGTTCCTCCTTGCCCGAGACATGGGCGTAGAGGGACGCGGGGCCGGTGCCCAGTTCCTGGGCGACACGGCGCATGGTGACCGCCTCCAGCCCTTCGGCGTCCAGGACACGGATCGCCGTCTCGACGATGGCCTCCTGGGTGAGCGGCTGTTTCGGCGGCGCGGCCCTGCGGGGCTTGCGTCCGGGCGGCGTCGGCATGGGCGTCGGCATGGCCTGCGCCGATTCGTCCGGCGCCGATTCGTCCGGCGCCGATTCGTCCGGCGCCGATTCGTCCGGCGTCGGCGCGTCCGGCTCCGGGCGGGCGGTGGGCACGGCGGGACCTCCCCATCTCGCGATACATCTTGACACTCGCGAATCGCGATATATCTTCTCTACAAGAGAGAGAAGTTTCCTGGTTGCGAACATCGTACTTGACACGAACATTGTTCGCTCCTACGAATAGTGTTCGTAATCAACGAACACCGTTCCCGAGCGGAGATCACCATGACCGAGACACTGACGTCCCCCGGGCGGGACACCGCGGGGGCGGGCTACCACTGGCGCTGGGCCGCCCTGTTCGTGATCCTCGCCGCCGAGATCATGGACATGCTGGACGCGCTGATCACCAACATCGCGGCCCCCACGATCCGGGCCGAGCTCGGCGGATCGGCCGCCACCGTCCAGTGGCTCGCCGCCGGCTACACGCTGTCCATGGCGGTCGGCCTGATCACCGGCGGCCGCCTCGGCGACCTCTACGGACGCAAGCGGATGTTCCTCATCGGCGCGGCCGGCTTCACGCTCGGCTCGCTGCTGTGCGGCGGCGCCGTCTCCCCCGGGATGCTGATCGGCGCCCGCGCCCTGCAGGGGCTGTTCGGCGCGCTGATGCTGCCGCAGGGCATCGGGATGATCAAGCAGATGTTCGACCCGAAGGAGATGGGCACCGCGTTCGGGCTGTTCGGCCCGGTCATGGGCCTGTCGTCGGTCGGCGGCCCGGTGCTGGCCGGCTGGCTGATCGACGCCGACCTGTTCGGCACCGGCTGGCGGATGATCTTCCTGATCAACCTGCCGCTCGGTGCCGCCGCCGTGCTGGCCGGGCTGCGGTTCCTGCCCGCCGGGCGCGCCGAGCACGCGTCCCGCCTCGACCTCACCGGCGCCGCCCTGGCCTCCATCGGCGCCGGCCTGCTGATCTACCCCCTCGTCCAGGGCCGCGAGCACGACTGGCCGCTCTGGACGTTCCTGATGATGGCCGCGTCCCTCGTCGTCTGGGGCGTGTTCGGCTGGTACGAGGCCCGCAAGCAGCGCACCGGCGGCGACCCGCTGATCGTGCCGAGCCTGTTCCGCAAGCGCGGCTTCACCGGCGGCCTGGCCGTCGGCCTGGTGTTCTTCTCCGGGATGGCGGGCCTCGGCCTGGTGCTGGCCCTGTTCTTCCAGATGGGCCTCGGGTTCTCCCCGCTCAAGGCGGGGCTCGCGCAGAGCCCCTGGTCGGTCGGCATCATCATCGGGTTCGGCGTCGCGCAGGCCGTGCAGCGCTTCGGCCGCACGGTGATCCACGCGGGCACCGTCATCATGGCCGCCGGCATCGCCGGGACCTACGCCACGCTCCAGTACGCCGGGATCGACGTCACTCCCTGGCAGCTCATCCCCGCCCTGATCGTCACCGGGCTCGGCATGGGCCTGCTGATGGCGCCGTTCTTCGACACCGTCCTCGCCGGCGTCGAGCCCGTGGAGACCGGCTCGGCGGGCGGCACGCTCACCGCCGTCCAGCAGCTCGGCAGCGCGCTCGGCGCCGCGGTCCTCGGCACGATCTTCTTCGGCCTGCTCGGCGGGCATGTCGCGAACGCGGCCGACGACGGCGCGCCCACGCTGCGCCGCGACCTTGCGGCCGCGTCCATCCCCGCCGACCGGCGCGACCGCATCGCCGGCGGCCTGCGCGCCTGCGGCCACGACCGCGCCACCGCCAAGGACGCCGCCGCCGTCCCCGCGTCGTGCCGCCGGCTCCAGAACGAGGTCAAGGCCGCCATCGCCGCCGCACCGCAGTCGGCGCCCGCCGTGGGGAAGGCGGTCGCGCGGGCCGGCGAGCACTCGGCCAAGGCCGGCTTCGGCGACGCCATGAAGATCACGCTGTGGGTCGAGGTCGGGATGCTCGGCCTGACCTTCCTGATGACCTTCCTGCTGCCGAGGCACCCGCGGCCGGAGGAGGAGATGGTCTGACGGAACGGAAAGGGCCCGCGGCCGGAGCGTCCCCCGCCGCGGGCCTTCGCCGTGGTCACACCTTGCCGAGCACCTCCGAGGCCAGCAGCTCAAGGTGGTCCAGATCGTGCATGTCGAGCACCTGGAGGTAGAGGCATTCCGCGCCCAGCTCGGCGAACCGGCCGATCTTGTCGACCAGTTCGCCGGGCGTCCCGGCCAGGCCGTTGTCCCGCAGCTCGGACGCCTGCCGGCCGATGGCGTCGGCGCGCCGCCGCACCTCGGCCTCGTCCCGTCCGCAGCAGACCACCTGCGCGGCGGAGTAGACGATCGGCTTCGTCCGGCCCGCCGCGGCGCACGCCGCGCGGACCCGGCCGAACGCCTCGCCGGTGTCCGGCACCCGGTGGAACGGGACGTTGTACTCGCCGGCGTAGCGGGCGGCGAGCCGCGGCGTCCGCTTGGCCCCGAACCCGCCGATGATGATCGGCGGG
>NZ_BCQQ01000136.1 GCF_001552155.1 Actinomadura formosensis NBRC 14204 | reverse complement strand
CGGGATAGTCGCTCATCATTCCTCCAGGGCGGCGTGGACCGATACTTTGAAGACCAATATTTGGACGACAAAATAATTCACGACACCGGAGCAGGTCAAGACGGGTCCACGGCACCGGAGCGGCTCGGCGGGCGCGGGGCGGGGCGGGGCGGGCTCGGCATGGCTCCGCATCCCCCGCCGGTACGGGACGGCGTCCGCCGCGTGCCCGGACGGCGGAGCCCGCCCGCATCGCACCCGAGTGCCCGCCGGCGGCGGTGGCGTCCGCCCGCCCGGGCACCGGAGGACCAGCCGGGGGTCGTTACTCCCGCCGGGCCCAGTCCAGAGCCGCACCCGGGAATCGAACCCGGTTCGCCTGAGTGGAAGTCAGGTGCCTCACCATTTCGGCCTGTGCGACATGACGGCGGAACGACAGCGGTTCCGCCGGGTGGATCGGGCCGGATTCGAACCGGCAGCCTCCCGCTTGCAAGGCGAGCGCTCTTCCCATTGAGCTACAGACCCTCGGCGTGCATAAGAAAGGGTGCAGGAAAACGCGGCGGAAGCGCAAAGTGTTTTTGGCGTGAGGACGCCCCGGGCCATACGGAGGGACATCGGCCCGGGGCGTCGGGTCACGCGTAATGACCGTTACCGGCGGGCTCGGGCCGAGCGGCCCCGCCCGGGGGTCAGCAGCCGCTGCAGGACCCGGAACGGCAGGGTCACGATGCTGACGATCGTGCCGATGATGGCGCTGAGCGCTGCACTGATGCGGCGCATGGAATTCACTCCTTCAGGTCGTCCTATCCCGACCTTTACCCCGGTGTCGCGTTTTACACGGGCTTTGCCGCGATGACGACCGTGGCATGGGACTCTTCGCAGGTCTCGACCGTGGCGGTCAGCCCGCCCCGCCGGGCGGCGGCGACCGCGGCCGGGAGCTGCCGCTCGCTGGTCTCGAACAGCAGACGGCCGCCGGGGGCGAGCCAGCGCGGCGCCTGCGCGGCGACGCGGCGCAGGACGTCCAGGCCGTCGGGGCCGCCGTCGAGCGCCACCCGCGGCTCGTGGTCGCGCGCCTCCGCCGGCATCAGCGCGACCTCACCCGTCGGCACGTACGGGACGTTCGCGAGCAGGACATCGACGCGCCCGCGCAGCGCGGCCGGGAGCGGCGCGAAGAGGTCGCCCTCGTGGGCGCGGCCGCCGAACGGCGCGATGTTGCGGCGGGCGCAGCGCACCGCCGCGGGCTCGATGTCGGCGGCGTGCAGGGTGCATCCGTCCAGGCCGGAGACCAGCGCGGCCCCGAGCGCGCCCGACCCGCAGCACAGGTCGAGGACGACGGGGCGCGGCGGGGCGAGCGCGGCGGCCCGCCGGACGAGGAACTCGGTGCGGCGGCGCGGCACGAACACGCCGGGTTCGACGGCGATCCGCAGGCCGCAGAACTCCGCCCAGCCGAGGACGTGTTCGAGCGGCAGCCCGGCGGCGCGCCGCTCCACCATGGCGGACGCGTCACCCGCGTCGCGGGCGGTGGCGAGGATCAGCCGCGCCTCGTCCTCGGCGAACACGCAGCCGGCGGCGCGCAGCCTGGTGACGATGGCGGACTCGGTGAGGGAGGTGGGCATGTGCTCGGACTGTATCCCACGGCGTCCGGAGCACAGGCGGCATGGCGGGAGAATGGACCTCGTCCAAGGGGGGTCGTGGATTTGCCGGAGAGAGCCGATCTGAAGGCCGACTGCGCGAGCTGTTCCGGCCTGTGCTGCGTGGCGCTGCCGTTCGCCAGATCGGCCGACTTCGCGGTGGACAAGGCCGCGGGCGAGCCGTGCCGCAACCTCCTGGCCGACTTCCGCTGCGGCGTCCACGCCGAACTCCGGCGGCGCGGCTTTCGGGGGTGCACGGTCTTCGACTGCTTCGGCGCCGGTCAGAAGGTGTCGCAGCAGACCTTCGGCGGGCGGGACTGGCGGCGGGACCCGGACGCCGCGCGGCGCATGTTCCAGGTGTTCCCCGTCATGCGGGGGCTCCATGAGCTGCTCTGGTACCTGAACGAGGCCGTGGCGCTGCCGGCCGCCGGGCCCGTCCGCGCGGAACTCCGGCGGGCCTTCGACGACGTCGACCGTCTCACCCGGGGCGGCCCCGGAGAACTCGCCGAAGTGGACCTCCACGGGGTACGGGAAAGGGTGAACGCCCTCCTTTTGCGCGCCAGCGAGCTGGCCAGGGCCGATGTCCCCGGCCGCAAGAAAAGCCGGCGGGGCTCGGACCTCATCGGGGCCGCATTGAAAGGCGCCGATCTGCGGGGCTCCGACCTGCGCGGCGCGTACCTGATCGCGGCCGATCTGCGGGGCGCCGACCTGCGGTCGGCCGACCTCATCGGGGCCGATCTGCGGGACGCCGATCTGCGCGGCGCCGATCTCACCGGTTGCCTTTTCCTCACGCAGGCGCAGCTGAACTCGGCGCGGGGCGATGCCGCCACCCGGTTGCCGATGGGCGTGGAACGGCCTGCTCACTGGTAACCCCCTACCGGGCATTTCGGTTTAGCTCCCCCGTCAAGGGGCATTTCCGATCTGCACGTCATCGGGGGGTTGCGTGGCTTTAGGGAAATGGGGAGGCACGGGCGGCGTGGCGCTCGTGCTGCTGATTCTCACCGCGGGACTGCCGTTACTCGACAAGGCCCTCGGCAGCGGCGCGACGCCGCTCGCACCGGGGGCGGTCCTGTCGCTCGGGACGGAACGCGCCGGCGCCCGCCCGGTGACGTTCTCGGTCCCGTCCGGCGGCTGGATGCTCGAAACCGCGGAAACGTCGCTGGCGAACAACGTCGAACTGTCCAAATCCGGTGTGTACTTCTCCGTGAGCGTGGTCGTCCCGCTGGCACCGGTGAACCCGCGGGACCTGTGGGACGGCCTCGGCCGGATCGTCGCCGCGGGCGGGCGGTCGCGGCTGCGCGCACAGCCCGTTCCGATCACCACCGCGCACGGCCTGACCGGGCTGACCGGGCACCTCGCCGGACGGGAGCGCTCCGGGATGGCCACGGTGTTCGCCGGGGCCACGCTCGGCGCCGCGGCGACGGCGTCGGGGCGCCCGGACGCCTATCGGAGGCTGGCAGGGGAGGTCGAGGCCATGGTGCGGACCCTGACGATCTCGGCGCCGGCGCCATGACGCGCCGCCCGGCGTTCTGGCTGTGGGCGGTCGCGTGCCCGCTCGGGGCCTGGATCGCCTTCCGGGGGATCGGCGCGCAGGTCGCGGCGTTCCCCGTCGGCGCGGTCATCGGAGGGATCCTGCTGGTTCCGGCGCTGGTGCTGGGCATCTGGCTCCTGCGGCGGGCGCACCCCGTCCGGTCGCATCCGCTGGGATACGCGATGATGACGGTCGCGTGGGGCGGGCTCGCCGCGTTCGGGATGGCGCTGCCGGCGAACTCGGCGTTCCAGGCGGTCCTCGGCAAGACGACCGGGCCGGAGTTCAACTCCGCGTGGGGTGCGGCGATCGCCGCACCGGTCGACGAGGAGATCCTGAAGCTGCTCGGCGTGCTGACGCTGGCGCTGATGGCACCGGCGGCGGTCCGCGGGCCGCTGGACGGCTGGGGGTACGGCGCGCTCGCCGGGCTGGGCTTCCAGTTCGCAGAGAACTTCCTGTACGTCCTGAACACGATCGTGCTGACGGGCGCGACGCAGGACGCGAACGCGGCGTTCTTCTCCTTCGGCAGCCGGGTCGTCGGCGGGGCGTGGTGGAGCCACTGGGCGATGACGGCGGTCGGCGGCGCGGGGCTCGGCTGCCTGCTCGGGCGGACGTCCCGGACGGCCCGCGCCATCGCCGCCGCCGCGTTCGTGCTGGCGATGGCGCTGCACTCGTGGTGGGACGCGCCCGTCCTGCCCGGGGTGCTGCTGCTGCCGGTGAAGGGCGCGCCGATCCTGCTCGCGGCGATCGTCGCGTACCGGCTGGCGCGGCGCCGCTACCTGGCGCACTTCCGCCGGACGGTGCGCGCGGAGACCGCGAAGGGGGTCCTCGTTCCGGGCGAGGGGCACGTGCTCTCGTTCCGCAAGTGGCGCCGGAAGGAGCGGTGGGACGTGCCCGCCGGGGAGCCGCGGCGGCTGCTCGCCCGGATGCGCGCCGACCAGCTGGCGCTGATCGAGGACGGTCTCGGCGGCCTGGAGCCGGACCCGCTGGCCGCCGACCGGCTGCGGGCCGACATCCAGATCCTGCGGCACCGTCTCCACGCCTCCGAGGGGAACCCGCGCGTGGCCTGACCTGCGGGCCCTGACCTGCGGGGCCGTGCCGGCGGGCCGGTCCGCAGCGGCGTTTGCCGTGATCCGGCCCGGGTACCCGCCCAGCGGAGAACACCGTACGGCCAGGGGAGACGCGCGATGGCGGGACGAAACGGCCGGTCGAAGCCCAAAAGGCTGGAGAACCTGGTCGGCGGTGTGAACGACCGGCTCGGTTCGACGTCCTTCCTCGACGCGAACATCAAGAAGGCGTTCCCCAAGCACTGGTCGTTCCTGCTCGGCGAGATCGCGCTCTACTCGTTCGTCATCCTGGTGCTCACCGGCGTCTTCCTCACGCTGTTCTTCAAGCCGAGCGGCGCGGTGCAGGTCTACGACGGCTCGTACACGCCGCTCAAGGGCGTGAAGATGAGCGAGGCGTACGCGTCCACGCTGCATCTCACGTTCGACGTCCGGGGCGGGCTGCTGATGCGGCAGATCCACCACTGGGCCGCCGACATCTTCCTCGCGGCGATCACCATTCACCTCATGCGGATCTTCTTCACCGGGGCGTTCCGCAAGCCGCGGGAGATCAACTGGCTGATCGGCGTCACGCTGTTCGCGCTGGCGGTCGCCGAGGGGTTCGCGGGCTACTCGCTGCCGGACGACCTGCTGTCCGGCACCGGCCTGCGGATCTTCCAGGGCATCCTGCTGTCGGTCCCCGTCGTCGGGACCTACCTCGGCCTGTGGATCTTCGGCGGCGAGTTCCCGGCGAGCGAGGACTTCATCCCCCGGCTGTTCACCGTGCACATCCTGCTCGTGCCGGCCATCCTGATCGCGCTCATCACCGCCCACCTGATGATCCTCTGGCACCAGACGCACACCCAGTGGCCGGCCAGGGGCCGGCGGGAGATGACGGTGAGCGGCGAGAAGACGTTCCCGCACTTCGCGACCCAGAGCGCCGGGTACTTCCTGTTCACGTTCGGCGTCCTCGCCGGGCTGGCGACGTTCTTCCAGATCAACCCCGTCTGGCTCTACGGCCCCTACGATCCCGACAAGGTCTCGTTCGGGTCGCAGCCGGACTGGTACGTCGGCTTCCTCGAAGGCTCGCTGCGCATCATGCCGCGCCTGTCGACGACCCTGGCCGGACACACGATCTCGTGGAACGTGCTGCTGCCCGCCGTCGTCCTGCCGGGGCTGTTCTTCACGCTCCTCGGGCTGTATCCGTTCGCGGAGCGCTGGGCCACGGGGGACGAGCGCATCCACCATCTGCTGGACCGGCCGCGCAACGCCCCGACCAGGACCGGCATCGGCGCCGCGGCCATCGCCTGGTACGGGAACCTGCTGGCGGCGGGCGGCAACGACGTCATCGCGACCACCTTCAAGATCCCGCTGTTCTGGACGACCTGGTTCTTCCGGGCCGGGTTCTTCGTCGCGCCGGTCGCGGCGTTCATCATCGCCCGGCGCGTCTGCCTCAGCCTGCAGCGCCACGAACTGCGGATCCGTGCGGAGGGCGTGGAGAGCGGGCTGGTCTCGCTGAGCCCGGAGGGCGGGTTCGAGGAGCGGCACGAGCGGCCGGCCGAGGAGCGGGAGGCCGTGCTGCGGTCCCGGCAGCCGGGCGAGCTGGTCGCCCCCTATCCCCACCACCTGATCCCGCTGCCGACCCCGGACCGGGTCCGCACGCAGGTGCGGACCCGCGCCAACCGCTTCTACCTCGACTACCAGTCCGAGTCGTACGGCGGCGGCCAGGGCGACCTGAAGCGCAGGCCGCCGGAGGACGGCGGGAGCGGCGGCTGACCCGGCGCGCACGAAAGCGCCCGGCGGGATGTCCCCGTCATGTCCCCGTCAGGCGCTCATCGCCGGGCGCTCATCATCGGGCGGGGCTTACGAGCTCCGGGGCGGTGGAAGCGCCGGCTCGGCCTCCTGCGGCGGCTCCGCCGGCGGGTAATGCAGGTCGAACGCGGGACGCACCGAACGGATGCGCGGCATCCGGGTGAAGTTGTGGCGCGGCGGCGGGCAGGACGTCGCCCACTCCAGCGAGCCGCCGGTGCCCCACGGGTCGTCCGTGTGGACCTTCTCGCCGCGCCGCCACGTCCGCAGGACGTTCCACAGGAACGCGAACGTCGACGCGCCGAGGACGAACGAGCCGATGGACGAGACGAAGTTCAGGGTGGTGAACTTGTCGGCATAGTCGGCGTAGCGGCGCGGCATGCCCTCGGCGCCCAGCCAGTGCTGGACGAGGAACGTCGTGTGGAACCCGACGAACAGCGACCAGAAGTGCACCTTCCCCCAGCCCTCGTGCAGCATCCGGCCCGTCATCTTCGGCCACCAGAAGTAGAAGCCGCCGAACATCGCGAACACGACCGTGCCGAACAGGACGTAGTGGAAGTGGCCGACGACGAAGTAGGAGTCGGTGACGTGGAAGTCCAGCGGCGGTGAGGCGAGGATCACCCCGGTCAGGCCGCCGAACAGGAACGTGACGAGGAACCCGATCGCGAACAGCATGGGCGTCTCGAACGTCAGCTGCCCCTTCCACAGTGTCCCGACCCAGTTGAAGAACTTGATCCCGGTCGGCACCGCGATCATGAACGAGGTGATGGAGAAGAACGGCAGCAGCACGCCGCCGGTGGCGAACATGTGGTGCGCCCACACCGTCATGGAGAGCCCGGTGATCGCGATGGTGGCCCCCACCATTCCGAGGTAGCCGAACAGCGGCTTGCGGGCGAACACCGGGAGGATCTCGGTGACGATCCCGAAGAACGGCAGCGCCACGATGTAGACCTCGGGATGGCCGAAGAACCAGAACAGGTGCTGCCACAGCAGCGCCCCGCCGTTCGCGGCGTCGAAGATGTGCGCGCCGAGCCTGCGGTCCGCCTCCAGGCACAGCAGCGCGGCGGCGAGCACGGGAAAGGCGATGAGCACCATCAGGCTGGTCAGCAGGACGTTCCAGGTGAAGATCGGCATCCGGAACATCACCATGCCGGGCGCGCGCATCGCGATGATCGTGGTGATCAGGTTGACCGAGGTGAAGATCGTTCCGAATCCGGACAGCACGAGGCCCATCACCCACAGGTCTCCGCCGGGGCCGGGCGAGTAGGTCGGCGAGGTCAGCGGCGAGTAGGCGAACCAGCCGAACGCCGCGGCGCCACCCGGCGCCATGAAGCCCGTCAGCACGATGATCCCGCCGAACAGGAACAGCCAGTAGCTGAGCGTGTTCAGCCGCGGGAACGCCACGTCCGGCGCGCCGATCTGCAGCGGGACGATCACATTGGCGAATCCGGCGAACAGCGGGGTGGCGAACAGCAGCAGCATGATCGTGCCGTGCATCGTGAACAGCTCGTTGTACTGCTGGTTGTTCACGATCCGCAGCCCGGGCCTCAGGAGTTCCGCCCGCATCAGCATGGCCATGATCCCAGCGATCAGGAACATGGTGAACGAGGTGGCGAGATACAGGTAACCGACCATCTTGTGGTCGGTGGTGGCCAGGATGTGGCTGATCTTCGTGCCCTTGCGGTGCCGCGCGAGCGCGTCGGCGACGCTGGTGTCATCCCTCCCCCGCACGGCCGTCATCGCCGGCCCTCCCTCCCTCGTCCGAGCCCAACGGGGCACTAACCGCGCAGGTCCCTTTCAAACGCGGGGCGGAACGCGGCATTCTCCGCCGCCGGCCGGGCACGACGGCGGCATGGAGCAGATGACCCTCGGCAGTCCCGAGTTCGCCGACGACGGCCCGATCCCGGCCGCGCACTCCCGCCGGGCGGGGGACGCCTCCCCCGCGCTGCGCTGGTCGGGCGTGCCCGCCGCGGCCGTTGAGCTGGCCCTGACGTGCGAGGACCCGGACGCGCCCGGCGGCACCTTCGTGCACTGGATGCTCGCCGGCATCCCCCGGGACCTCGACGGGCTCGCCACCCGCGTGGAGGACCCGCGCATCGCCCGGGGCCGCAACGACTTCGGGGACCTCGGCTACGGCGGCCCGCAGCCCCCGCCCGGCGACGCGCCGCACCGGTACGTGTTCACCCTGTACGCGCTGCGCCCGCCGTCCGGCCTGACCTCCGGTTTCACCTCCGCGGACATGCGCGCCGCCTTGAAGGGCAAGGTGCTCGCCACCGCCACGCTCACCGGCACCTACGCCCGCTGAGCCCCTCCTCCGCCCCCGTCGCCGCCGGGGCCGGGGACGGCGCGCAGCGGTGCACCGCGCGAGGTCAACGTTTCGCCGGGCCCATCGGGGTAGGGCCGCCTGGGACGGGCCACCGCGTCGGAGGAGGAGCACGATGAAGGCTGTCACCTGGCACGGCAAGCGCGACGTCCGCGTCGACACCGTGCCCGACCCGAAGATCAAGGAACCGGACGACGCGATCATCAGGATCACCTCGACCGGCATCTGCGGGTCGGACCTGCACCTGTACGAGGTGCTCGGCCCGTTCCTCAGCGAGGGCGACATCCTCGGCCACGAGCCGATGGGCGTCGTCGAGGAGACCGGGCCGGACGTCACGCACGTCAAGCCGGGCGACCGCGTGGTCATCCCGTTCAACATCTCCTGCGGCCGCTGCCACATGTGCGACCTGCAGTTGTACGCGCAGTGCGAGACGACGCAGGTCCGCGAGCACGGCATGGGCGCGGCCCTGTACGGCTACACCCGGCTGTACGGCCAGGTGCCGGGCGCGCAGGCGGAGTACCTGCGGGTGCCGCAGGCGCACTTCGGGCCGATCAAGGTGCCGGAGGGGCCACCGGACGAGCGGTTCGTCTACCTGTCGGACGTGCTGCCGACCGCATGGCAGGCCGTCGACTGGGCCGGCATCCCGGAGGGCGGGTCGGTCACCGTGCTCGGCCTCGGCCCGATCGGGCAGATGGCCGCGCGGGTCGCCCGCCACCTCGGCTACCGGGTGATCGCCGTCGATCTCGTGCCGGAACGGCTGGAGATGGCGCGCCGGCACGGCATCGAGGTGATCGACTCCGATGACGCCGGCGACGTCCCGGACGCGGTCCGCCAGCTCACCGGGGGCCGCGGCACCGACTCGGTCATCGACGCGGTCGGGATGGAGGCGCACGGCTCGCCGGGCGCCAAGCTGGCGCAGACGCTCACCGGGCTGATGCCCGGCAACTCCGCCGCGCCGCTGATGTCGCGCGTCGGGGTGGACCGGCTCGCCGCGCTCGGCACCGCGATCGAGGTCGTCCGCCGCGGCGGGACGATCTCCGTCATCGGCGTGTACGGCGGGATGACGGACCCGCTGCCGATGCTGCGGATGTTCGACAAGGGCATCGGGCTGCGGATGGGCCAGGCGCACGTCAAGAAGTGGATCGACCGGCTGATGCCGCTCGTCGCCGACGACGCCGACCCGCTCGGAGTGATGGACCTCGCGACGCACCGCTGGCCGCTGGAGAAGGCGCCGCGGGCGTACGAGATGTTCCAGAAGAAGCAGGACGGCGCGATCAAGGTGCTGCTGCAGCCGGGTTCGGCGGCGGGGTCCGCGTGACCGGACACCTCGCGGACGGCGAGATCGCCCGCAAGTGATCGCGGAATGCGGCGGGCCCGGCGCGGCGGCCTTACCGGAGCGGCCGCCGCACCGGGCCCGGCGGGACGGCGGATGAGCGTCAGGCCGGCACGTGGGCCTTGTCGCGCGTCCAGTGCCGGTGCGCCGCGACCGCCTCGATCAGCCTGTCGGGGAAGTCGGCGGACGGTCCCTCACCCGTGACGACGCCGTGGTCGCTGACGATGTCGCCGTCGGCGAACCGCACCCCGGTGATCCCGGCGCGTTCCAGCAGCCCGATGCCCGCGTCGAGGGCGCCGACCGCCTTGCAGTGCACGAACGCCTCGGCGACGAAGTGCACGGCGTCGCCGTCCTGCGCGAGCGCCCGGACGCTCTCCTCGCCGCCCGGCACGACGACGGCGTCGTAGAGGACGGACGCGACGGTCGGCATCGCGCGGGTGACCTTCACCTGGCCGCCGCCGGCCGCCTGGACGAACCCGTCCTTGGCGGCGAGGACGTCGCAGAGCGCGCCCGCCTCGGTGAGCGCCTCACCGACCATTTCGACGGCCGCCGGGTCGGCTCCGTCCGCCACCAGGATCGCGATCTTGCGTCCCTGCACGGAGTCCGCCGGCGTGTTCGCCTGGCTCAGCGCGGGCGAGGTGCGGCCGTGATTGGCGTTCACGGGCGTCTTCGGCGGCTCCACGCCGATGCCCTCGGCGACCCGGACGGCGAGGTCGTGGTCGACATGGTCGAGATGCTCGACGATGCCCTCCCGGATGTGCACGTGGTCGCACTTGCCGAGTTCGAACCGGAACGCGCCGACGATGTGCTCCTTCTCCCAGTCGGCCATGCTGTTCCAGAACAGCGTCGCCTGGGAGTAGTGGTCGGCGAAGCTCTCGCTCCGCTTGCGGATCTTGTCGCCGTCCACCCGCTCCGGGTAGTGGGTGAACGACCCCTCGCCGCCGACCGCCGGGCAGCCGCCCGACAGCGAGTTCTTGTGGTAGCTCGCCTGGCCCTGCTGGACGTCCATCTGGTGGTAGCCGTCGCGGTGGTGGTTGCGCACCGGCGCGACCGGACGGTTGACGGGGATCTGCGGGAAGTTCGGCCCGCCGAGCCGGATCAGCTGCGTGTCCAGGTAGGAGAACAGCCGCGCCTGCAGCAGCGGGTCGTTGGAGAAGTCGATGCCCGGCACGACGTTGCCCAGGTGGAAGGCGACCTGCTCGGTCTCGGCGAAGAAGTTGCCGGGGTTGCGGTCCAGCACCAGCGTGCCGACCGGGCGCACCGGCACCTCCTCCTCTGGAATGATCTTGGTTGGGTCGAGCAGGTCGAAGTCGAACCGGTGCTCGTCCTCCTCCGGCACGAGCTGGACGCCGAACTCGTACTCGGGGAAGTCGCCGGCCTCGATGCGGTCCCACAGGTCGCGCCGGTTGAAGTCCGGGTCCTTCCCCGCGATCTTCTGCGTCTCGTCCCAGGCGAGCGAGTGGGTGCCGAGCCTGGGCTTCCAGTGGAACTTCACGAACGTCCCGCGGCCCTGCGCGTTCACCAGCCGGAACGTGTGGACGCCGAAGCCCTGCATCATCGCGAAGCTGCGCGGGAGCGCCCGGTCCGACATCAGCCACATCATCATGTGCATGGTCTCGGGTTGCAGTTGCACGAAGTCCCAGAGCGTGTCGTGCGCGGACGACGCCTGCGGGATCTCGTTCGGCGGCTCGGGCTTCACCGCGTGCACGAAGTCGGGGAACTTGATGCCGTCCTGGATGAAAAAGACCGGCATGTTGTTGCCCACGAGGTCGAAGTTGCCCTGCCGCGTGTAGAACTTCGTCGCGAACCCGCGGACGTCGCGGACGGTGTCGGCCGAGCCGCGCGATCCCGCGACGGTGGAGAACCGCACGAACACCGGCGTCGTCAGGGACGTGTCGGTGAGGAACTCGGCGGTGGTGTACTCGGCGAGCGACTCGTGCAGCGTGAAATGGCCGTACGCGCCGGCACCACGCGCGTGCACGACCCGCTCGGGAATGCGTTCATGGTCGAAATGGGTGATCTTCTCGCGCAGATGGAAGTCTTCCATCAGCGACGGGCCGCGCTCGCCCGCGGAAAGCGAGTTGTCGGTGTCGTCGACCCGGACCCCCTGGTCCGTGGTGAGCTCCGTCCCCTGCGGGCTCACCCGCCGCTGGTCGATCTGCTCCTGTTTCCGGTCTTCGCGGCCGGCGGGGTCAGCCATGATCCAGCTCCCTCAACGATGAATGGTCATCTGAGGGCGGCTACCCCCTGTTTATTGCGACATGCGCGGTTTGACCGGAACTTGAGTCGTGTCCGGCGCACCCGTTCGTGGCGGCCCGCGACCGCTTGGCGGCGGGGCGGCGCACGCCGTCCGGCATGGTGGGAGGCGGCCGGGGGCCCGCCCATCGCGCCCGGTGCCCGGGTCCCGGCGTGCGGTGGCGCGGCTACCGGCATGGCAGGTGATCGGGAGGCGGCACCGTCGCCGAGGGGGCGATCGCGCCCGCCTTGGAGCACTTCGTGTGGTTGATCGCAGGTCCGCGCGTCTTGCCGCCATGTCGGGGCCCGGAATCCGCTACGGTCGGGGACGCCGCGTAGGCGAGGGGAAGGAAGACACAGAGCACATGGCCGAGAAGGTCATTCGCGTCGACGACATCGACGGCTCCGAAGGCGTCGATGTCGCAAAGCGAGACTTCGAAGTCTTGGGTCGGACGTTCACGATCGACTTGAGCGATGACAACTACAAGCGGCTGAACGAGATGCTGGACGCCCTCGCGCCCTTCATCGAGAACGCCGCAGAGGTGAAGCCCGCTGGGAAGGGCCGCAAGTCCCGCGCCGCGAAGATCAAGGGCTACACGAACGGCGATGTCCGCGAGTGGGCATTGCGTCAGGACATCGAAGTCTCCGAACGTGGCAAGATATCGGATGAGGTCTATGCTGCATTCATCGAGGCA
Organism: Actinomadura formosensis NBRC 14204; assembly: GCF_001552155.1. Taxonomy (GTDB): domain Bacteria; phylum Actinomycetota; class Actinomycetes; order Streptosporangiales; family Streptosporangiaceae; genus Spirillospora; species Spirillospora formosensis. Next base: position 5,241 of record NZ_BCQQ01000136.1, on the reverse strand, counting down.
CATCCGGACGCGAAGCCGGACGCATAGCTAGAGGGAGTCCCCGCATGGCACAGAAGGTCGAAGTCCTTCTCGTTGACGACATCGACGGCGGCGAGGCTGACGAGACCGTCAGCTTTTCCATCGATGGCACGGCTTATGAGATCGACCTGAGCAAGAAGAACGCCGCCAAGCTGCGCAACGGCCTGGAGCCGTTCGTGGCCAGCGCCCGCAAAGCACGCAAGCCCACCGGCCGCGCCGGTCGCGGGGCGCGCACCGCGGGCAGCCGTGAGCGCTCCGCCGAGATTCGCGAGTGGGCCAAGAACCACGGCATCAAGGTCAATGAGCGGGGCCGTATCCCCGCCAATGTGATCGAGCAGTACGAGGCCGCGCACTAGCGTCGGCGCGGCCGGCGGCGTTCCGGCACCGCACCGAGGGCCGGGGTGGAATTCTCACCACCCCGGCCCTTACCTGCACACCGGGCAAAAATGCCATTAGGCCAAAATGCCGGGAATAGTGCGGGACATCACAATAGGGTGGCCGCAGGGGCGACGGCTGAGGGGGCTGACCGGTTGGCACGGGTGACACGGCGGGACCGGGTCCGCTACTGGTTCGACCGGACGATGTCCAAGGGGACGCCGGCGCTCATCGGCTGGCTGGGGCTCGCGTCCGGGGCACTGGTCCTCGTCGTCGCGACGGCGGCGGTCGTCATCGCGCCGCGCGACAGCGCGGAGAACGGCCGCTGGCCCGGCATGGTCTGGCGCAGCCTGCTGCGCACCCTGGATCCGGGCACGATGGGCGGCGACACCGGGACGGGCCCCTTCCTGGCGCTGATGCTGGTCTCCACCATCGGCGGCATCTTCATCGTCAGCTCGCTGATCGGCGTGCTCACCACCGGCCTGGAAACCAAGATCACCGAGCTGCGCAAGGGCCGGTCGCGGATCGTCGAGCACGGCCACACCGTGCTGCTCGGCTGGTCGGAACAGGTCTTCACCGTGGTCGCCGAGCTGGTGGAGGCCAACCAGAGCCGGCGCCGGTCGTGCGTGGCGATCCTCGCCAACCGCGACAAGGTCGAGATGGAGGACGCGATCCGCGCCCGGGTGGGCGATCTCGGCCGCACCCGCATCGTGTGCCGCACCGGCGACCCGCTGAAGGTCTCCGACGTGGAACTGGTCAGCCCCGGCACGGCGCGCTCCATCCTCGTCGTCACGCCCGAGGTCGCGGACGCCGACACCCGGGTCATCAAGGTGCTGCTGACGCTCGGCGCCAGGAAATGGGGCCGGCACCGCCCGCACGTCGTCGCCGCCGTGCACGACTCGGCGAACCTGCCCGCCGCCCGCCTCGCGGGCGGTGACCGCGCGCACGTCATCGACGCCGACGACGTCGCGATCCGGCTGATCGTGCAGTCGCACCGCCAGTCCGGCCTGTCGCAGGTCTGCACCGACCTGCTGGACTTCGCCGGTCACGAGTTCTACATGCGGCCCGAACCGTCCCTCGCGGGGACGCCGTTCGGGGACGCGCTGTCGGCCTACGAGCTCGGTGTCCCGGCGGGGCTGCGGCGCGGCGACGGGACCGTGCTGCTGAACCCGCCGATGGACACCGTGATCCGCGCCGACGACGAGATCATCGTCCTCGCCGAGGACGACCTGCTCATCAGCCTCGCCGGCGGCCCGGCCCCGCCCGTGCGCGAGGAGGCGATCACCACCGCCACCGCGCACCTGCCGGTGCCCGAGCGCACGCTGATGCTCGGCTGGAACCACCGCGCCCCGAAGATCATCGAGCTGCTGGACGCGTTCCTCGCCCCGGCCTCCGAGCTCGTCGTGGCGGCGCCGCGCGAGGACCCGACCTGCGGCCTGCCCACGCCCGTGAACCTCAAGCTCGGCTTCGTCCGGGCGGAGCCGACCGAGCGGCCGTCGCTGGAGTCCCTCGACGTCGGCGCCTACCAGCACGTGATCGTGCTGTCGGACGCCGACCACGACCGCGAGCACGCCGACGCCCGCACCCTCGTCACGCTGCTGCACCTGCGCGACATGGAGGACGCGCTCGGCGACCCGTTCGCCATCGTCAGCGAGATCAACGATGACGCCAACCGGGAGATCGCGCAGGTCACCAAGGCCGACGACTTCGTGGTCAGCGAGAAGCTGATCAGCCTGATGCTGACCCAGCTCAGCGAGAACCGGCACCTGTACGACGTGTTCGTCGACCTGCTCGATCCGGCGGGGTCGGAGATCTACCTCAAGCCCGCGTGCGACTACCTGGTGCCGGGCCTGGAGGCCGACTTCGCGACGCTGATCGAGTCGGCGCGGCGGCGCGGCGAGGTCGCACTCGGCTACCGGCTGACCGCGCACTTCCACGAGCCGCCCGGCTACGGCGTGGTGCTCAACCCGGGCAAGACGGCACCGCTCACGCTGTCCGCCGACGACCGCGTCATCGTGCTCGCCGAGAACTGACCCCCCGCTCGCCGGGCCGCGCGAGGTCGTGGCCCGCGCGCACGGCGCCGGTGCCGCGCTCGCGCAGCGCCGTCTCGGCCCGGTGGGCGTCCTCGGCCATGCCGCGGATCTCCGCGCCCGCCATCTCGTCCCCCACGGTGCTCGCCAGCAGGTCCCGGTAGCGGGCGTTCTGCTCGGGCAGGGTCTGCAGCACCCGCGACTCGTGGTAGGCGTCGTCGGCCTCGCCCGCCCGGCGCGCGTACGCCTCCAGCGCCTCGATCCGCCCGGTGACCGAGCGGACCGACAGCTCCAGCGCGCGGTCCTGCGGCTCCAGCAGCGCCCGGACGCGCGGCGAGAGCCGCTCGGGCTGCTGGGCGAGGCGTTCCCGGCGCAGCCGCGTGTGCTCGGCGAGGGCGCCCGCGATCGCCCATTCCTGCCGCGGCAGGACGACCGTGTTGCTGATGTCGTCCAGCAGCCCCGCACCGTGCGCCTGCGACCCGAGGACGGCGTCGATGGCGCGCTGCGCGCGGACGAGGAGCCGCGCGGCGGGCCGGTCGAAGTCGGCGGGCAGCAGGTAGGAGCCGTGGTGCTCGCGGGCGGCGCGGGCGGCGGCCGGTTCCCGGACATGCCGCAGCGCGCCGATCGCCCAGCCGGTGAAGCTGACGGCGGCGAGGACGGCGGCGGCCTCCACCTGGCCGAGCATCAGCAGGAGGACCTGGAGGGCCGGGGTGAGCATCATCGTGACGACGGGCAGCCGGCCCCATCGCGCCGCGTCGCCCACCAGGTCGTCGCCGTCCAGTGAGGCGAGGAAGAACACCCGCAGCCAGCCGCCGGGCAGGACGCCGTAGAAGAACGCGAACACGGGGATCCACACCAGCCGCGCCACGACCGTGGCGGCGCGCAGCCGCGGGACGGGCGGCGCGGGCATGCACGCCGGGACGAGCCGCCCCGGCGCCGCCGCCAGCAGCACGCGATCGCCTTCACTGATGCCGGGATCGAACACCGGACGGGGGCGGTCCTGCTCGTTCATCGCCCACTCCCCACCGACTCTTGGACTCCTGGGCCCGCGGAATGAGCCGAGCCTTGCACACACGATCCGGCTCACTCCGCTTTGTCACAGAATCCGGACATTCCTTCGGCACCGGCCACCGGTCCTGGAGCTCCGCCCCCATCTCCCTGCCGCGTTCCGCCGTCCAACCCCGGGGACGCCGCGGCTCCTGCTCGTGCCGATGCTTTCGTTCAGGGGTTCATTCCACACAGAACGGTCGATAACCGTCGCCGGATCGGGAGAGTCACCGCCGCACCGGGGTAAGGAAGATCTTGAACGGGTGCCGGTGCCGGTGCCGGCGCAGGAGCAGCGGAGGGAGGGCCGGGTGAACGCCGTGCTCGGGCTGCTGGCCATCCTCGTGCTGACCGCGGCGACCGGCTACTTCGTGGCGCAGGAGTTCGCGTTCGTCACCGCGGACCGCCCCGTCCTCGACCAGCGGGCGGCGGAGGGCGACCGGGCGTCGGCGCGGGCGCTGCGGGTGATGGGGCGGTTGTCGTTCATGCTGTCGGGCGCCCAGCTCGGCATCACGGTCACCGCGCTGGTGGTGGGGTTCATCGCCAAGCCCGCGCTGGCCGACCTGATCGACCCGGCGCTGCGCGCGGCCGGCGTCCCGGACGGGGCGTCCGGCGGGGTGGCGGTCGCGTTCGGGTTCGCCCTCGCCACCGTGATCCAGATGCTGCTGGGCGAGCTGTTCCCCAAGAACCTGGCCCTGGCCAGGGCCGAGCCGCTGGCGCGCGCTCTCGCCGCCTCCACCCTCGGCTACCTGGCGGTGGCGGGGCCGCTGATCCGGCTGTTCGACGCGTCCGCGAACCGGCTCGTGCGCGCGGCCGGCATCGAGCCGGTGGAGGAACTGCACCACGGCGCGACGCTGGAGGAGATCGGGCACATCATCGGCGAGTCCGGCGAGCAGCTCCCGGAAGTCCATATCGACCTGCTGGAGCGGGCCCTGGCCTTCTCCGAGCGCGACGCCGAGGAGGTCATGGTGCCGCGCGTGGACGTGGTGACCGTGCCGGCGTCCGCACGCGCCGCCGAGCTGAGCGACATCATCTCCGCGAGCGGGCACACCCGCTATCCCGTCCTCGGCGAGGGCGTGGACGACGTCGTCGGCGTCGTCGGGCTGGAGGAGCTGATCACGCTCGGCCCGGCCGCGGCCGGCCGCATCGCGGTCGGCGAGATCGCCCGGCCGCCGCTGCTGCTGCCGTCCTCGCTGCCGCTGCCGGACGTGGTGCTCCGGCTGCGGGGCACGGCCGAGCCGATGGCCTGCGTGGTGGACGAGTACGGGGGCTTCGCCGGAATCGTCACCTGGGAGGACGTCGCCGAGGAGCTGGTCGGGGAGATCGCCGACGAGAACGAGCCCGGCGAGGAGCTCGCGATCCGCAGCGGCGAGTGGTGGACGACCGACGCCGGGCTGCGGATGGACGAGGTCGCCCACGAGACGGGCATCGCGCTCCCGGAGGGCGACTACGAGACCGTGGCGGGGCTGCTGCTGAAACGGCTCGGCCGGGTCGCGCGGCCCGGCGACGTCGTGCGCGTCCGCCTCCCGCCGGAGCGGCTGGACGAGCCGCCGCGCACCGCCGTGATCGAGGTCCTCACGATCCACCGGCACGTGCCCGAGCTGATCCGCGTCCGCACCGTCGAGAGCGCCGGGGAGGACCGGTGAACCTCGCCCTCGGCGCGCCCGTCACGCTGGCACTGCTGGCCGGCAACGGGTTCTTCGTCGCCACCGAGTTCGCGCTGGTGGCGGCGCGGCGGCCGCGGCTGGAGCGGGCGGCGGCGCGCGGCGGGCGG
>NZ_BCQQ01000135.1 GCF_001552155.1 Actinomadura formosensis NBRC 14204 | reverse complement strand
ATGAGGTCACAAACGCCCGTCCGGCCGCGTGCGTGGCGGTCCCGCCGACACGCCGACAAATCCCAAACAGGACGGCCGAAGGCGTCAGTCAGGCGGAGGGGCAGACGCATCAGCAGAACCACCACTCACATCATCACTGTCAGGCGTCGTCGACGAGGGGCAGCGCGGCGAGCACCCCGGCGGCCATGGCCCGGGCGGTCAGCTCGACCGCGTCGTCCGCGGGCAGGAACTCCGCGTGGTGCAACGCCGCGCCGGCCGAGGACACACCCGCGAACATCATCACCGCGGGCGCCAGTGCGCCGAAGTAGGAGAAGTCGTCCGCGCCGCAGGACCGCAGTGGCGCGCTGACCGGCATCGCCTGGGCGTGCAGCCGTTCCCGCACGGCCGCGCTCAGCCCCGGGTCGTTGGTCAGCACCGGCTCGCCGGGCGTCACCTCGACGACACCGGCGCACCCGTGCGCCGCCGCCGTGTGCTCGACCGTACGGACGAGGTCCTTGTGCAGCCGATCCCGGTCGTCCGGGTGCAGGGTCCGGATCGTGCCGCGCGCCCGGGCCTCCTCCGGGATGACGTTGGGCGCGGTCCCGGCGGACAGCTCGCCCACGGTCACCACGGCGGCGTGGGTGGGATCGGTGTGCCTGCTGACGAGTTGCTGGATCGCGGTCACGCACTGGCAGAGCACGAGCACCGGGTCGGCGGCGAGGTGCGGATAGGCGCCGTGCCCGCCGTGCCCCTCGATCGTGATCGTGAACTCGTCGGCGGCGGCGTTGATCGGCCCCGCGTCCACGGCGACGGTGCCGTCGGGGATGCCGGGGTGCACGTGGACCGCGATGTAGGCGCGTACGGCCTGTGCCGCGAGCGCCGCGTCACGGGCGACGTCGAGGGCGCCGGAGGGGTACACCTCCTCGCGCGGCTGCAGGATGCCGAGCACCGGCAGCCCGGTACGCCGGGCCGCCCGCAGCAGCGCGGCCAGCGCGGCGAGATGCACGTCGTGGCCGCAGGCGTGCATGTAGCCGTCGCGTGCGGCCCACGGCACCCCGGTGCGCTCGTTGATCGGCAACGCGTCGAGTTCGGCGCGTACCGCGATCGCGGGCCCGACGGGCCCCACCCGCAGCAGGCGGCCGGTCTCGGCGACCATGACGCCGGGCTCGCGGACGAACGCGGCGACCCGTTCGGCCGTCGCGCGTTCCGCGCCGCCGGGCTCGGGGTCGGCGTGCAGGCGGCGCCGCAGCTCGACTGCCTGGGGGATCTCCTCGCCGAGCGCCTCGAACAGGCGCCCGGCCAGGTCACCCATGGACATCCAGCCCGTAGACCCGAATCGCGTTTCCCCCGCAGACCAGGGATGTGATCCGCGCGACGTCCGCGGCGTCGGCGTGCCCATCGTCCTGCCATCGGGCGAGTGTCGCGGCCAGTCCCCGGCGGAAGAGCAGGGAGCCGAGCAGGTACAGCTCGGGCAGGCCGAAGGCGTCGGAGCTGAACAGCACCTTGGTGTAGGGCGCCAGCTCCATCGACTCGGCGATCACCCGTTCCGCCGAGGGGCCGGTGAAACTGACGGCGAGCCCCACGTCGAGGTGGACGTGCGGGTACACGGCCGCGAGATACCCCGCCTCACGGTGGTACGGGTAACAGTGCAACAGCATGATCGGTACGGAGACGGCCCGGATGAACTCCGTCATCAGCGTCGGGTCGTTGCGGTGCAGCACGATGTCGGGGTCGCCGTAGCCCACGTGGAACTGCAGCGGCAGCCCGAGGTCGACCCCGCACCACAGCGCGTGCCGGAGCAGCACCGGGTCCTCGACCCGCCCGCCGGCGCGCAGCCAGGCGTCCGCGGCGGCGAGCACCTCCCGGCGGCCGGGCCGCGCCGGGTCGAAGTCCAGCCCGTGGCGGTAGGCGATGATGGACTTCAGCCCGACGCTGCGGCTCTCGGCGCACTTGGCGGCGAGCGTCGCGCCGAAGCCGTCCGCCAGGTGCTCGGCCCCCTCCCAGGCGGTGCTCTCGAGTACGGCCTCCAGCCGGGTGATCTCGCGGGTGCCGACGTCGCCGATCCGCTCCATCTCCGCCGGGGTGAGCAGGTCGGCCGCCCGGAATCCGCAGTCGAGGAGGAACGTGTCGATCCCGGCCGCGGCGAGCAGCCGCCTGGCCACCTCGGCGCAGCCGAGTTCGTTCCTGCGGGCGAGGTAGTCGCCGGGCGCGGCGTGCGGAGGCAGACCGAGGACCGGCGCGCAGTGCGCCCGAATCGCGAGCCCGACCGGACTGTCGAAGTGGCTCGTGCCCGGGGCCGGCGGTGTCGTCGCCTCGGTCGCGAGCTGCTCGAACTCCTCGCGACCCAGGTCGGTGCGGACGAGTCCATGGCAGTGGTGGTCGACCATGGCCAGGGAGTCAGTAGACATGCGCGAGCACCTCGTGGACGTCTTTGGTGGTCTCGGCCAGCGCCAGCTCGGTGTGCTTGACGGCCTCGAAGCAGGCGAGCAGGCGCGGTGGGAACCAACCGCGTACGGTCTCGTCCGCGGCGAGCGCGCGCAGCGCGTCGGGCAGCGACGCCGGAAGTGGCGCGAACCGGGCGGCGGCCCGGCCGTGCTCGGTGAGCTCGCCGACCTCCCCGGTGACCGGCTCCGGTGGGATGAGGCCGCCGGCGATGCCCGCGGCGCCGGCCCGGATCAGCGCGGCGAGCAGCAGCCAGGGGTTGGCGGTGGCGTCGGCGGCACGGTATTCGAGGTTGGCGGTGCCGGCCGCGCCGTTCAGCGGCGAGCAGATCCGCACCATCGCCTCGCGGTGACGCAGCCCGAGGAAGGCGCCGCCGGAGCTCCACTTGTGCGGCCGTAGCCGGTCGTAGGAGATCACGCTCGACGCGGTCAGCGCGACCAGCGCCTGCGCGTGGTCGAGGATCCCGGCGGCGAACGCCCCGGCGGGCGCGGACAACCCGCCCGGCCCGGTCGGGTCGTGGGTCGCGGGTGTCCCGTCCGGCTGGAGGAGGCTCACGTGCACGTGCACGCCGTTGCCCGTGCCCCCGGAGACGGGCATCGGCGTGAACGACGCGCGTCGCCCGTGTCGCGCCGCGACGTCGCGGACGAGTTCGCGCAGCAGGATCGCCTGGTCGGCGGCTGCCACCGGCGGTGCGGGCCGGAGGGTGACCTCGTACTGGTTGGTGCCGTACTCGGGCAGCCAGTTCTCGGGTTCGAGCCCGGCCGCCTCCAGCGTCGCGACCAGCGTCGAACCGAAGGGTTCGGCCGCGCGCAGGCCACGGATCGAGAATGCCGGGTACGGCTCGTGGCCGTCCAGGGTGAACTCGTGCTCGAACGACACCAGCAGGCGCAACCCGGTGGCCGCCTCGAAGTCGCGTACCGCGTCGCGGAGCGTCGTACGGGCGCAGCAGTCCCATGGCTCTCCGTCGCAGGTCACGGAGTCGGCCAGGTAGAGGGCGAGGGCGCCGCCGCCGGGCACGGGCTCGATCTCGGCCCGGGTCGCGGGGTCGGGGCGCAGCCGCAGGTCGCCCGCCGAGCCGAACGGGTTGGGGTCGGCGATCTCACCGAAGGCGGTGAGCGCCAGGTTGGCGGGCACCCAGCCGACCCCGGTGGTGAGCCGGTCGGACAGATCCTCGACGGGGAACGTGCGTCCGCGGCAGACCGCCACCAGATCGCTCGTCGCGACGCAGACAAGGTCCTTGGTCAATATTCTCGTACCTCCCGGTCGGCCGTAAGAAGCTGGTCGAACTCCGAAACCCGCTCGCGCGGCACCTCGCCCATCTCGTCGACGATCGCGGCCACGAGCGCCTCCACCAGGGCCATCGCCGGGGTCAGGGCGTCGAACGGCGACGGCGTGGTGACGGTCGCGGGCAGCACGACGTCGGCCACCGCCGCCGCCGGGGACAGCCAGGGATCGGTGAAGAGCACGACCTTGGCGCCGCGAGCCGCGGCCTGCTCGGCGAAGCGGACGATGTCGGACTGATAGCGCCGGTAGTCGAACACGACGACCGTGTCGGACCGGCGGATGTCGATCAGATATTCGGCGTGCTCGTGGACGCCGCCGGAGACGTACGTGGCGCGCGGGCGCAACTGCCGCAGGTGCATGACCAGATAGCGCGCGAGAAGCGTGCTGAAGTATCCCCCGATGGTCCACGCGGGCCGGCGGCCGTCGGCGAGCAGCGCCGCCGCCCGTTCCAGCTCCCCGTCGGGCAGTTGGCCGAACGTCTCGCGTATCCCCCGGCTGAACACGTCGCGCGAGCGCGGGCCCGCGGCTTCGCCGAAGCTGGTGTCGTACTGGGTGAGCGGCGAGGTCAGCCGGTCCTGTAGCTCGATCTTGAGCGCGGTCTGGAGGTCGGCGTAACCGGCGAAGCCCAGCCGCTGCGCGAGTCTCAGCACGGTCGGGGCGCTGACCGTGGCCCGCCGGGCGAGCGCCGCGACGGGTTCGAGCGCGACGGTCGGGTAGCCCGCCAGCAGCGTACGGGCGACCTTCTGCTCGGCGGGGGGCAGCGTGCCGAGGAGGGCGCGCAGCCGCTCGGCCAGCATACGGCTCGGCTCGGTGGACTCCGTCATGGTGCAGATCATTACATCGACTCCTATTGACAGGCAACCTGTAACGAAACAAATATGTACGCCCACAAGCTCACAAGCCGCTGAGGAGGCAAGTCGTGCGTCGGAATCTCACCTTGTGGGGGGCGCTCGGGCTATCCCTCGCCATCACCGCCCCCACCCTGGCCATGGGTCTCAACGGCGCGTTGCCCGCGAAGCTCGCGGGCTCCGCAGTACCTTTGGTGTTCCTCATCGGCTTCGTCGGTGTGGCGGCGGTGATGTACGGGTTCGTCCGGCTCACCCGCTACTTCAACCACGCGGGCTCGGTGTACGCGCTGGCCGGGGTGACGATGGGGCCGCGGGCCGGCTTCTTCGGCGGGTTCGCGCTCCTCGGCGTCTACACCGCCCTCGCGATCAGCACCTTGGGGTCGACGGCCCAGTTCACGAAGGTGTTCCTCGCCGACGCCGGGGTCCATCTCGACATCCCCTGGCCGGTCATCGCGCTGGCGACACTCGCGTTCGCGACCTATCTGGCCACCATGGACACCCGCAACGCGACCCGCGTGCTGCTGACCATCGAGTCCATCGGCATCGTGCTCATGCTGGTGATCGTGGTGGTGGTGTTCGCCAAGCTCGCGGGGGGAGACGCGCCGCGCGGGCAGACCTTCAGCTCCGACGTGCTCGTGCCGAGCGGAGTCTCCTTCGGCGCGATCATGGCGGCCACGGTCTACGCCTTCCTGTCCTTCGCCGGCATCGAGGGCGCGGCGGCTCTCGGCGAGGAGACCCGTGACCCTCGGCGCAACATCCCGCGCTCGATCATCGGCGCGGTGCTGTTGACCGGCGTGCTGTACTTCGTGGTGATGCTGGCCCAGACGCTCGGCTTCGGCACGGACGCGGCCGGGGTGAAGGCGTTCGGTGAATCCGGCGCGCCACTCGCGGACGTCGCCAAGTCCTACGCCGGAAGTACCGTCGCCACCGCGTTCTCCGGCGCCGCGACCGTGAGTTCGTTCGCGGCGGCGCTGGGGTGCGTGACCGCGGCGAGCCGGATCCTGTTCGCGCTCGGCCGCGACGGCTTCGGGTTCGCCGCCTGGGGCCGGGAACCCCGGCGCGGCGGCACACCGATCCCGGCACTGCTCACGATCGCGGCCGTGTCCGTGGTGGCCACGCTCGCCCACGCGATCGCCGGTACCTCGCCGTTCGACATGTACTTCTACTGGGCCACGCTCGGCGTGATCGGCCTGCTGGTCGTGTACGCGGTGACGAGCCTCGGCGCGCTGCGGTACCTGTTCACCCGCGGGCTGGCCCCGCGCTGGGAGGCGGTGATCCCGGTCGTGGCGGTCGCCTATCTGGCCTACGTGTTCTACAAGCAGGTGTGGCCGGTCCCCGACCCGCCGTACAACCTGTTCCCCTACATCGTCGCGGCGTGGCTGCTCGCCGGGGTCGCGATGATCGTGTTCCGCCCGGAGCTGACCCGGCGCATCGGCGAGGGCTTCGAACGCGCCGAGGGCCTGCTGGACGACGAACCCAAGGCCCCGTCGAACACCTGACCGCCCGCGCCGCCCCGCACCCTACCTGTCAGCGTGGCCCCACCGTGCTATCGCCGGGTGGGGCCACGCCCACAGGCGAGGTACAGCGGCGCACGGCCACTCGGACGCGGGACCCGGACGACGGGACGGTCCGGGCCATCCTCACACGTGAGGTGCAGCGGCGCGCGCATCCGCGAACGTCCGTCATCGGATGCGGGTGGCTCCGACGACTCCCCGTCTAACTACAGCGCCAGTGTTCCGGGGCGCTGACGTAGGTGCCCTTGTGGCTTGTGTCCATACATAGCCCTCCGCGCGGAGTACGGCCATGGCCAGGGCCACCGTGCGGTTCGCGACGTGGAACTCGGCGGCGAGTTCGAGCTGGGACGGAAGGCGGTTGTCCGGAAGGTATTCGCCTCGTGTGATGCGGTCGCGGATCGTGCTGGCGTGCGCGGACGGCAAGAGCAACATCGACATCGCCGCCGAGCTGCGGGTGCACCGCGACACCGTGTCCAAGTGGCGCAACCGGTTCGCCGCGCTGCGGCTGGAGGGACCGATGGACGAGGCCCGGCCGGGCCGGCCGCCGTCGATCACCCTTGACCAGGTGGAACAGGTGGTGGTGGTGACTTTGGAGGAGACACCTCGCAACGCCACGCACTGGTCGCGGGCCTCGATGGCCGAGCGTACCGGCCTGTCGAAGTCGACGATCGGACGGATCTGGCGGGACTTCGGGCTCAAACCGCACCGCACCGGCACCTTCAAGCCGTCCACCGACCCGCTGCTGGCGGAGAAGGTCGTCGACATCATCGGGCTCTATCACGACCCGCCTGAGAAGGCGGTGGTGCTGTGCACCGACCGGGGACGCGCGGGGCGGCAAGCGGCGCAAGGGCTGCGTCGTGGGTTGGCCAGCGGGTTGGCTGGTGGGCCGGCGCGGGGGCGGTCTGGGGTCTGGTTCCGGGGACCGAGCGGAGCCGAGGGTGGTCGTCTAGAAGCCGGACGGCCTGGGCGGCCTGCCCGCTTGGAGCGCGTTGGGCGCAGGCCGCGGCGGTGACGGTGAACAATGGCGCCGACCAGGAAGGGCGTCGCAGTGCCTGCCTGGCGAAGACCACGTCCTGTTCGGCGGCGGGGGCGGGGGCGAAGAGCCTGGCGCCTGCTACCGGGATGGGACGCTCGGGCAGCAGCCGGGCCAGGAGTTTGCGCACCCGGCTGCCGATCAGCGTCACGGTGCACACCCCTGGCCACGCGGCGCTGACCAGTTCGGCGACGTCGGGGATCTTGGCTGCGTGCATCGCGACCGCCAGTACCCCGGTGGTGCGTGCCGGATCGGCCAGCGACTGGGCGAGCTGGTGATGTTCGTGCTCGTCCCCCATGGCGATCAGCTGCCCGGGTGGCAGATGTAAGGTCAGGCGGTGGCCCGGGACTGGTCGTCCAGGTCCGGGCCGTCGCCGGCGGAGAAGCCGGGAAGCCAGCGTTCGGCTTCGGCACGGAAGGGGCCCTCGGCCTCCAGCTGGCAGAGGACGCCGCCGCAGCCGGACAGGGCGCGGCTGACGGCGAGGTACTGAGGCGGCATGCGGAACTGGCGGGCGAGCGCGCCGGGACGCATGTCGGAGGCGTGGCCGAGGCCGCGGGCGGTCTGCTCGCGGAGCCATGCGCGGGAGTAGCGGAAGCGTTCCACGGCGAAGGGCGCGGCGTGCGGCGCGACGAGATCGGCGACCTCGTCCGGGTCCACCTCGGCCTCCGGGGCGAGGAAGCCCTCCTCGCAGAGGGCGTCGACGATCGCGTCGGGGTCGCCGAGCGTGCCGATGCGGGTCAGGCGGCCGATCGACCACTGCAGCTCCGCCGGGACGCGGGCGGCGCCGCCGAAGTCCATGACGCCGAGGCGGCCGTCGTCCAGCAGCCGGAAGTTGCCCGGATGCGGATCGATGTGGATCATCTCGCAGCGGGCCGGGCCGGACAGCAGGAAGCGGAACAGCAGCAGTCCCGCCCGATCGCGCCGGTCCTGGTCGCCCTCGGCGATGACCTTGGCGAGCGGGGTGCCGTCCAGCCACTCGGTGACGAGCACGTTGCCGGACTGGGCGACGACGGCGGGGACGGCGAAGTCGGGGTCGCCGGCGTAGGCGTCGTGGAAGGCGGTCTGCGCGCGGGCCTCGTCGAGGTAGTCGAGTTCCTTCTCCAGGCGCCGCTTCAGGTCGGCGATGACCGGCTTGACCTCGACGCCCGGGAACAGCGGGGTGAAGAGCCTGCTGAGGCGGGAGATCTGGTTGAAGTCGCTCATCAGGGCCTGGGCGGCGCCGGGGTACTGGACCTTGACCGCGACGGTGCGGCCGTCGTGCCAGACGGCCTTGTGGACCTGCCCGATGGACGCGGCGGCGGCCGGGCGGTCGTCGAACTCGGCGAAGTGCTCGCGCCAGTCCTCCCCCAGCCCCTCGGCGAGGACCTTGTGGGTGGTGGCGGCGGGCATGGGCGGCGCCGACTCCTGCAGGCGGGTCAGGCTGGCGCGGAACGGCCCGGCGATCTCCTCGGGCAGCCCCGCCTCGAAGATCGACAGTAGCTGGCCGACCTTCATCGCGCCGCCCTTCAGCTCGCCGAGCACGGCGAACAGCTGCTCGGCGGTGCGGCGCTGGACCTCCAGCGCGACGGCCTCGGCGGGGCGGCCGAACGTCCGCTTGCCGAACCCGAGGGCGGTGCGCCCGGCGAAGCCCAGCGGAAGGGTCGCCAGCTTGGCGGTGCGCGTCACCGCGCGGCGGGGAATGTCACTCACGGCCCGGCCGTCCCTTTTTCGACGATGCGTCCAATGCAGTCAGCCTCTCATGACGGGTGAATGCCACGAAAAGGTCATTCCCCGTTCAGGATTCAGCGTTCCGCCGAGCCGGAAGATTCCCGGCACCGGTCCCGCACGGCCGCGGCGGCGGACCCGGCCATGGCTCTTCGCGATCCTGTGACTACATAGTGTGATCAAAGGGTAGCTAGCCGATGTGAAGGACAAGAGCGGGAGTGCCGGACGCAAGGGCCGGCTGCTGATCATCGGTGGGGCGGAGAACCGGACCTGCGGGTCGGGGCCGCTGGAGACGTTCGTCGAGCTGTCCGGCGCCGAGGACGCGCGGATCGTGGTGGTGACGACGGCGACGGAGGTGCCGGAGGAGGTCGCCGAGGAGTACACGGCCGTGTTCGGGCGGCTCGGCGTGCCGTCGGTGCGGGAACTGCGGCTGCTCGGCCGGGCCGCGGCCGACGACGCGGCAACGCTGCGGGCGCTGGAGTCGGCGACCGGCGTGCTGTTCAGCGGCGGCGACCAGTCGCGGATCCGGACGCTGGTGGGGTCCAGGACCAACGAGCTGCTGAAGCGGCGGCTGGACCAGGAGGGCCTGGTCATCGCCGGGACGAGCGCCGGCGCGACCGCGATGGGCCACTGGATGATCCTGGGCGGGCACGGCCACGAGGTCGCCGCGTCCAGCGTGAAGGTCGGTCCGGGGCTCGGGCTGCTCGGCAACGTGCTGATCGACATGCATTTCAACGAGCGCGGCCGGCTGCCGAGGCTGATGAGCGGCATAGCGCTGGACACGCGCCTGCTGGGGGTCGGCATAGACGAGGACACGGCGATCGTGGTGGGCGACGGCCATTTCGAGGTCGTCGGCACGGGGGTGGTCACGGTCGTGGACGCCGGGCAGTCCACCATCGCCTACGCCGCGTCGGACGACGAGCCGATGGCGATGTTCGACGTTTCGCTGCACCTGCTGCCGGCCGGCTGCACGTTCCAGATGAACGACAAGCTGCCCGCGATCGGCACCATGCGCGGCCCGGAGGGGGAATGACCGTGCGGCTCGATCATGTGCGCCGCCTGAGCGGCCCGAACATCTACCTGTCCCGTCCCGTCGCGATCGCGCGGCTCGACCTGCAGGGCCTGACCGGTCACGAGACGACCGACCATCCCGGTTTCGCCGAGCGGCTGGCGGCGGCGCTGCCCGGACTGGCCGGGCATCACTGCTCGGCGGGCCGTCCCGGCGGGCTGCTGGAGGCGATGGCGCGCGGCACCTATTTCGGCCATGTCACCGAGCACGTCACGCTGGAGCTGTCCGGGTCGATCGGCCGTGAGGTGTTCTTCGGACGCACCGTCCGGGCGGGCGGGCCCGGCGAGTACGACGTGATCCTGGAGTGCCCGCGGCACGAGCCGGCGGGCAGCACGGTGGTGGAGCGGCTGATCTCGCTCGCCGTGCGGATGGTCGGCGGCGCGCTGGCCGGGGCGGTGCCCGACCTGTCGGAGGACCTGGCCGGGGTCGCCGCCGCGCACGAGGCGGAGCGGCTCGGGGTGAGCACGGCGGCGCTGGCGCGGGCGGCGCGCGAACGCGGCATCCCGGTCCGCCGGGTGGACGACCTCAACCTGCTGCGGCTCGGGTACGGGCGGTACCGGCGGACGGTGTGGGCGGCGATGACGGACGCGACGTCGGCGGTCGGGATGGAGGTCGCGGGCGACAAGCGGCTCACGCACCGGGTGCTGGCGGACGCGGGCGTCCCCGTGCCCGAGGGGCGGGTGGCGGCGTCGCCGGCGCAGGCGCTGGAGGCGCTGCGCGACATCGGCGGCCCGGTGGTCGTCAAGCCGCTCGCCGGTCACCAGGGCGAGAACGTCCACATCGAGCTGACCGCGCCGCCGGAGGTGGTGGCGGCGTTCGCGGCAGCGGCCGGGGACGCGGGCGAGGTCCTCGTCGAGCCCTACATCCCGGGCACGGACTACCGGGTCCTGGTCGTCGGCGGGCGGGTCGCGGCGGCGGCCGAGCTGACCGCCGCGTGCGTGACCGGCGACGGGACGTCCACGGTCGCGGAGCTGGTGGAGCGGGTCAACGCCGACCCGGCGCGCGGCGAGGGACACGACCGGCCGCTGACCCGGCTGGCGCTGGGGCCCCCGGAACTGGCGCTGCTGGCGCGGCAGGGGCACGGCCCGGCATCGGTGCCCGGCGGCGGGGAGCGGGTGTGGCTGCGCCGCAACGCGAACCTGTCCACCGGCGGCACCAGCCGGGACGTGACGGACGACGTCCACGCCGAGGTCGCCGCGATGTGCGTGCGGGCCGCCGCGGCCGTCGGCATGGACGTCTGCGGCATCGACCTGCGGCTGCCCGACATCGCCGCGCCGCCGCCCGCCGAGCGCGGCGCCGCCGGCGTCCTGGAGGTCAACGCCGCGCCCGGCCTGCGCATGCACCTGGCGCCGCACGAGGGCACGGGACGCGACGTCGCCGGCGGCATCATCGACCTGATGTACCCGGCGGGGACGCCGTCCCGGGTGCCGGTCGTGTCGGTGACGGGCACCAACGGCAAGACCACGACCGTCCGGATGATCGCGCACATGCTGGAGCTGGACGGCCGCCGGACCGGCGTGACCGGCACCGAGGGCGTGTACGCCGGCGGGCGGCTCGTGCACAAATCGGACGCGTCCGGGCCCCGCTCGGCGGAGATGGTGCTCGGCGACCGGTCGGTGGAGGCGGCCGTGCTGGAGACCGCGCGGGGCGGGATCGTCCGGCGCGGCCTCGGCTACGACCGGGCCGACGTCGCGGTCGTCACCAACGTCACCCGCGATCACCTCGGCACGGACGGCGCCGAGTCCCTGGACGACCTGCTCGACATCAAGGCGCTGGTCGCCGAGGAGATCCGGCGGGGCGGGCACGTCGTCCTCAACGCCGAGGACGGGGCATCGGCGAGCCTGGCCGGACGGCGGGCGGTGCGGCGGCGTGAACCCGTGCTCCGGTTCTTCTCGCTCTCCCCGGATGCCCCCGTCCTCGTGGATCACCTGCGCAGCGGCGGCGTGGGCTACTGCCTGGCGGACGGCTGGCTGACCGAGGCGCGCGGCGACCGCAGGACCCGCATCCTGCCGGCCGGGGAGGTGGCGGGCGCGTTCGGCGGGCACGCCGTCCACGTCATCGCGAACGCGCTGGCCGCGTCCGCCGCCGCCCGCGCGCTCGACGTCCCGGTCGCCGTCCTGGCGCGGGCGCTGCGCACGTTCGACCCGCACACCCGCAACCCGGGCCGGGGCTGCGTGTACCGGGTGGGGTCCAACCCGGTGCTGGTCGACTACGCGCACAACCCGGCGGCGGTCGCGGCGATGGGCGCGTTCATGGAGCGGCGCTGGGGCCGCGGGGGCGTCGCCGCGGTGACGCTGCCGGGCGACCGGTCCGACGAACTGGTCGGCGAGACGGCACGGGCCCTCGCCGCGACGTTCGACCGCGTCGTCGTCTACGAGGACGAGGACCTGCGCGGCCGCCGCTCCGGCGAGATGACCCGGCTGATCGTCCACGGGCTGCGGGAGGGCCGCCCGGACGTGCGCCCGCACCCGGCGGGCGACCTGAAGGGGGCGCTGACGTCGGCGCTGGACATCGCCGGCCCGGACGAGCCCGTCCTACTGCTGTACGAGAAGCTGCAGCCGGTCACCGAACTGCTGGAGACGCTGGGCGCACGGCCGGCCGGCTAGCCGGGGGTTTCGGCCGGCAGGTCCGCGGGCGGACGCAGGAGCAGGACGCTGATCGACAGCAGGCCGAGGACCACGATGCCGTCCAGCCAGTAGTGGTTGGCGGTGCCCACCACGACCGCGATCGTCGTGACCGGGTGCAGGAGCCACAGCCAGCGCAGCCGCGTCCGGGACGTGACGATCAGGCCGAGCGCGATGACGGCCGCCCACCCGATGTGCAGGGACGGCATGGCCGCATACTGGTTGGCGACCACGTCGGCCTGGGGCGGCCCGTACACGGCCGGGCCGAACCGCGCGGCGGTGTCGACGAGCCCGGTCGCGGGCATCATCCGCGGCGGGGCCAGCGGGACGAGCAGGTGCAGGACGAACGCGACGGCGGTCAGCGCCACCATGACCCGGCGGACCCACCGGTAGTGGACGGGTCGCCGCAGGTAGATCCAGAGCAGGAACGCCACCGTCGCCGGGAAGTGCACGTACGCGTAGTAGCCGTTGGCGGCGTGCACGAGGACCTGGCTCTGCAGCAGGCCCTGCTGGACGCCGGTCTCGCTCGGCAGGTCGAGGAGGCGTTCCAGATGCCACACGCGCCGGGCGTTGTCGAACGCCTCCGCGACCCGGCCGTCCGCCACCAGCCGGCCGAGCTTGTAGAGCACGAACAGCACGATGACCAGCAGCAGCTCGCGGACGGGCCGGGGCCGCCCGCCGGGCTGCCCCGCGTCCGGCCGCGCGGTGCCGGGCGCACCCCGCCGCCCCGGACGGCGCAGGCGCGTCAGGGCCCCGTCCGGCCGGGGCGGTCGGTCGAGGAGGCTCACATCGCTGTCCTTCGGTCGTTCGGGCCCGGGCGGCCGCACGGGGAACCGGCGCCGCGGGGCGGGTTCCCGCTCCCCGCGTGCCCTCCGGCGTCGCCGGGCGAGTGCAGAAGCCTCTCACCTTCCGCGCCCGCATGGGGAATCACGCGCGCCGGCGGCGCCGGGCGGCCACCACGCGGCCGCCCCGGCAGGGCCATGATCGCGGCGCGGGCCGCCGCGGGCGGGACGCCTCCGGGTGCCGGGAGGCCGGTCAGAGGTGCCCGGCCAGCCCGAACAGCGGGAACAGGCTCGTGTCGAAGAAGACCGAGACGTGCGCGATGCCGTCCCCGGTGACGCTCAGCACCTGGAGCTGGTAGGCGCGGTGCACGCCCTCCTCGTCGCGCTTGTAGAGCCCGAACGCCGGCTGCGCGTTGGCGGCCGCGGGGACCATCCTGATGTCGCCCGGGAGGGGGCCGCACTGGGCGAGGATGAGCCGCACGACGTCGTCGGCGCCGACGAACCATTCGGGGAACGGCGGCATCTCCCAGACGACGTCCTTCTTGAACAGCTCGATGAGGCCGGTGATGTCGGCGTCCTCGAAGGCCTTCGCGTAGCGGTCCAGCAGGTCACGCTGGCGGGGGTCGGTCGGCTCGGTCAGCTCGTCCCGCAGGGGCGCGTCCCGCTCCAGCTGGGCCCGTGCCCGCTGCAGCGCGCTGTTGACCGCGGCGGTGGAGGTGCCGAGCAGCTCGGCGACCTCGGCCGCCCGCCACTTCAGGACGTCCCGCAGGATGAGCACGACGCGCTGCCTGGCGGGCAGGTGCTGCAGCGCCGCCACGAACGCCAGCCGGGTGCTCTCCCGCGCCGCGATGATCGTGGCGGGGTCGGCGGCGTCGGCACCGAGCACGGTGTCGGGCGCCGGTTCCAGCCACGGGACCTCGGGTGAGGCGACCACGGGCCGCTCCGGCTCGTCGCTCGGCGCGCCCAGCCCCGACGGCATCGGCCGCTTGCCGCGCTGGTCGATCGCGGTGAGGCACACGTTGGTGGCGATCCGGTACAGCCAGGTGCGCAGCGACGACCGGCCCTCGAAGTCGCCGTAGGAGCGCCACGCCCGCAGGTAGGTCTCCTGCACCAGGTCCTCGGCGTCGTGGATGGAGCCGAGCATCCGGTAGCAGTGCGCCAGCAGCTCGCGCCGGTACGGATCGGCGAGTTCCTGGAAATCGCGGTCTGACTCGATGATGTCGTTCGCCATGGTGGTGGTCACCTTCGTTCGGCTGCATCGCCCGGACAACGCGGCCGACGGCCCCGTCTCTTCCGACCGTAGGCGACCCCACCGACAGAACAGGAGCGACGCACTCATCCCATGCCCGCCCCGCCGGCCGAGCAGGGGTTCCGGCGGCGCCGTCACGTCCCCGGCGAGGATTTCGATCCGCCCCGCCGGTGAGGTTCGATCATGGTGATGCCGGGTCCGGTCATCCCGGTGAGGGCGGCGGGCGCGTCGTCGAGTGTCAGGACGCGGGTGACCAGCAGGTCGGGGCGCAGCGTCCCGGCGCGCACCAGCTCCATCATCGGCCCGTAGGCGTGCGCGGCCATCCCGTGGCTGCCGGCGATCTCCAGCTCCCAGGCGATGACCCGGTCCATCGGCAGCCCGGCGCGGCCCGCGCCGGGCGGCAGCAGCCCGACCTGGACGTGCCGGCCGCGGCGGCGCAGCGACTCGATCGAGGCGCGGGCGGTCGCCGGGCTGCCGAGCGCGTCCAGCGAGACGTGCGCGCCGCCGCGGCTGGCGTCGCGGACGGCCCCGGCGACATCGTCGTGGCCGGCCGCGTCGACGACGGCGGACGCGCCGCAGCGCCGCGCCAGCTCCAGCGCCTGCGGCGAGACGTCCACCGCGACGACCCGGGCGCCGGCCGCCGCGGCGATCATGACGGCGGACAGGCCCACGCCGCCGCAGCCGTGCACGGCGGCCCACTGGCCCGCGGCGATCCCGCCCTGCGCCGTGACGGCCCGGAACGCGGTGGCGAACCGGCAGCCGAGCGCGGCGGCGGTGGTGTACGACATCTCGTCCGGCAGGCCGACGAGGTTGACGTCGGCGTTGTCGATGGCGACGTAGTCGGCGAACGACCCCCAGTGGGTGAAGCCCGGCTGGGTCTGCGCCTCGCACACCTGCTGGTCTCCGGCCGCGCAGGACGGGCAGCGGCCGCACGCGCACACGAACGGGACGGTCACCCGGTCGCCGGGACGGTACCGGGTCACGCCGGCGCCGGCCTCCTCGACCGTCCCGGCCAGCTCGTGCCCGGGGACGTGCGGGAAGACCCGGATGTCGGGGTCGTGGCCCTGCCAGCCGTGCCAGTCGCTCCGGCAGACGCCGGTGGCCTCGACCCGGATCACCGCGCCGCCCGCGGGGACCGGCGGGCCGGGCAGCTCCCGCACGCCGGGCGGCGCCCCGAAGGCGTCGTAGGCGACCGCTCGCACCGGACGGCCCGCGTCAGAACTCGAAGCCGCCGGGGCGGCCGTTGCGGTCGGCGATCAGGCCGGCGAGCGCGGCGATGGCGATCTCGGCCGGGGACCTGGAGCCGATGTTCAGGCCGATGGGACGGTGCACCCGCGCGATGTCGCTCGCGGGGACGCCGAGTTCGGTGAGCGCCGGGATGTGCGGTGCGGGATGCCGCGGGTTGCCCATGACGCCGACCCAGCGGACGGGCTGCGTCAGGACGTCGCGCAGGACGGGCCCCAGCTCGGGGCGGTGGTGGTCGGTGACGACGACGTCGGCGGTGCCGTCGAGGGGCGGCAGGTCGGCCGTCCCGCCGCGGTCCTTGTCGGGGTCGACGAGGAACGTCCGGTAGCCGAGGTCGGCGCCGTAGCGCAGCAGATGCTCCGCGACGGGGCCGGCGAACACCGCGACCAGCGTGCGCTCCACCGGCTCGGGCGGGACGTCGCCGTGCGCGACGGCGCAGGAAGGGTCACTCTCGTGCGGTGCGGCCATACCCGGAGTCTGCCGCGTGCGGCGGTGGCCGGTCCAGCGGCCACGCTTCATCGCAAACCGGTGTTTCCCGAATGTGGCACTCCCCGTACCGGGCGGGTATGCCTAAACTGCTGGCACCCGGCGGTCCGCCGGCGTCCGCGCGGCACAGGAGGGATCGTGATCGCGAGACCGGAGGGCGGCCCCCGCGTCGTGGTGGGGGTGGACGACTCCGCGGGCGCCCGCTGCGCGCTCTCCTGGGCGATCGGCGCGGCGCGGCTGCGGCGGCTGCCGCTGCTCGTCGTGCACGCCGCGCCGCTGCCGCCGCACGTGTCGGCGGCCGGGCAGCTCGGCTGCGGCGTCACCGAGGCGCTGCGCGGCTCCGGCGCCGAGCTCATCGCACGGCTGCTGGCCGAGGTGAGCGGCGGCCCGCCGGACGGCGTGCGGATGTCCGCGCTGGCCCTGGTCGGCGAGCCGGGCGCCACGCTGGTGCGGCTGGCGGGCGACGACGACATCCTGGTCGTCGGGCGCGGGTCGCGCGGCCCCCTGTCCCGGCTGCTGCGGCCGTCGGTCCGGCTGCACTGCGCCCGGCGGGCGAGCGCGACGCTGGTGTGCGTCCAGCCGCCCTCGTTCGACACGCTGCTGGAGGGCCTGACCGCCCGGGACACCTCGCCCGAGCACGTCATGGGCTCGCGTTTCCGCAGGTTGGGGCGGCGGCTGCGGCTCCCGCTCTGACCGGCCCGCTCCCCCGGCGGCGGCCCGCATAGGATGATGCCGCGATGACGTCCCCCGTGGTGGAGCTGGCCGACGAGCGCGCGGCCCGCCGGGGCCTGCGGTTGTTCCTGAAGCGGGACGACCTGATCCATCCGGAGCTGCCGGGCAACAAGTGGCGCAAGCTCCGGCACAACATCGAGCCGGCCCGCCGGCAGGGAACGCTCCTGACGTTCGGCGGCGCCTACTCCAACCACATCCGCGCCGCGGCGGCGGCCGGGAAGATCTTCGGGTTCGCCACCATCGGCGTGATCCGGGGGGAGGAGCACCGGCCGCTGAACGATTCGCTGGCCTTCGCCGAGCGGATGGGCATGCGCCTCACCTACCTGGACCGCGCCGCTTACCGCCGCAAGCACGAGCCGGACGTCCGCGCCGCCCTGCGCGAGCGGTTCGGCGATTTCTATCTGCTGCCGGAGGGCGGCAGCAACGCGCTGGCCGTCAAGGGGTGCGCGGAACTGGGCGCGGAGGTGCCGGGGTTCGACGTTGTCTGCTGTCCATGCGGGACGGGCGGGACGCTCGCGGGCCTGGCGGCGGGCCTGGCCCCGCATCAGCGCGCTCTCGGGTTCTCCGTGCTGAAGGGCGACTTCATGGAGGGCGAGGTAGAGCGGCTCCAGCGGGCGGCCTACGGCGGCCGGCGGGGAACCTGGCGTGTCGAAGGCGGATTCCATTTCGGTGGCTACGCCAAGCGCACCCCGGAACTGGACGCGTTCATCGATGATTTCGCCGGACGGCACGGCATCGTCCTCGACGGGATCTACACGGCGAAGATGATGTTCGGCGTGCTCGCGCTGGCCGGGCACGGCGCGTTCCCGGAGGGCACGCGGATCCTGGCCGTCATCACCGGTTAGCC